>NZ_JBFUIA010000002.1:0-329018 GCF_056402115.1 Mucilaginibacter sp. P4_C11 | reverse complement strand
CTCTAACCGGATGGGATTGCGGGATTAGCTCCTCCAGGGTTGGCGGAATAGCTAATATTTGCTGCTGATCATAGTGTTTGAAAACAGGTTGTCTGATTGCCATATCTCATATATCTATACTTTAAATATATGAAAATCAGATTGTTAAAACAAATAAAACCATAGATAACTAATTGATTTTATAGCAATAAACCATTAATAATAAAAAAGAGGCTGATCATGATTTATGATACAGCCTCTTTTTGTTTTAAACGGTTATCCAACCTCAATTCATACCATCCCATTCTATCATTTAAGCCTGAACTTAATATCGATTTAGCAGGTTAAACTGATTCTTTTGCATCCGCTTGCAACAGGTGAAGAGGTTTCAAATACTATTTTCCTACTCCATTCTTGTTTAAATAACACTTAATTTCTATAGCTTTTTAAATAATTTCGTGTCGTTTTGATTACAATAGCACACCACTTCTTCGGGCCTCCTAATAAAGTTTGATTAGCAAAAGTGCTTGTAAAACACCGCGTTCACAGTCGTATTTACCTTAAAATTCCCGGGAATTTATTGTGCTCATTTTATTGATGTTATTCAGGCCTCCCGATTCAGGTATTTCTTAACACTACCACGCAGGCATTGCCCCAATTAGCAGGCAGCAATAAATTATTTTTAGGATTTTGTTTTTAATTGTGTTTTTGACAATAATATTATATCTTAGCTTTCAATAGACGCCTGTCTGTTGATTTTTAACCAGTTAAAACCATTTCATGAAAATCCTGGATGATACTCAAATTATGGAGTTGTTAATAGTGGGCAACAAGGAGGCCCTGGAACTGCTATTCAAAAAATATTATAAACTCCTTATCGTATCGGCCTTTTATATTTTAAAAGATGAAATGGAAGCAGAGGATATGGTTCAGGCTTTTTTTGTCGACTTTTGGGAGAGGAAATTATTTAACAACATCAATTCATCCTTAAAAGCGTATTTAACTACAGCCATCCGGAACCGTTGCCTGAAGGCAATTGAGAAGGAAACGCAGCGACAAAAAAAATTAGCCGATTATCAATATACCGTTTCGGAAATAGAAGAGGAGCAGGAAGTTACAGGGTGCGAAATTAATGTAGACGAGATAATGGCCGATCTGTCGGTACAACGATTCCAAGCCGTAACTTTGGTGCATTATCAAAATAAAAAGTATAAAGAAGCTGCCTATGAAATGGGAATCAGCATTAATTCGTTGAAAACACACCTGAAGCTTGCCATTAAAACAATGCGGGATGGTATAAAAACCATCAGGTAGTTCACCCTTTTATTCATAATCTGGTCTTATATACAATGACATATAATAAAACATATATTCAGGAGCTAATAATTGACAAAATTGCAGGGGCGATAAGTGAAGAGGATGACCATATGCTTCAGCAGGCAATACTTACAGATCCCGGGGTTGCAAAACTCTGGAACGAAATGCACGAGGAATTGGCTACTGATAAAGCCCAATCCTTTTTTGATAATATTAACGAAAATGCAGCCTGGGATAAAATTGAGCCACAAATTGAGCAGGTAAAATCAATTCAATCTAAACAAAAAGGATTTATAAACTGGCTGTCGATAGCTGCTTTGCTATGCATAACGCTTTCGGCCATTTATTTTTGGCAGGCTAAACCGGTTACTAATACAGTAGCTGTAAAACAAAGAAAAAAGCCCGCGATTGAACTACGGATGGCCAACGGGCAGCAAATTAACTTATCCGATACTGCTAAAAACGTAATCAATACCCCCTTTGCCAATTTAAAAAAAGGTGCCAATGGTTTAAGTTATACAACCGGTGACGACAAAACCCAAAATTGGAATACCCTTACCATTCCGGCAGAATTAGACTACCAGATAACTTTATCAGATGGCACGCTGGTTTGGCTTAATTCGGCCTCAAGCCTGCGTTTCCCATTTTCATTTACTGGTACCAACCGCGAGGTTTACCTAACCGGCGAAGCCTTTTTTAAAGTTGCAAAAAACGCGACCCACCCTTTTATTGTTCATACCGCCCAAACAAACGTGCAGGTGCTTGGCACCGAATTTAACGTAAATAGCTATCAGTCAAATATCACCACCACCTCGCTGGTTGAAGGCAGTGTTGCTACAAGTGGCCAGCATAACGAAAAACTTTTACTTAAGCCCGGGTACCAGGCTATTTACACACCCATAACCGGCTTTTTAAGGCAGCCTTTTGATGCAGCCACAGAATTGGCCTGGATGCACGGCCAGTATTATTTTCATAACCAAAAGCTGCGCGATATAAGCGAGGTACTACAGCGCTGGTTTAATTTGCCGGTTGTTTTTGACGATGCCGCCCGGGCCGACAACTCGCTTAGCGGTGCTATCGAAAAAAATAAACCGGTACAGGTTTTTATCCAGAACCTGAAATCATCTGCCGGTGTAGATGCTGTTATTAAAGACGGGGTTTTACACATAAAATAATAGCGCACAAGGTAATCGCATTGTTTTTGGCCCGGTAGATAATTTACCCATATATTAATTAGCACCAGCCAGGCCTTCTGTTAAGCCCCGTTTTGCTGGCTAATTCAGGCTAATAAATTCCATTTTTCGCCTGAAAGCATTTAGTAAAAATATTTTTTAATTTTTCGTTCACCCGTTTTCCCCGGAACCGGTCTTTAGTACAAACCCAATTTATAAACCGATAAACTATGGAGAAAATTTTATTTTACCGGCGGCTGCTACTGCCTGTTTTTATTTTTTTATGGGGCACCCAACTTTGCCAGGCACAAACGCAAAATACGGGCTCTATAACACTCAAAAAGGCTAATATCAGCTTAGCCGATGTATTTCAATCTGTTAAAAAGCAAACCGGGCTAACCGTTTTTTACAGTAACAATTTATTAAACGACCGTGAACTGGTTACTGTTGATTTTCAGAACGCCAGCGTGCAGGATGTTTTCACTTTTCTTTTAAAAGGCAAAAGCCTGCGCTATGTACTGCGCGACCAGCTTATTGTGATTGAAAAAGCCCCGGTGGAAAAACCAGCCCCCGCGCCGCCCAAAAAAGAGCAGGCACAGGCGCCGTTGCCTGATGTTTTGAGGGGTACCATTACCGACGAGAAGGGCCTTACCCTGCCCGGCGTAAGTGTCAAAATAAAGGGCACCGGCTTTGGTACCCAATCAGATCTTAATGGTAAGTATACGCTTAATTTAAAGGGCACCGATAAAACCATCATCACGTTTTCATTTGTAGGATCTAAAACACAGGAATTTGATTTAAAAAACTACCAGCCATCAAACGGTGCTTATGTATTGGATGTAACTATTGGTACCGATAAAACCGCATTGGAAGAGGTTGCAGTTGTTGCTTATGGTACCCAGAAAAAGTCGAGCTTGGTGAGTTCTATCACCACCATAAGCCCCAAACAACTTAAAGGGCCTTCAAGCAACCTTACCACCATGCTGGCCGGTGTGGTACCGGGGATGATATCGTACCAGCGAAGCGGCGAGCCGGGTGCCGATAATGCCCAGTTTTTTATCAGGGGCGTAGGCACATTTGGCGCCGGTAAAGTTGACCCATTGATTTTGATTGATGGTATCGAATCGACACCAACAGATCTGGCCCGTTTGCAACCGGATGATATTGCCGGTTTTTCGGTACTAAAAGATGCCACCGCCTCATCATTATACGGTGCCCGTGGCGCAAATGGTGTAATCCTGGTGACCACCAAACGGGGCGACATTGGCCCGCTGAGGTTTAACGTACGTGCCGAGAATTCAACATCGTCCAATAACAAAAATATCGACCTGGCCGATAACATAAGTTACATGACACTTGCCAACGAAGCCGTGCTTACCCGTAACCCGCTGGGCGCACTACCTTACTCGCAAAATAAAATTGACCACACGGCCAACGGTGATGACCCATTGCTGTATCCCAGCAATAATTGGATAAAACAGTTGATAAAAACCAAAACCAGCAACCAAAGGTTCAACATGAATGCCAATGGCGGGTCAGAAAAAGCCAAGTACTACCTGGCGATGACCTATAATATTGATAACGGCAACCTGGCCGAAAATAGCCTGAACAGTTTTAGCAATAACATTAAGCTGCAATCGTATTCCATTTTATCAAATACCACCATAAACCTTACCAAAACTACCGAAGCCGTAGTAAGTTTAAAAGGCCAGTTTGATAGCTATCATGGCCCGATAGGCGGGGGCGGTTACACTTTTTTAAATGCGTTATGGAGTAATCCGGTGGCATTTCCGGCTATTTATCCTAGTAATTTATTACCATATGCCAACCACCCGCTTTTTGGTAATGCTATTATACCGGGTGGCGGCTTGTACATGAACCCATACGCGCAATCGCTGTCGGGTTTCCAAAACACAACCACAAGCACCCTAACAGCGCAGTTAAATTTAAACCAGAAGTTTGATTTTCTTACCCAAGGCTTATCGGCAAGGGTAATGGCCTATACAACACGTTATTCATCCTTTGCGGTTTCGCGGCAATACAGCCCTTATTACTATCAATCAAACGTGCTCAACGGTCAATTTAATGGTTTAACATTAATTAATAACGGCCAGGCCGGCAGTATAGGTAATATTCCAACTGAGTATTTAACTTACAGCCCGGGTGGAAGCACAAACAACGCTATTACCTATATCGAAACTGCTGTAAACTATAACCGCACATTTGCCGAAAAGCATGCTATCAGTGGTTTGTTAATCGGTACTATGCGTAATTATCTTACTGCCAACGCAGCAACGTTACAGTTATCGTTACCCTCGCGCAACCAGGGCGTATCTGGCAGGTTTACTTACGGATATGACAATCGCTACCTGCTTGAATTTAACTTTGGTTACAATGGATCTGAGCGATTTGCAAGTAATCACCGGTTCGGCTTCTTCCCATCTGTGGGCGCGGGCTGGGTAGTATCAAACGAAAAGTTTTTTGAACCGATGCTATCTATCATTGATAACCTAAAATTCAGGGCCACTTATGGTTTGGTGGGTAACGACCAGATTGGATCGGCAAATGATAGGTTCTTTTACCTGTCTGATGTTAATTTAAACAATGGCAGCCTCGGCCAGTTTGGTACCAATTATACTTACAGCAGGCCTGGTGTGGTTACCAATCGGTATGAAAACCAAAATATTACCTGGGAGCAATCAAGGCAAACCAATTTAGGTATGGATTTAACGATTGCAAAAACCCTTACTTTAGTTGTAGACGCATATCAAAATAAACGCGATAATATCTTAATGGTAAGGAGTACTATCCCTACCTCCATGGGTTTGCAGGCCGATATCTCATCAAACGCCGGTAAGTCATCCAGCAAGGGCGTTGATATCGCTATGGATTATAAGAAAAACTTCAGCAACTCATTCTGGGTCCAATCGCGCGGTACACTTACTTATGCTAAAAGTAAATTGCTGAAAAACGAAGAACCTGTTTACCCTGCCAACCTGCAATATCTGAGCAAGGTTGGTAATTCATTAAGCCAGATATATGGCCTTGTTGCCGAGCGACTATTTATTGACGATGTAGATGTAGCTAACTCGCCTGTACAAAGTTTTGGCAGTTACAAAGCCGGTGATATTAAATACCGTGATATGAATGGTGACGGCAAAATATCAAACTCCGATATCGTACCCATAGGTTATCCCCAGGTGCCCGAAATAATTTACGGCTTTGGTTTTTCTGTCGGCTACAAAAATTTTGATATCAGTGCGTTCTTCCAGGGATCGGCCCGGTCATCGTTTGTTATCAATTCGGCAGATATTTCGCCTTTTTACCTGGTAAACGGGTACCAGTCAAGTACTGGTCTTAACACTGGTAATCAAAGCGGCCTGCTTAGTTCAATAGCAAATGATCATTGGTCAGAAGATAGCCGTAACCCTTACGCATTTTGGCCCCGTTTAAGTAGCACCATACTGCCGAACAATAGCCAAACATTAACATCGCCAACATCAACATGGTGGTTGCGGAACGGTTCGTTTTTACGTTTAAAATCGGCCGAAATTGGTTACAACTTCACCAAAAAACAGCTTAAAAGTATCCACTTAAACAGTGCCCGCCTTTATCTGAACGGCCTGAACCTGTTAACCGTGACCGGCTTTAAGCTATGGGACCCGGAAATGGGAACATCTGGCCTGGGATACCCAATTCAAAAGGTGTTTAACTTAGGCTTAAGGGTAGAATTTTAAAAGCTTTCAAATCAATTATATGAAAAGTAATTTTATACAAAAAATTAAGCATACAGTATTAAGCCCCGCACCTAAAGGGTATATCGCCCTGCTATCGGTGGCTTTAATGATAATTTTGCCTGTATCATCCTGCAAAAAATCATTCCTGGATGTTGTTCCTGATAACGTATCAACAATAGCCAATGCTTTCGTTTCAAAAACCGAGGCAGAAAAGTACCTGTTTACCTGCTACTCTTACCTGCCTACAGAAACCGACCCTACCTATAATGTAGGCCTTACTGCCGGCGATGAGGTTTGGGTAGAAGATCCGGCCGGACACATCCGCCCAACAAACGTACTACAGTTGCCAAGGGGCTTCCAAAACTCGTCAGACCCAATTGCCAATTATATGAACGGCACCCGGGATGCTGCCGCGAATTACAAGGCCATACGCGATTGTAACGTTTTTATTGAAAACGTAAGCGATGTGACAAAGGTACGCGACCTGGATATTGACACCCGCGAACGCTGGATTGCCGAAGCGCAGTTTCTGAAAGCCTTCTATCATTTTCAAATGTTCAGGGCTTATGGTCCCATCCCTATTATCGACAAAAACCTGGCTATTGACGCATCAATTGACGAGGTGAGGGTAAAACGCCGCCCGGTTGATGAAGTGGTAAATTATATAGCTGGTTTATATGACCTGGCCGCAGCAAAACTGCCCCTAAGCATCAGGAATGAAGGCAGCGAACTGGGTCGTGTTACCAAAGGAGCAGCGCTCAGCATGAAAGCAAAGTTGCTGGTTACCGCTGCAAGCCCGTTGTTTAATGGCAATCCCGATTACAATTCGTTCAAGAATAAAGATGGGGAGCAACTATTTAACACTACCTACAGTGCTCAAAAATGGCAGCTGGCGGCCGATGCCTGTAAAGCGGCAATTGATTTTTGCGAGGCCCAAAACATACAGTTATATACTTTCCCGGCGCCAACCACCCCGCTTAGCCAAACAACCATGACGCAAATGAGCATCAGGAACGCGATGAGCGAAAAATGGAACGACGAACTGATTTGGGGATTAACAGCGAACAACAACATCGGTTATAATTCATTCTTCCAGTCGATGTGCGCGGGTCAGTATGATTTTAATAATGCTGATGCTGCAAAATCGGCAAACCGCCCGTTGATGGGGCCTACTATAAAAATGGCCAAAATGTTTTATACCAAAAACGGGGTGCCTATCAATGAAGATAAAACGCTTGATTTCACCAACATAGCGCAATTGCGTGTGGGCACTCATGATGAGCGTTTCAATATCAAAGAAGGCGAAACCACCGCCCGGTTGAATTTTGACCGTGAGCCACGTTACTATGCCGACCTTGGATTTGACCGCGGTGTATGGTATATGGCCAACAGCCCTACCAAAACCGACGAAAATACCTGGTGGATGAAAGCACGCGGTGCCGAAGTTGGCCAGTCGTCCCCAATACCAATTGCGGGCTTTTATATGAAAAAAGCGCTTAACTGGCACTATGAGTGGGCAACAGTTACCTACATCAATTATCCATGGCCCGAAATGCGCCTTTCTGATTTGTATTTGCTGTATGCCGAAGCGCTGAACGAAGCGCAGGGGCCGGTTGCCGATGTATACACTTACGTAAACCGTATAAGGGCAAGGGCTGGCCTGCCTACCGTTCAGGATTCATGGTCAAACTATAGCATTAATCCAACCAAATACACTACTAAAGACGGAATGCGGTCAATCATTCAGCGCGAACGCGCCGTTGAACTTTGTTTTGAAGGACATCGTTTTTGGGATCTTTTGCGCTGGAAAACCGCAGGTGTTGAACTTAACGGCAACGTAACAGGATGGTCGATAAGCGAAAATTCGCCCGAATTGTATTACCGTGAAAGGTCCATCTATTCAAGGCATTTTGTAATCCCGCGTGATTATTTATGGCCAATACAGGAAAATGACCTGCTGGTTAATCAAAACCTGGTGCAAAACCCTAACTGGTAAATGTATAGCAACAATATGTTTAACAATAAAAACATTAAAATGGAAACAATGAAATTACGAGTTGCCTTCTATATCGGCCTATTAGCAATAATAGTAACCGGCTGTAAGCAGGAAACCCTCAATAAACCTACAGTAACCAATAACAACGCCCCCGGCGTAGTTAGCAACGTACAGGTACAAAACCAAAACGGCGAAGCCAGTTTAACATACACGCTGCCCACCGATGCCGATCTTTTTTATGTAAAGGCTGTTTATGAAACCTCGCCGGGTAAAACACGCGAAGTAATAGCATCGCACTACACAAACACTTTAACGGTGGATGGCTTTGGCGATACCCTTGCACATGTAGTAAAACTATATGCCGTAAATTCAAGTGAGAAGGCCTCGGCACCTGTTACGGTTACGGTTAACCCCTTAACTCCGCCATTCATACTTGCGTTCCGGTCGCTTAAGGTTACGGCTACTTTTGGTGGTTTTAACGTAACCTGCGATAACCCTACCAAAGATAACCTTGCTATTGTACCTATGGTTGATACGGCTAATAACAAACAGTTTGTGCAGCCAAAAGGGATGGATAATATTTACAGTAACAGCATTTTAATTAAGGCTGCAGTTAGAGGCCAGCCCGCTGTTGAACGGAAATACGCATTTTTTGTAAGGGATAGATTTTTAAACCGGTCCGACACCTTGTTTTTAACCCTTACACCATTTTACGAAGAGCAATTTTCAAAGGCTGATTGGTCGCCTTATGTATTGCCCGGCGATGCCACCAACTTGTATTCATACACCGATATTACTAAGATTTGGGACGGCAACTTTACGGGCGGCTGGCCAAATTGTTTGTTTACTGTTGAAAGCGCAGGTAGCCCACAAATGGTAACCTTGGATTTAGGCAAGCAACGGATATTGAGCCGCTTTATACTCAATCCTTTCCTTGAAGTAGGTAACGTATATTATGTAAGGGGTAATTTAAGGGATTTTGAAATATGGGGATCAAATACGCCAAATGTTAACGGTGCATTGGATGCGTCATGGACAAAACTAGTTACCTGTAATGTGGTAAAACCATCTGGTTCGCCATCGGGCACCGAAACTGCTGCCGACTTTAAATATGCCCAGGATGGATGGGGGTATGATTTTCCGGCGAGTCAAACCTCCTATAGGTATATCCGCATCAGGAGCTTGCACAACTGGACAGGATCGTACTTTATGAGTATCAGCGAATTTACCCTGTTTGGAAAGTAGTAAATGTTTACAAACATTTTTTCAATTAAATTTTGATTATGAAACATTATAAAATAACATCATACCTCTTTTTCATGCTAACTGCGTTTGTTATGAGCGCCTGCAGTAAGATGGATGATTACAAAAAAAAATACGAGCCCAACGGCGCTATCATATACCCGGGCAAGCTCGACTCGGTACAGGTTTTTTCGGGTAAAAACCGGGTATTGTTAACCGGGCTTTTTACATCCGACCCCAAAATTGTTAAATACACAGTGTATTGGAACAGCAAACAGGATTCGATAGTTACACCGGTAACGCGCACATCGGGTGTCGATACCGCAAAACTGTATATTCCGGGTTTACCGGAGGGTGTCATGACCTTCGAGATCCGTACGTATGATAATGCCGGGCATATATCCATCCCGGTTACCTTAGCCGGCAACGTATATGGCAGCCTGTACCAAAGCTCGCTTATTAACCGCGGCATAGCCAAGGCCGAATTACAAACAGATGGGTCGGCCTTAATTAACTGGGCCGATGTTAATGCCGATGACGGTTTACTTTCGATGGAGATTAAATATACCGACGCGGCCAGCAAGCAGCACGATACCTTAATAACATCGGTACCAACAGGCTTAAGCACATCGCTGCCTAAGTTTAAGGCAGGAAGCTCTATTAGCTATCGCACAGCTTTTAAGCCCAATAAAACGGCTATTGATACCTTTTATGTAGATTATCAAACCCACAGCGTAAAGGCCGAGGTAACCAGCATATATTTATCAAATACATCAAGTTCTTTTCAAAGGGCTACCTTTGATGGAAGATGGGGAACACTTGCCGCGCCATGGATTACCAATGCAGCTGCCAAAAATAAAGACAATGGTGTTAACGGCGGCTATAGCTCAGATGCCGGCGGTGTTATTAACTGGGAAACCTGGAACAATTCACCTGTTGTAAACGGCATCATTTATCAGCCTACATCTTCGGCATTGCCCGCAGGCGATTACATTGTTACATTTGATGCCTATTCAGAAGTTCAATCCAATTCTTCGGTTTATTGCGTAGCCGCAGCAGGCGGAAATGGCATCCCGGTGCTTGCCAACCTTTCTACCGCCTTAGGGTACGTTGGTATGTACAATAGCGCCAACGTAGGCGGAACGAGCCCAAATTCAAGGGAAGTAAGAAGCTTTACATTTACACTTACTACCCCGCAGGTGGTGTCACTTGGATTTTTAGGAAACATTGTTGGCAATGGCAACCCAGGAAGCTATTTCCAGGTGTTTTACATCAAACTATATAAAAACTAACAACCTAATTTGCCACAACAAAAAAAACCGTCTCGTAAGTAATTACGGGGCGGCTTTTTATTTTATTTAAAGCGCCAAATAGCTGTATGACAACTTGTTGTTGCGTTGGTTACCCCTTTGAGTTGATCAACCCTTTGAAATTTTGTTTCTGATATGCCTTAAATTGACGATTTGCGAAAAACGCTTTTCACGGTAATAAAGTAAGAAAACAAGCTTGTGTTGATCCAGTGGGACAACCGGGTGCGTAATCCTTGTAGCTGTATCCGTTAGAAGTATTACATTAACTAAAGATAATGCTAAAAATCACCTTTTAGGCACAGGGTTTTAAAAACCAGGTTATAAACCGTTGCAATACCCAACCACAATTTGCGTCCTCCAGGCAAAGGCTACAGGGTTTTATTCCGACGAAAAACCATCTATCATGTTAAATGTCGGCACAAAGTACAAACTACCTGTTTTGGCGGTGCTGAAATCTAATATCCTGTCGTAATTTCCGGCGGGCGAGCCAATAAACATGTTATTCAGCATTTTTTGAACGGTGCTGAATGTACTTGCATAAGCTATAAAATAAGTGCCCATCTCATTGGCCGACATATTGCCAAAAGGCATATTATCGCGAACAATTTTAAGTTCATCGCCAACATTGGCCAAAGCTATATGCGAATTTGAAGGTTTTACATCGTCATCCATCTCAATGTCATTTGATTTGGAGCGGCCAATTACCTTTTCCTGTTGCTCGGTCGACAGCCCTTTCCAGGCCGATAAATCGTGGATGTATTTTTGTACAAAAAGGTAGCTTCCTGCTTTATAAACAGGGTCTTCATCCCCTATCATACTAAAAAGTTCCCTATCCGGCCCCTGGGGGTTTTCGGTACCATCAACAAAACCCAAAATGGAACGGCTGTCCCAATACCTGAAACCATGAATTTCGTTGGTACTGATGGCTACCGGGCTTAAAACATCTGTTATAGCCGATGCCATATCATAACATATGCTTGTGGTATCGGCCCTGATATGAAAATGCAAATCTCCTTTGGTAGAAACCGCCGTGTGTTTAGCGCCAACAATGGGAGCAAAAGCAGCCAGTTCTTTAGGTAATGGAACCGGGAGTTGAAGCCGTAGCCAGGCATCATACCCAATACCCATTACACAACTTGCCCTGGAAACCGGGAAACGTACATTGGCAGAATTATTAAGATTGATAAGCAGCTTGCAAAGCTTTTTAAAAGCATCACCAACCGCCAGGTTATCCTTAAACTCCCAAACCATAAATATGGTGTTTTCATTGGTGTAGTCTGTTACATTCTGCGAATCTGGTTTCATCGGCTATAATATATCCTTGTTGTGAGTTACGAAAATAAAAAATCCCAGTTGTATTGATATAGGGTGGCGAATACAATTTTGATAAAAGAGAGGGAATCTTTAACTAATAAACTTGTCTATGCATTAATCTTACCTTGTGCAAATTAAGCACGAGAGCGTAGATCTCAGAAACTCAAAAAACAGCCTGATAACGTCCATTCTTATCCCCCCTCCATAATTTTTTGTCTTTCAGTTATCTTTACGTACAACTAATGCATTTTCTATTTTGGGTTAACTGGAATGCCCTTTTCCTCGCGAATAAGTTGAAAAATGTGATCTGGGCGCACTATTACATAATCTTCATTAAGTGAATTAGCCACATTTTTAAAACTTGTTGGCGTTACACCCTGCCAGGGTTGCGCCTGTATGATCATGAAACGTGGCGAGGTTTTGTCCCAACCGGCAGCGGCCCGGGCGATGTGATCTTTCATAGCCTGTTCATTAGTGCAGTAGTTACAGGTAAGCGCCATTCCCGGCAAGCTGTCGTTATAAATGGTAAGCCCACCTCCCGTGTTCTGGGCAGTTACACCAAGCAACGATTTTGCCTGCCCTTCATAGACATTCCCGACATTAGCATTAATGCCACCGGTAATCGTATTCCAAATGGTAATTACCCTTAAACCGGCACGGGCGTTATAATCTTCCGTTTTAGCAACAAACTGTTTTAACAAGTTTTCATCTGTCCAGGTATTAGGGTAAGTATAACCATAGCCGGAAGGCCCCGAAATCAGGTTATCATTGCTGGTGGAAGTTTGCCAATAATAATTGAGTGCACCGGGCATGGCATCCAGCATAGCAGGCGACACAGTCCATCCCATTGGAACAGCGCCGCGGTCCGGATTATTCCAAAGTTTACGCATCAAGTGCTCTGTAAATTGTAAATTGTCTCCGTCACTCAATATAAATGCAACATAAATTTTGTTTTTAAGCGCTGGCCTGGGAGGGATTGGTTTTATTTTTACATTCCTGGAAGTACCACTGTGTACCGTTAGGTTAGAGCACCAATCACTTGCTACGGTTGCAATACCATACTTTGAGGCCCTTTGTACGCCTGGCCCTTCCTGTGGCCACCAGCCCATAAAAATTGCCCCGGGCGACATTGAGGACAGAAATTTGTTTAGCAATTCACTTTCACCGGCTACGTCAGGATCGAGCCATATCACTGCCGAGCCCAAGGCTACTGCATACTCACGAAGAGCGGCTTTATGTGCATTAGGGTTTAACCCCATCAATAAACGATGATCAAGATGTGGCCAATAGGTATCATATAGCGATTGATAAACTTCCAGCTTGCTACTAAATTTTCCCTGCAAATCAAGTAACACGGGCAAATTATAAGGGGGAGCAGTTAATTTGGCAAGCAACATCGGCGAGGCAATTAGCGCGCCTTTACTTTTTGCAAGTACTGTAGCCAGGTTAATTGTATGTTCCTGGGCGGGATCATAAACAATCACACCTGAAATTTCGCTCCGGTATTTAGTAATCAAGTCCCATTTGTCTCCAGGTTCAGACCATCTCAAACCAAGGGACTGCAACCAGGTATGCGGCCCTTCGGCAAAAGCATCACCCTCGTAGGAGAATATACGTGGCTTAGTTCTGTTTACGATGCCCTTTAACGAAGCAAACAGGTACATTTCTGCCGAAGAGTAAGGAGAGTTTTCGCGGAGTGTAATGAAATCCTGAACCTTTGCAGGCGCTGGGAAAGACGGCAGCAGTTGATTAGCCGGCCATTTGACCTGGCCTATGGATGGCGTATTAAACAAATAAAACAATAGAAAGCATACTACTTTAATTGTAAGCATTTTGATCGGTCTTTTCATTTGGTAGGTATCAAGATAACGTAAATCACGTTTGCCGAAATTAACATATATTAAAGGTATTTACAAGGTTCCTCTATCACGCAAAAAGCCCAGTAATCATGGTTAATTACTGGGCTCTGAGAATGGAGGTTGTGTTATACGTAATACACAACAAACCACTGCCATTACGTTAACCTGCACGCCTCTCTCAAGAGGCCAACAATAAAAAAGTTGACACACATAGCTTGTTATTCTGCCTTCAAACTTTTTACCGGGTTTGCCAATGCGGCTTTTATAGACTGGAAGCTTACCGTTATTAATGTGATGAGTATAGCGCCAATAGCTGTAACGATAAATATCCACCAGGCGACATCGGTATGATACTGATAATTACGCAGCCAATTATGCATGAAATAATAAGCTACCGGCGAGGCTATAATTATTGAAATAAACACCAGTATGGCAAAATCTTTCGATAACAACTGCCACAGGGCGAACACCGAAGCGCCAAGTACCTTACGGATACCTATTTCTTTAACACGCTGTTCGGCCACGAATGATGCCATGCCAAACAGCCCAAGGCAGCTGATAAATATAGCCAACCCGGCAAAAACAGTAGCCAGCTTACCTATGCGTTCTTCATCGCCGAATTCTTTAGCGTATTCCTGGTCAACGAAGTGATATTCAAATGGCTGTTCAGGATTCTCGGTTTTTAACACCGAAGCTATGTTGCTAATCGCTTTACCTGCACTCATTTTCGGGTTTATCTTTAGTAGTAAGCTGCCTCCCGGCCATTTCGCCAAAAAATAAACCATAGGTTGCACCTGTGCATAAGGCGAACGGTTAATAACGTTTTTAGCTACGCCTATGATCTTAAACTGCTGGCCAAAAAAGGTCAGGTAATTTTCTGTCGGTTTTTTCATGGTCATAAAATCGGCTGCTGCCTGATTGATGATCACCGCCGCCGAATCGGAAAGGAATGACGGTGAGAAATCCCGGCCTGCGCTAAACTCCAGGCCAATGGTTTTACCATAACCGTATGAAATATCCTCCTGGCCGAAATCGGCACTCAGATTAGGATCTTTTCCGGGCCATGCGATGCCGCCGGTAGTACCAGGAACTTTGTTAGGCGGAGCATCTGCTTCGGCCATTTCCGTTATTGTACCGTTGTTTGTAAGGGCGTGTTTTATCGCATCAAAATGTTGATGGAGTTCAATAGTCCGGACGGGTATGGCAACCAATCCATCCTGGCTGTAGCCTATAGGGCGTTTTTTGGCAAAAAGTATCTGCCGGATAACTACGATTGTACCGATGATAAGCACAATAGAAACTGTAAACTGAACTACCACGAGTACTTTACGCGGCACCGAAGCCAGCCGCCCTACCCGGAACGCCCCCTTTAATACCTTCACAGGCTTAAATGACGATAGGTAGAGCGCCGGGTAACTGCCGGTAATAATAGCAGTAACCAAACTAAGACCAATGCCGGCGAACCAAAACGCCAGGCTGTTCCATGGAATAACTATCTGTTTACCGGCCAGTTGATTGAAAGCCGGGATACTTAATCTTGCCAGTAGTAAGGCGGCTAAAAATGCGAGTAATACACAAAGCAACGATTCGCCATAAAACTGGTATATCAACTGGCTGCGTGATGAACCTATTGCCTTACGGATACCTACCTCGCGCGCGCGTTTTTCAGACCGGGCTGTACTTAAGTTCATGAAGTTAATACAGGCCAGCAGCAGTACAAACACACCTACAATACCAAAAAGCCACACATATTGTATTTCGCCACCGGTGTTTTTTCCGTCCTTAAACTCGCTGTACAAATGCCATTTACTCATTGGCTGCAGAAACAGCGCCTGTTTTGTTGAAGCTGCGCCTGGTTTTAAATGCCGGAGCATTTCCTCTCGGATCTTTAAAGATACTTTGTCAGGGTTGGCATTATCAGCCAGTTGAACATATAAGTTAACAATACCCGGGCCCCATGGCTCCCTCATGCCGCCCAAACCTGCCTCAAAGTTTCCCCATGAACCAATAAAGGCCATGCCGCCAAGCGTGGTATTTTCGGGCAGATCTGCGTAAACGCCGGCTATTTTAAAATTATCTAAACCGTCCCACCTCAATTTTAACTTCAATACTTTACCCATGGGGTCCTCATTGCCGAAAAACGCCTTCGCTGTAGATGCGGATATTAATATAGATGATGGATCTTTTATAGCATCGCCTCTGCCTTCGAGCATATGTAATGTGAACAGGTCCGGTCCACCGGCATCCATAAAGCAGCCTGACTCAGTCAGTTTTTTGTCGCCTAAAGCCAGTATATAATCTCTCGGGAGTGTAGCCATTGCTACAGACTTAAAATCGCTGCCATAATTTTTACGTAGCTCGGCTGCCAGGGGGTACGGTTGATGGAATGAGGTTTTCACTTCACCGTTAATGGTTACATTTTGCATTACCTGGGCTATCCGGTGGTAATTATTGTGGTACTTATTAAATGACATTTCATCCAAAATCCACAAACTGATGAGCGTTACCACTGCCATACCCACTGCAAGGCCACCTATATTAATAAACGATAATACTTTATTGTTAATAAGGTTGCGCCATGCAATTTTTAAATAATTCCTAATCATATAATTGCGGTTCAATTTTACAGCAGCCCAATTTCGCGGGCTTCTTGAACGCAATATTACCGATGGGAAGTGTGATGGGATAGCCAACTTATCATTTGGCAACTCTTTTTTCAGGCCATTTTTATATTCTGCCGGGGTTTTGCCGGTCATCTCTTTAAAAACACGGTTGAATGTTCTTTGAGAGTTAAATCCCGACTCGTATGCTATCCCCAGCAACGTGAGGTGCCTGTTGGCGGGGTCGCGCATCTTCCGGGCAGTTTCACGAACCCTGAACTCATTTATAAAGTCGTTGAAATTCTTTTCCATCCCCACATTAATAATCCGCGATAAATCGTGTGGGTGGATATTCAGCTTTGCAGCCAGGGTGGTCAATGTCAGTTCGGCATCCTCGTAAAAACGGTTTGCGGCTACAGCTTCCTTTACCCTGCGGCTTTTTTCCTTTGCATCATATCTATCTGTTACCGGCGGTGCGGGTTGTATGCTGCTATCCAATTTTAGCATCACTTCGGCGGCCACGCCAATAAGCACAAAAGCAACGGTAAAACTAAAAGCATCATTAAACAGCCATAACATGCAAAGCAAGGCAAGCAGGTGCAAGGCCTTATCCAACCGGCGGAAAGCAAAGCGCGGCCTGTCCATTAGCACCGGCTGCAAGCGGTTATAAAAATGCTGTATCAACCGGTGCGAAAAGTATAAATAAATGACAACCGAAATGAGCACCAGCCAGCCCGGCATCCAATACGCAACCAGCAAAGGGCTAAAATGCAGTATATCCTTTCGGGCAAATTGCAGGTTTGGCAACGTCATCCGCCGCACATAAAAGTACAACAGCGGCCCCAGCGCCGGTAACAAAATTGGCGAAAGCCCGCCCGTCTTCAGTACAATTACAGCCAAAGCGCCGCTTAAAAACAGGTTAGCTGTTCTCCATTCCCTTTTTGCGAATGCTAAAAGCAGCGCAAGCGTAAACCCCGAAAACAGGGTTGCCGCGGCCGCCACATGGTAAAGGCTAATATGGAATATATCAGGATTCAAGTAATTCAAATAGCCCAAAGGTTGTTCCAAATTTACAATATATTCATATATACAAATTTATGCGACGATTTATATGTTTTGCTGTAACGGAAGCGAACATAGGGCGTTCTGGTTTTGGGAGGGTGGGGTTTCGCCGGTTTGTTGTATTGTTGCGAATAAGTATACTAAACAAAAAACCGCCATACTTCGTAAAGCGGCTTTGTAGCCTTTAGTGGTCCTTAAACTACAAAATCCGAAATCTTTTATGGCTAATTTGTGTTGTGCAGCAGGTTTGGAGGATAATTTATAATTCAAGCAATATATTTATTGAGATTGTGGGTTATATGTTTCCTTCCAATAAAGAAAAAGAGTCATAAACAGAATGGTAACGGAAAGTGCATCCGTGTTAACGGCCCGATACTTTTTCACAACTATTTTATTTGCCCTCCCTGATCGGTTGAAAATCTTCTTTTTTCGTAAAATATGCCAGCCCTAAAATTAGGGCTATTGTAGTGGCAAAATTAATTTTCTGCATTATTGGTAAATACTTAAAACTATTAGAGCCATAAAGGTATAGTGTATAATAAAACACAAGGAGACCAACAATACATAGCCATTTAAATAAATGCAGCCTTGACTTTAAAACAAAAACAGTGATATAAAACATCCCTATAAGAAACATTGTACTAGCTATTGTAATCATGATATCGTGCAATGGGGTTGCTATTAAAAAAGTAAAAAACATACCACCAGCCCCTACATATTTTATTATTTTGGAGGCACCCTTTGCTGGTATTTTCTTTGAAAATTCAACAAAGAATATAGCAAAGCTGGCCGAAAAGAAAATCATTCCTCCTATGGCCCAAAAACGAGCTGAATTGTGTGATCCATTAACAGCATTTTTGCCGAAAAGATTACTTATATAATTATTTTTCCAGTCATACCCAACGGAGTTTTTGTCAACTTGCGACCCACCGGGATAGTACCATGTCGCTATAAATAGCAACAATAACGAAATAATTATTCCCAATAGAATTGAATGTTTTTTTAGCATACAATATTGATTTAGAAATATTAAGCTCTTGTGCAAAAGCATTTCAATATCGCATTAAGATTTATGATTTACAACGGACAAATTACGGAACTGCCCTTTAAGAAAAAAGCCTCCAGATCTACATCTAAAGGCTTTTTAATAATCGTTCCCATGGATGGGTGGAGTGGTCCTTAGACTACAAAACTCGAACTCTTTTATGCGTGATTTGCACAATGCGGCGGGTTTAGAGGATAATTTAGGCTAATGAATGGAAGGTATTTGAAAGTAATCCTTCAACAATTTTCGCTATCTCTTGGCTATTGATGTCGCCGATTTGATTTCTAATCTTCCACCCCGCCCACCACGATCTTGTTGCAATTGAAATCGTTGAATCGGGTATTGCTTTCATAATCTTAGATAGTTCCGAGTCAACTAAGATTTTGTTTCTATTATACAGCGATTTCGGCATGGCAATAACGATACCTTCCTTTACCTTTCCCCGAGCTGGAAAATTATATAGTTGTACAAATATATCAGGGGGCATGTCGTCGTCGCATACCCGATTCCAATCAGGTGCCCATATTTCTGTGTGATAAAAATCGAGGATTTTATCTCCGGTCTTTCCATTCCTATATTTCGTTGTCCATTTTATATTGTTCTCTTCGTTCCATTTCATCCTGCCAAAACCAAGCCAGCGATTTTCAAACTCATAGCATTGAAATGAACGAATAAATGCAGGTTCAGTAGTTAAATTTATAATAATATCCAATGAAGGTAAAAGGAGCTTCCATTTTTCCCATAGGTACAGGTTGGCCATCGTTTGAGTATTAATTACCCAAAGTTTGTATCTTCTATATTTCCACTTCATTTATTGTGTCCAAGATTAAAACTAAAAGTAAGCAAAAGAGCAACAAAAAAGCCTTCAGATTTCCAACTGAAGGCTTTTTCAATTTATTCCCATGCTTGGCATACAGTGGGTGGTTTAGTGGTCCCGACGAGAATCGAACGAAGCCATTAATTACATGAAATTCAGTACTTTATACGATTATTAATTCACTACTCACCGAATTACTCACCGTGTTTTTTAATATAGATTGATCGCAAATCTTGTACTATAAACATAGACATTTACAGATTATTTTCAAAATATTGGCGACTTTTTTAATAATAGGCTCTGACAACTACCTTAAATTCTCACCCTGAAGATATTTAGCGAGGATATACCTTCGCCCCATCTATGTCGTCAGGATAATCCTATTTATCATGGAAGACAGCTTTCTTTATAAGATGTAATTTGAATTAGATTTCTCAGATTATACCTTGGCCGAATTCTATTGCACGGATTTATAACTTGTTATGTTCCAATTTTTTGAAACTCATTGGGTCGAATGTCACGTTCTCTCTTTTGAAATTTTCGGTGGGTACCAAATGATGTAGTTCCTCGGCTAATATTTTTTATTAAATCCTATTGTCCCGGACAAAGAAAAATTAAAACGACATTGATATTCAATAGCTCATATACACTGGATTAGATTATTCACAATATCGTAACTTGCTCTTGAATAACGAGATGACTATCTGCGTGCCTGGCGCCCCATGTCCAATTATAATTGGTACTTTCCGGACAAGTTAAAGTTAAACGCATAAGTACCCTAATCAAGCCGAGGGACTCTAAAAGCTGCTATTCTTTTATTACATGTTGATCATGTCAGACTGTGAGATTATAACGACCGGAAAAACTCTCTGATTTACTCGCCAGACACATGATGATCAACTATAAAAAATCAACTAATAATGCCTCAGGACGCCGGATTAAATTTAATTACAATTCTTTATAAGTTATAAGCCATTAGGCATTAGCGCTAATGCCCAATGGCTTTGATATTTAAAATAGCCCCTGATAGGTTGGGGGAAGTAACCGTCAATTTAATATCGCCCGAACTGTGCGTGCTTCTGATAACAACCAAGGCACATCCGTGCCAGGCCTTACGTGTATCCGCTGCATATGGATCTGTGTCCTTCAAATCGGCATTATCTACTCCCGCAATGGTGGCAGGCCCTTCAATTTTAAAATGCAGGCGATTTATGGCATTCGGTTGAACTATGCCGGCACTGTCTGTTATCTCAATGTTAACATAGGACAAATCTTGCCCATTTGCCAATATCTTTATATGGTCGGCAGTCAATTTTATTTTTGCAGCTCCGGCCGACGTTTGCAAAACAGTTGATTCAACCTCTTTATCGTTATCCACACCGACTGCCTTAAGCTGTCCCGGCGAATAGGGCACGGTGAATTCGACTTTATGTTCCTGCGCTATTGCCGTAGGTTTTTCGCCAATAAGTTTATTGTTGAGATAAAGGCGCACCTTAGGATACTTTGAATAAACTTCCACTTTAATATCCTTTCCAACATAATCCGGCCAGGTCCAGCTTTCCCAGGTTGGCCAAACAGACCACCACGTTGTTTTAATTTCCAAGGGGGTTGGTTCAGGTTCCCGGACAGCCATGAAAAGTTTTTCGGTATTATTGTATAACAAGTTACGATAATGCGAAATCGGCTTTCTCCATCCGATCAGATCGACATCTCCGCAATAAGCACCATGCCAGGGAAAAAAATCATGTTCCCAGTGTTCGCCAGGCATATCGCCCGAATAATACCAACGACCTATTCCTGATTCTCCAAGATAATCTATAGCCGTCCAAACAAAATCACCAAGAACATAATTGTTGTCTTCTACCAGCTTCCAATTGGCAAAAGCATCCTTGGGGTACGACTCTGTTTGAATGATCATTCGTGAAGGTACCCGCTGATGATCGGCAGACGCGCTCTGCAAATGATAATTATAACCACCGATGTCATGCGCCGCCATCAGGGAATCAAGCGTTGCCCAGTCTTTACCATTATCCACAATGGCCGATGTAACCGGACGGACAGCATCTATTTTTTTTATGGCACCTGCAAGCATTCTGGCCGTTTCTACGGCTCCCGGGCTGCCCCTTTCTGCTATCTCATTACCAATGCTCCATATTACGATTGATGGATGATTACGATCCCGCATAACCATGGCTTCCAGATCGCGTTTCCACCACTTGTTAAAATATCCGGCATAATCATGTTTGTTTTTCCCTACTTTCCAACAGTCAAATGCTTCATCAACAACCAATAAGCCTAATCTGTCACAAGCATTTAAAAATGCCGGGGATGGTGGATTGTGAGAAGTTCTTACAGCATTGAACCCCGCCGCTTTGAGCAGTTCAACCTTGCGTTCCTCTGCACGGTCAAAAGCAGCGGCACCCAGGCAGCCATTATCATGATGCACACACCCTCCATTCAGTTTTACTGTTTTTCCGTTAAGCTGAAAACCGTTTTCCGTAGTAAATTTGATGGAACGTATGCCAAACCCGGTCGCTGTTTCATCAACTATTTTTTCATTTTGCAATACCTGTATCCGGGCACTATATAAATGCGGGGTTTCCGGCGCCCATAACATGGGGGCTGATACCGTAATTGTTTGAGCAATTTCCTTTTCGCTGTTAGCAGCCACGTCAACAGTTACTCGTTTATTGCCTACGTTTTTAGCGCTTGGCCCTTTCAACAAGGTACTAAGCACCAGATGTTGAAGAGACCCGGTTTCGTTTTTAATTAATGTTTTAATTTGAACGGTTGCTTTTTTTGCAGACACATCGGGAGTTGCAACTGCAACTCCCGACTCGGCTATATGCACAGCGTCGGTAACATTCATCCACACGTGGCGATAGATCCCGGAACCGCTGTACCACCTGCTGTTCACTTGCTGCGAATTGTCCACCCGTACGGCTATCACATTCTCATGATTAAAATCCAGAAACGGCGAAAGATCATAGCTAAATGACGTATACCCATAAGGATAAACTCCAAGCGGTTTTCCGTTAATGAAAACTTCAGAATTCATATAAACTCCTTCAAAGTAAATGGAAACCTTTTTGCCTTTCCATTCAGCCGGGGCTTTGAAAGCTTTCCGGTACCAGCCTATTCCTGCAGGAAAGTATCCACCGGCTCCGCCCGTCGGGTTTTTGGGGCTTATTTTCCCTTCGATACTCCAATCGTGTGGTAAATCAAGGTTTCGCCAATTTATATCGTTAAAATCCTTTGATTTTGCTGCTGCGGTGTCTCCCAGAAAAAACTTCCAGTTATAATCAAATAGTTGTTTTCGTTCAATACCATTTTGATTTTGAGCGAGACTAAAATTACTGCCGGCCAAAAGCAAAAAGAAGGTCATAAATATCGTTTTCATAAAAATGAGCGTGTTTTTGAATTGTAGAATAATACATTTAGTTGTGAAACCATCCCATATTTCGGCGCGTTGCCGTGGAGCACGTCTTTTTTTTTCCAGCGTCATTTTGCTGATGATGCTGCTGATCTTCGCTTTAAGTGCAGCCTCGCTTTTGTTTTGTGCCCAAACGCCACCGGCCACGAAAAATCCCATAAAACAGGCAATGGTATATTTCATAAATTAGTATTTCTTTTATTTTTTGTCGATGCTATTTATCTGTGGCTGTAGGTTCAACAGCAGATGTGTTTAACCCTGGCGATATTGCTTTGCTGTAAGCATTATCGGTTACAGCGCGAAGGCGCCGAAATTTTTATTTCCCCCTTGTAAGTTAGCCGAACCCTAATTAAGCAACGATAGTTTTAACAAAGCGGCCCCGTGTGTATTGATCGTTTTTTTATATCCTTTTTTAAAGGTACCTACATCTTGTTTTTCCCAAAGGTCCCGAACGGCTACCTTTCCTTCCAGGCCAAGTTGGGCAAAGTTTACATCCACATCCTGCGGCTGTGCCGCCAGGTTGAATAAAGCGACATAAATATCCTTGCTATTGGGCACGTGCGAATACCAAACCATTGCATCATTAGTTTTGTATAACTGGCGCGGTTCGGTCCCATGTTGGTTAACGGCTATCACCTCATCGTTTGTAAACAGTTTCAATTCCTGTTCCCGGTTTTCGGGCAGGTTGCCGCCCAAAATTAACGGGGAGCGGAAGATGGTCCAAAATGTCATGTGTGAATACTCCTCGTCTTTTGTAAATTTGCTATAACGCTCGGGACCTACAGGGCCCCGTTTTGACAACTTGCCTATCTGTATCATATCACAATCGGGCCAATGGCCGGGGCCGCCAAGGCCTTCCCATTGTTTGCCATAATTAAACATTTGCAATACGGCGGGCCATTCGTCCCAAAAGTCATTGGCTACCCGCCACATATTGGCATTGTGTTTTAGGTTATCAGCTTTAAAAACAGGCGTAGCCCCCGGTGATGTGCTGAACACGATGGCCCTGCCGCAACTATCAATTGCCTCGTGGTAGCCCTCAAGCTCCGCAGTGCGATAAGGAGCCGATAAGTCATCAACCTTAATAAAATCAACGTCCCAAGCGGCATATAACTTCAATATTGAATTCAGGTATTCCTGCGCACCGGGTTTAGCCATATTCAGGCCAAACATGTGGTTGTTCCAGGCGCATTTTGAATTAGTATCGGCTATCATATCAGCAGTTATGCCATTAGCGCCCATTACGGGTGATTTTGCCCATACTGCCTGGCGTGGGATGCCACGCATTACATGAATACCAAATTTCAACCCCAGCGAATGGACATACTTAGCCAATGGCTTAAACCCCTTACCGCCCAATACCGACGGAAACTTAATTGTATCAGGTGTTAAACGCCCCCATTGGTCCATTGTCAGCCAGGGGCTATATGAACCATCTTTAAGTCTTTTTTGAAACGGGTCGCCACTTCGGCTATCAAAGGACCATAAAAAATCCACCACTATATATTGCCAGCCATGCGCCTTCAGTTTTTGCGCAACGTAATCAGCATTTGCTTTTACCTCATCCTCATGAACCGTCATACCGTAACAATTGTAACTGTTCCATCCCATGGGGGGGGTTAGCGCAAGACTCGTGTTTTGCGCCTTTACAGATGTACAAAAACTAAATACTATTAAAAAAGTTAAAATTTTCCAAATTGTGGTCATCTATCGGAGATTTATATTGTAAATAATACGTAACTGGTTGCGTCGAACCACTTATTAGTGTTTGTAATAACTGGTTTTACGCTTAAATCATTAATTTCTTGCTTACTGCATCTTGTTAATGTCAGGATGCCTATTTATTTAACTGGTTGAATTTTATTTTTCCGGGGAAATGGAATCTGTTATATGAAAAAAGTCAAAGTCGGCCGCTCCCCCTATATTTTTTGTAGCATAATTAAACAAAGCAAAACGATAGCCCATAAAATGCGGGATGCTATAAGCCATTTTTAATTGTGTACCCAATGGTATCCACGTTTTCCCGTCCAGGCTATAAAAAAAATCTGCCACGTCTTTTCTGTTTGTAAAATTGCATTCCGCCTTAAAGTACACTACCTTTTGATTTAAGGGGATTTTTTGTGCTTCTACAGGTTTTCCGGTGCTTGCATTGATCATTAAGACAGCTTTGCTATTCCCTGTTATTTTGACACCGGCCAATCCGTAATTTTTTTGCAAAAGGCCCAAACCCGCAAAATCACCATCTTTCATTTTAGAAATGTCGAGCGAAACTGTCCCGGAGCATACCGGGCCGATAGTGCGTTGTGTCAATGAGTTTCGTGCCGTCAGGAAATCGGTGTCAATCCTGCCGGTGGTGAGTCGTAAATACCCTTTCCGCGCTGTAACAGACCACAAACTATTATCCGGGTTATGGTTCCATTGCCAAACCAGTGGTAATGCACGTTCGCCTTTTTTACGGGTAAACTCGTCCGAAGCAACAATGCCTGGGATCAAACCTTTACTGGCTGGCAGATCTAATGTATCCGGGGCTTTACCGTTTTCTCCTAATACAGGCCAACCGTCTTCCCACTTTACAGGAACCAGATAGGGAATTCGGCCAACAGAACCAAAATCGCGAAAGAGATAAGAGAACCAGCGTCCGTCTGGCGTCTCAATAAGTCCACCCTGAGCAATTCCTCTATCCTGTAAGCCAACTTTTCCTTCCCAAGGACCGTTGATATCATCTGCCCTATGTATAACTACAGTTCTGTTTTTACCGCGTGGGGCGCAAATATTAAATAGATAATATTTTCCATTTATTTTATATAATTGAGATCCTTCAGCGCCAATGCCCATGTCGTTTCCTGCTGGTGCGTGGGCGTTTTCAATGATAACTTTCACCGGAACGCCTGGTCTAACTCCCGTCAGATCGTCATTTAATTCAACAAGTTTTAGTCTATCTGCATCATAAATTAAATAGGCTTTGCCATCATCATCAAAAAACAGAGAATGGTCATGATACGCTGGTTTAAAGGAAATTCTTTCCCAATTTCCTTTTTCTATATCTTTCGTTTTAAAAATATAAGTTTCACCTGTGGTTTGTGCAAAAGTGGTTACATAATACATACCTTTATGGAAGCGCAGACTGCTCGCCCATGAACCCTTGCCGTATGTGTTTTTACCTTCTGTCAAATTTAGCTCCGGCATATCTGCCAAAGTATCATAGGCATAGTTGATGATTTTCCAATTGACAAGATCTGTAGATTTCATAATAGGCACCCCGGGATTCATGTGCATCGTTGTACAGCTCATATAATAATTTTTACCAACCCTGATCATAGACATATCGGGTACATCAGCATAAATAATAGGATTAGTGGCTTTTTGCGCATATAAACACGGCGCTATAAGCGTGGTAATTAAGGCCGTTGTCCATAACCTGTAAATCGCATTTCTCATATTGACATTTGTTTTTTGTCCTGGTATTCTTACCTGGTTTAAATTATTTATTTAATGTATTTATTTGAAGCACGCTTACTGAATATGGATCGAAAGTTCTTGTAAACTTAGCGCCTGCCACTTTTATCCTTGAGGTAACCGGAACTATTTTTACCGGATCGCTGATCGTGTTCGTATCCTCGGGTTTATCACCTTTTATTACTACCAGGGTACCTTCTGGTGATAACTTTCCGGCACCATTTAAATCGATATCAACCTGCTGCGGCTTTCCTGTCGTATTTACTACTTTAAGAAACAGTTTTCCCGTTTTGGTATCCTTGGTAGCTACATAAAACATGCCTGGTATAGGTTTGGGCATGTTGTTCGCCGCGCTGTCCTGTTTGGTGGCAGGCCTGGTTTGGGTGGGGATATTTGCGCCAGCTACAGGCACCACTTTATTGCCGATATAGCTGTTAAACATTACTTGTACATAATACGATGGCGAACCAAAACTTGTCAATGCATCATAACCTATCAGGTTTGATTCCCATTGCCATGCTTTCGGCACGGTTGCGGTAGCCTTATTTACATTTGCAAATAAAGGCGCGTAGCATGAGCGGATAACCAGGTCTGAGTTACGTTCCATGCCCGTCATCCAGGCGGCATCACCGAGGGCAGCATTCAAAGTGGTGGTGGGCATGCCTTCCGTTGTTGCCCATTCACCTACAAATACTTTATAGCCATTGCGGTCGTAGTTATCATAATGTGCCGCGTCCTCTTCCATCCCCCAGGCATTGCGGTAATAATGTTCATCTACCATTTCGGGCTTGCGGATGGTTAATTTACCCCTGCTCCCAAGCCAGTCCTTACCGCCCATGCTTGCAATACAGTGAAGGTTAGGGTATCTGGCTTTAATGCCATCATAAAACTGGGCGTAACGTCCGTCGTAACTGCCAGACTCGTCAAACCCGTCTTCGTTACCAATCTCCACATAACTGAGTTTAAAAGGTGCCGGGTGCCCGTCGGCCGCACGCTTAGCGCCCCAGTAGGTGTGTACGTCGCCCGTAACATATTCAATTTCATCCAACGCATCATCTACATATGGCTTTAAAAGCGGGCCTGCGTCCACATGGTCGCCGTCGAGTGAATAACCGGCATAAACGGCAAGCAGTGGTTCCATTTTCAGGTCTTCGCACCATTCTAAAAATTCAAGTAAGCCCATTCCGTCACTCGGGCGGTAGCCCCATGAGCCGGTATGGCCGGGACGGTTTTCAAGCGCACCTAAAGTGGTCTTCCATGGGAAGGCATCGTTCAATTTCGGGCCTTCAAGGAAATTACCGCCGGGGAAACGTAAAAAGCGGGGTTTCATATCAGCCAATAATTTCATGATGTCTACCCGGTTTCCATTTGGGCGATTATGGTAAGTTGGCGGAAATAACGAGACGAGGTTAAAATAATAAACCCCGGTACGGTTTGTTGAAATAACAAAACGGGCGTCAGTTGTTGGTTTAACACCGGCGCCTGTTGTTAATTTGAGTTCATATTTTTTCCAAAAGGCACTTTTTATCAAATTAATAGTCCCCGAAGCATATACGGTTTTACCGTCATTACTTTCTATACTTACGGTTATGGGCCCGGCCGTGTTATTAGCAATTACCGGAACAGTAACTGTAGGCTTGGGCTCCCAGGGGCGAGGGGGAAATGGCTTACTGTCCGTGCCCTTCATATAAAAAGAAGCGCTATAAGTTGTATTAGGCAAAACAGGTATGCCCCAATATCCTTCATTTGCAATGCCGGCCCGGCCACCACCGGTATCCACCATGAGTTTTAAACAGGTAGTTAACGCGCCGTTAATGGCGTGGCGCTGCTGATCGTTGGGTACATTGCCGGGGTTTGGGGCAACTAATTGAATGGTGGCTTTCGCGCCACCTTCCCTGATCAGGCTCCATGCTTCCGGCGTATTGGGGTTGTCCTTAAATATCCTGTTCCTGATCAGTTCGGCATACAAACCCCCATCGTACGAATGGTTGATCTCTTCGGTCATCAAACCATACAGTTGCGGACTTACGTTTGCGCCGGGCTTGGTTAAATCAAGCGTAAGCTTAGGGTTTTGCGCTTTCAAGTTTGTTGCAGTGAACAGGAACAGGCACAAAATTGAAATGGGTAATAAGTTTTTCATCGTGAAAGTTTATATTATTAATTATTTTTTTACACTTATTTTACAAGGCCAACGGGCCATTTTCATTATTCAGAATGCACTCAAACATTGGCAGATTGGTTAACTTCGTCTGAAATAAAACGCCTGAAATCCAGTATTTTCTCCGACGCCCCGTTTTTTTTCATAGGTAGCCTAACTTTATCAAATTCACCGAAATTCATCGGCTTTGATTATTCTTTACATTAAGTATATTCGTAAGCCCTTATTTATTTCTAATTGAATTTCCACCAGTTGAAATTAAACAAATGCCCCTGGCTACCTTTAAACACAAAGTATACATCGTGAATACCACTTGCTTTGTTAACCGCAACAGATTGGGTTCCCCATATATCCAAACCGCCTGTGCTTTTTACAGATAACGTGCCCAGTAAGAAACCGGTGGGACTGTCAATGTGTACCTCTATCATACCTCCATCAGTATTTGCTGCAACATCCGCCCCAAATAATTTTGGGCCACTTTTAAAATCGACGCTCCGTACTTTAATAAAATCACCATTATCTATATTTGTTACGTATACTCCATTATTACCTGTTGCGGTACTAACACCCGATTCCCAGGCTATTGTTTCGGCCTCCTGACGAACAAAAGGATCCAGGTTTCTTACTGCTTCGGTTACGCCTTCGGTAGTCGGGGTGATCATAGAGATTGTACCGTCAGGTTGATAAGTAAATTGATCAACACAAACCGACCTTGTAAAGCCCCCTCCGCCTGGTAAAGCTTCGTTATGATAAAAAAAGTAGGATTTACCATGGTAATCTATCATCCCAGGGTGGTTTGTAAATGCGCCGTGTTTTTTAATACTGCGCATAATTGTATCCCGGTACACCCAAGGACCAGTTGGCCCCATACTGGTAGAAAAAGCTATGTGCTCCGGCACACCACCGGCAGGATATACCATATAATACATGTTTTTTCGTTTATAAAACCAGGGCCCTTCCTCGTATTGGCTGAAACGGTTGGGATTTCCGGTACGTTTCCCAAACCCTTGCTCCGTAAGCGGGACTTTTTGTATCTCTCCTGAATAAGAGATCATATCCTGATTTAATTTCACATAAAACAACTGTGGGTTTCCCCAATACAGATAAGCCTGGCCATCGGTATCAATAAATACCGTGGGGTCAATATCGCCAAGGCCAGTATAAGCTAAGGGATGGCCAATGGCATCAATAAATGGCCCTTCGGCTGTTGGGCCAACGGCTACCCCAATAGCCATACCTTTGCCGTCGGCCCGGGTCATCGGCACATACCAGTAAAATTTACCATTACGAAAAATACACTGCCCGGCCCAGGCATCTTTACTTGCCCATGAGAATGTTTTTACCGATAACGGCGCGCCCCTGTCGGTCCAATTCACCATATCTGTGGTTGAAAATAAGTGCCAATCCTTCATAATGAACGGCGTAGCTTTATCCTCGTCGTGGCCTGTGTACAAAAACACGGTGTCGTGGTACACCATAGGTGCCGGATCGGCGGTAAACCTGGTTTGGATAATTGGGTTTTGGGCTTGCAAGCTTGTTGCAGTGAACAGGAGCAGGCACAAACTTGAAATGGGTAATATTTTTTTTATAGTCAAAGTCAATATTATTAATTGTTTTCTTACACTTATTTTACAAGACCAACAGGTCATTTCCATTGAAAATTATTTCTAAGTTTATCGGTATTCGGGTTTATTTAACCAGGATTTTTACTGTTTTTGAAATATCGCGTGATGAATTACCTAATTGAAGGATGTATTCACCGGCTTCGGTATTCCATCCTTTTTTTGTTTCGTCATAAAATGCCAGATCCCCAACCTTTACATCCAGCTCAACTGTTTTAGTTTCGCCGGGTTGCAGAAAAACTTTTTGGAAAGCTTTTAATTCTTTTTCAGGACGCAGAACAGAACTAACCGGATCACTTACATATAACTGCACAACTTCGGCCCCGGATCTGCTGCCTGTATTTTTAATGGTGAATTTTGCGTGGATGATTTCATCCTTTTTATAGTTTGATTTATCTGTAGAAAGTTTGCTGATGGAAAAATCAGTATAGGATAGTCCATAACCAAAAGGGAATTGCGGTTCAATTTTCTTCGTGTCGTACCAGCGGTAGCCAACAAGTATACCTTCTTTATACTCAGCTGTTGCGCCTTTGCCCGGATAGGTATCCAGGTTAAACGCGGGTGAATCATGTAACGATACCGGGAAGGTAAACGGCAATTTGCCTGAGGGGTTTACTTTGCCTGTTAATACATCGGCCAGTGCATTACCGGCTTCTGAACCGTTAAACCACGACCAAACAACCGCGTGGTTGTTTTTTTTGATTTCATCCAGGTTATACGGGGCACCCGCCATGATTACAATAATGGTATTGGCATTAACGGCAGTTACCGCGTTTACCAATGCCTGTTCCCCAAAAGGCAGTTCCAGGCTTTTACGGTCATGGGCTTCACTTTCATATTCACGATTGGAACCGATACATAAAATGGCAACATCGCTGGTTTTTGCAAGCGCTACCGCCTCATCAATCAGCTTTTGATCGGGTTGGTCATAGCCACGGTTTTGTTCATCACTATTACTTGCCAGGTAGTTTGCTTTATAGCCCTGGGCAAAGCTGATATTGGCCGTTTTACCGAATCTCGATTTTATACCTGCTAACGCTGTTATCTCATGTTGCGCTTTTACACCAGCACCATACCCGCCCAAAGCAAATGTGCGGATGGCATTATCGCCGATGACAGCGATGCTTTTAATGTTACCTGCTTTTAAAGGCAACAAATGGTTGTCGTTTTTTAGCAGGACGATGGATTCTGAGGCAATAGCATAAGCGGCTTTGGCATGCGCCGGTGTGGCGATAGATCCTTTGGGATGATTGGTGCTCATGGAGGTATGGTACATTACCCACAAAATCCTGCGCACTTTATCATCAATTGTTTTTACCGAAACTTTGCCTTCCTTAACAGCTTTTAGTAAGGGCTGGGCAAAATACCACTGATCATACGGCCCGCCTGAGCCCATCTCGATATCCAGCCCGTTATTGGCCGCTGCAACGGTATGGTGCGTCCCGGACCAATCTGACATGACCACTCCTTTAAAACCCCACTCGTTTTTCAGTACTTTATTTAATAAAAAATCATTCTCGGAACACCAATAACCATTCAGCTTATTGTAGGCAGACATAACCGTGTAAGCATTCCCCTGCTGTACGGCTGCTTTAAATGCCGGGAAATAAATTTCGCGCAATGCTCTTTCGTCAACTATGATGTTTACGCTATCGCGGTTAAGTTCCTGGTTATTGGCGGCAAAATGTTTTATACAGGCTGCTACATGCTGGCTTTGAATTCCTTTTACAGATTGAACATCCAATTGAGCGTTTAAATATGGATCTTCCGAATAATATTCATAGGTACGGCCGCAAAGGGGCATCCGGCAGATATTGAATGCAGGGGCAAGCATTATATGCTTTTTACGGGCATTGGCTTCCTCGCCTATAACTACGCCATACCGGTTGGCCATTAAGGGATTCCAGGTGGCTGCTATGGCCGAGCCATTTGGTAAAAACGTGGCAGAATCGGTTGTCCAGTTAGCCGATGCCCAATCAAAGCGCTTTATTTCTTCACGTACGCCTAAGGGCCCATCATCGCAGGTTAGCTCCGGGATACCCAAACGGCTTACGCCTGCCGAAGAAAACAGCGCGTTGCCGTGAAGCATGTCTATTTTTTCTTCCAGTGTCATTTTGCTGACGATGCTGTTGATCTTCGCTTTAAGCGCAACCTCGCTTTTACTTTGTGCCGAAACGCCGCCGGCCACGAAAAATGCCATAAAACAGGCAATGGTATATTTCATAAATTATTACTTCTTTTCTTCTTGCCGATGCTATTTATCTACGGCCGTAATTTGAACAACAGTTGCTTTTAAACCTGGCGAGGTTGCTTTTAATATTATCCGGCCTGGCTGCCCGGTCGATTGTATAATAACCTGGGCGTTCCCGTTAAATAGCTTTCTTTTATAAGACGCAGCCGGATAAAGCAGCTGTATTAAACCGGGATCGGTATTAACGGCCGACCAGATATTCGCTTTGAGCAATGGCGTAGCCACAATAGCTATGGTATTAGTGCCCGGGTGCAGTAGTGAGGCATCCAGTTTAAATTCAGGGCTTTCGTCACTCTCCTTAATTTCTTTAGCTATCTGCTTACCATTGATATAAATGGTTTGCACTTTGCCAATATTTTTACTGAAAAATGTAGCGGTAGCACTTGCAGCATCAGCAGGAATGGAAAAGCCAGCCCTGTAAACCAAGGCTTTTACTTTTTGCCCAAAATTATCATCCCGCACATCTTTAAATGCAGTTTGCCAACCGCTATCATCATAATCTGCCGCTACTTCGGCCTTTACATTTAAATCGTCAACAAATTTTTCCTTTAAATTGCCAATACTTACCAGGTTAACCCGCTCTACATATTGATCGGGTTCAAGCGAAGTCTGATTTCCGTTGCCTACGCCTATAATTTTACCAGGTCCCTCAATTGAAAAACCAACCTCATTTTCGGCCGTTGGCACGCCCAAAGCATTTTTATCAGCAGCCTGTACAGCAATTATGGCAATATCCTTTCCATCGGCTTTTATTGCTGCCCTATCGGCCTGTAATTTAATTTGAGCAGGTGCCAAAGTAGTTTTAACAATATCGCTACCTGCTTTTGCACCTTTTTTGTAGCCTATGGCTTCCAACGTTCCTGGTTGATATTTTACCTGCCATTCCAGGTGCCCGTTTGGTTCCATAATTTTTTTACCGAGACTTTTTTTATTCAGAAAAAGTTCAACCTCGTCACAATTACTATAAGCACATACCCTTATTTCCTGGCCTTCTTTACCTTGCCAGTTCCAGTGTGGCAGCAGGTGTACTACGGTTTGATCTGTCCACCATGATTTTAAATAATAGTAATCGTCTTTAGGAAAGCCACAGGCATCAACCATACCAAAATAGGATACTACCGAAGGCCACCCAAATGGTGTAGGCTCGCCGCGGTAATCAAACCCCGTCCATATGAACATACCCGCCAGGTAGGGCCGTGCCGCATAATGTTTCCAGCCTTGCTCCAGGCTATAAAAAAAGTCGTTTTGCTTTCTGTCGTATGCAACAAGTTGTTGCTTACCCATATCATCCTCATAAATTCCTCGTGAGGCCACGGTCGACCCTTCCTCGGTACCCCAGCTAAACTGTTTGGGGAACTTTTTATGTTGTTCGTCGGTATTTTTAGTTGCTACATAATTATAACCCAGCACATCTATTACTGTTGATATGCCATTGCCAATGCCGCCACTTATGGCTGCAGTGATATAACGGCTCGAATCAATAGATTTGGCAAAGGCCTGCATGGTAGCGGCTACACGCGCCCCGGTAATATTACCTTCAATACCCCACTCTTCGTTCCCTATTGACCAACTGATGATACTGGGATGGTTTCGATCTCGCAGGATCATCCTTTTCAGGTCATTTAGTTCTGTAGATGCTACGCCCATTAAGCGATTTTCATCTATAACCAGCATACCCAACTTATCGCAGGCATCCAGCAATTCGGGCGTTGGCGGATGATGTGAACAGCGATAGGCATTGCAACCCATACCTTTTAAAGTACGGATCCGAAACTCCTGTAAAGCATCGGGCATGGCAGCACCTACACCGGCATGATCCTGATGATTATTGGTTCCCTTTATTTTAACGTGTTTGCCATTCAGAAAAAAACCTTCGTTGGCATCAAACCTGATGGTGCGAATTCCAAATGTTGTTGTATAACTGTCGGTAACAGCGCCATTCTCTTCAACGGTGGTAAGCAAGCGGTGCAGGAAGGGGGTTTCTATCGACCATAGCTTAGGATTAGTTACAGGTAAAACGCTTTTAACATCCTGCGATGTAAAAGGCATCAAAGTAAGCGCTGTCGTTTTGCCGGTAGCAAGCGTTTTGCCATCGGCGTCAACAATGGTTTGTGTTACGCTGAAGCTTCTTGCTTTTTTATCGCTATTAATAATCGTGGCCGTTGCATTAACATTAGCAATATTATTTTTTACCTGGGTCGTAACACATGTTCCGTTAGCAGCAATATGCAGCTGGTCGGTTTTATTGAGCCAAACATGCCGGTAAATACCGGCGCCTTCATAAAACCAGCCTTCTTCCATGGTTGCATCAGCCCGTACTGCTATAACATTATTACCGCCATAGTTCAAATATTCAGAAATATCGTACTCAAAGCTATTATAGCCACTGGGCTCGGTACCCAGGTAATGCCCGTTGACCCAAACTACGCTGTTGCGAAAAACACCGTCGAAGGCTAAGGATATATGCTTACCCAGATCGGTAGCCGGAACAGCAAAAGTTTTACGATACCAGCCCACGCTGGCATCAGGAAAGTTCCGGCCTATCGCCTTCGATCCGTGGCTTGTGCTACCCTTAGGACTAAAAGGCTGTTCAACCGCCCAGTCGTGCGGCAGGTTAATTTTACGCCATCCCCTATCATCAAATCCCGGCGATGCAGCGCCGTCGCCAAAGCCGGTTTTAGCGAAATAGGAAAAACCTCCGGTTCCGTTATAAAAATCCTTTGCCGGATCATACGGATGTCCTAATGCAAAGCGCCAGTCATTATCTATACACACGTGTTCGCGTTTTGATGCGGCCACCGAAGGCTGCGCATAGGTGGCTGTTTTTACCGTTACCAGTAACAGGATACAAAGGATCCCTTTTTTTATATATTTATTTTTCATTGTCAATTAACCTGCGCTGGCAAGTCCGATAATCCTAAAATGTTGTATAATCTTTTCTTCTCCACGATACTTTTTATTTGCGGCCGCAATTTTCACAATCCCCTGGTTTAAGGCCAACTCGGGATTCCAGCTCGCGCCAAGGGCTGTTCCCGGAGGAAAGCGCGTTGCCGAATCAAAGGCCCAACCCGAATAACCCCAGTACTGCCTGTTAATTTCAGTACGAACACCATGCGGTCTACATTTTCTTGTTTTAACTTGTTACCTGTTTAACTGCGTGTGCCACGCCCATATCCACATAGCGTATAGTTGAAATCTTACTCTGATAGGTAACGCAACCCATAATGTTCTAAACATTTTTGAGTGAAGTTCTTAATAAGTACCAGGCCCTCGTTAAATATTCTTTCCGATTCAGGCGATATGAGAGGGTTCTTGAAGAAAGCAGGATGCTCCTTCAGTAAAATACCAATCGTTTCAAAATTTTCTATCAAAGCTTCAATTTCACTTTCATCTAATTCCGGCGATTTTGAAATAATTTGATTTTCCATGTTCTCTTTTTTTAACCAGGTGTCATTTGCCACGAATGTCAAATTCGCGGGAGTACACAGAATTAGGTGTTATTTCAATTTGTTGTTTTACCGCAGACGAGCCATTGTTTAACTGCTTGTGGCCTGTCCATATCCACATAGCATGTAGTTAAAATCTTATTTTGGAAGGCAACGCATCCCATAATGTTCTAAATCCCATAATGTTCTAAACATTTTTGAGTGAATTTCTTAATAAGAACCAGGCCCTCGTTACACATTTCTTTCGATTTAGGCGTTAAGATGGGGCTACTGAAGATAGTAAGGTGCTCCTTAAGCAACATCCCAATCGTATCAAAATCCTCTATCAAAGCTTTAATTTCACTTTCATCTAATTCCGGCGCTTTTGAAATCATTTGATCTTCCATGTTCTCCTTTTTTTTACCAGATATCATTCCCCGCGGATATCGCCTGCGTTCAAATAGATTACTGTTGATTTCCTTCATGTTGAAAACAGAATTGTTATAGTTAAAAAATGCCGGGACCTCTCGGTAAAGGCCCCGGACATCCACTTATATTCAACTAAAACTCTCTCTTATTTAATTTTCAAACTCCTGATCGGACTTAATAAAATTTCCATTCATCAAACAAAAAACCCTCCCCATTAAATACAAAATAGATATTCCCTACTCCCTTAGGTATGTTCTGTGCTATTTTCTTTGAGAGCGTAGTCCAGTCCTTCGCATCACATGTAAGGGAAACAAGAGCCGGTCCTTTAAGATTATTTACATAAACATCAATTCTACCTGTCCCTTTCACCCGGGCTTCGAATTTGGCAGGAACCTGTTTGCTAAAATCGGCTCCCCGAACCATGAGACATTGTTTATCTATTGTTCCTATGGCAACCATATTACCCTCATTGCCATCAGCTTCGAACTGGACTTGCCCCGAAGTGCCTGCAGTGGTTTCTGCTTGCTGCACAACAAATGGATTTAATAGGCTAAGTTGTGACGGGCCCTTAAAAGTAGCGCTGACCATGGGGAAAGTCACATCACTCCCTTCATCTACCTGTATTGGTTCGATACCCGCATTACGAAAACCACCCTTGGTGTTAAAATAATCCTGTAAATACATGGCATGGTAGGCAAGATAATATTTGTCTTTAAACTTGAACACGTGAGTGTGATTGTTTGTCAAAGGTCCCACGTTAAGGTCACCAGTATTCTTAAAGTAATTATCACGATACTTCCAACTATCCGGATTTAAGGGTGTTTTACTCGTCATATAAGATATGTTGCATGCGGTTGGTTTAGCAATATTGCTATAAGGCCATTCAGTCCGTTCATCCCAACTCGTACAATAGCTATAAACCCAGGTTCCATTGATAAAGTTAAGGTCGCTGGCCTCATTAAAATAAGGAGCGGGTATCTTAGAAATATTGCTGGCCAAACTGATCATATCTGCTCCTAATTTGACAATCCTGGCATTATCCGGCATATATTTTGTTTTGGGCGTTCCGGCTCCAAAAACCAGCCAGCCTGTACCCTGGCCGTCAATCACAACTCCGGGATCGAATGGAGCACCGACATCCACACCGGGGACAGAACGGTCGACTATATTCTTTCCTAATGGGTCTTTCCAGGGGCCAACGGGAGATGTGGAAGTAAGCACGGCCGAGCCACCACCGCCATTGGAGTAATACAAATAGAAGTGCGTTTTGCCGTCTGCTTCCAGCCTGGATTCAATGGAAGGCGCCCAGGAATTCTGACTCCATGGTGCCAGCTTTGCTGTATTTATGAGGCCATGATAAGTCCAGTTGACCATATCATCGGAAGACATCATAACCAGTGTACGGATATACCCGTAACTATTTTTCCCATCCTTTCCTACATGCTCAAACTGTTGATGATCATTCGTGGCATACACGTAAACTCTTCCATTGTATTCTATAGCGGTTGGGTCGGCCGTAAACATAAAATCTAATAAAGGGTTCGCATTATTGGTGAGAAGTTTCGGCGAAACTTTTGCGAATTTTGCTTCCAGATCTTCATTATCTGGTTGCGTAACTTGAATTTGCCTGGCATCACTATTCGAAGCTGTGATAGTCACTATCGCCTCGCGGCCAGCACCCGTGTTGTTAGCGTTCGCGGTTAATTTAAGCGTAACATTTCCCGGACCTCCCGATGACCGGCTTATCGTTAACCACGGAAGTGAGATGTTGGCTGTCGCTGTCCAATTAACATTGCCGGTGATAGCAACATCGGCACTACCTCCTTCCGACTCAAAAACAACTTGCAAGGAAGAAACAGTGAGTTGAGTCTCAATCTCTTTCTTCTTACAGGAAAAAGCAGGCAATGTGACCAAAAATAGTAAACCTAAAAATATAGCAAGGCCCTTTTTCATATTATTATATTGTTCATTTTTGTTAGTTTAATTTATCTTTTCACACTCAATACCAATCATATACGTCAAGAAAACGGTACTGTCCAATCTGTTCACGGCACCGCTGTTCCGGTAAAAGCTTTAACCCAACATTAATTTTACTTATATCCTAATTTAATGGCATTATACATGCGCTGGTCTATTATCCCATTATTAGCCCTGTCTAACATATTTCCTACCTCCCACCAGAATGGCAGCATACCATTCGCTTTAGCCGTTTTGGTCGTAAAAGTTGCCCAGTAGTCCACAGACCTGTTGTTCATCAACGTATCCTTAGGCATAGGCCTGTTAGGGTCAGTCCTCCTCGGGGCTGCATATTCACCAAGCACCACAGGGATACCTTTATCAACAAAATTCACTTTCATCTTTTGGTATTCAGCAGTGATCGCAGCCTCGTCTCCATTTCCAGGGGTGTTGTTGCGGTCTGGCTCAATAGTAGAAACGTTCCCAGTCCCCCAGTAGTAAACCATTTTGCCCCAGCTTACATCTCCATCCGTTAGTAACGTAAATCCAGCAGGTGTGTAGTCGTGCACCTCGAGCATCAACTTGTTAGGTACCGGGTCGTGAGGCATAGTAGTCATCAAAGTAGCAGTTATAGAAATATTAGTGTGAGGCCCCTGCACAACCAGCACCCGGTAGGCGTTTCTGCCCCCGGTAGAGCGAACTGCCTTAATGAATGTTTCGTGATAACTATTCAATATGGCCATCTGCGCGGCGTTGTCAGCCGCAGGTTCATTTGCGCTGGCAAACAAAAGGTGCTCATCAAAATCACGCAAGGTTGTAGCTATCTGTTCCCAAAGCGCTTTTTGTTTCGCATTAACAGAATCTTTCTTAGCATCGGTAATATTATTTTCCAGCCAGCCGTTGTCCCAGTGAATATTCACTATCACATACACACCATTATTCACACAATATCCAACCACTTGTTTCACCCGCGCAAGCCATGCAGGATCAATTGTTGCCTTTTTCCGGTCGCTTAGATGATTCCAATTCCATGAACAAGGAAGTCGTATCGCACTGAAACCTGTTGCTTTCAAATATTTTATATATGAATCGGTAATTTTATTACCATTCTGCCAATCAGCTTCGTTTGGGGGCTCCATGGTATTGCCAATGTTTGTTCCCATTCCCGTTCCCATTTTTGCAGCCAGTTGCACGGCAGTACTGGTCACTCCAGTCATGTCTGGCGCTATAGGCGAGGTGTTATAACCTGGGTATATGGTGGGAGCCTGGGTAACCGTCACCCTTCTGGCCTGCCCGTTTGACGAACTTATATATACAATTGCAGATTGGCTTGCACCTGTGCCATTTGGCGACGCCACTGTCACATGAATAACGGTACTCCCGCTCTTGCCGGATGTAGTGTTTAATTGCAGCCATGACAAAGCAGGGTTGCTTACGCTCCAATCAGCATTGCTGGTAACGGTAATGTCCTGACTTCCTCCTTCGGGAGCAAAAGTAATCGCCGACACGCTAACCGTGAGTTCCGGCGCGGTAGTTTTCGCCTTTGTGCAGGCGAAAAGCATAATAATCGCGGTAAGAAATATTATAGAATTAAAAAAATATTTTTTTTTCATTTTTGTCTATAACTAAACTTTTTATAAATAATCTCGGCACTAAAAACATCTGATAACATTTTTTATTAATTATTCAGGATAATTTTAGGATTGTTGAATCAGCGTTTATTTGCCTCTGGCCAACATTAAATTTTACTTATATCCAGCAATAATGGCATTTACCATCCGCTGGTCCTTAACCACATTATTTTTTCTGTCAAAACCATTACTCACCTCCCACCAGAATAGTAAAAGACCATTCGCTCTCATAGTTTGGTCGAAAAAGTTAGCCAGTAATCCACATACCTATTGTGCGCCGCCATATCCAAGGGAGTACCGCTTTGCATTCGGGAGTCCGTCTAAAAGTTTCATATTCACCCAGTATCACAGGGATACCTTTATCAACAAACTTCTGTTTAATCTTTTTGGAATTCAGAATCGATCACATCATCTTCTCCAAAAGCGGCGCTGCAGTCTGGCTCAATAGTAATGCGTCTGGCCTTCATATAAAAAATTCAATGATTTATTTTTAACCAACTTAAATGATTGAAGAAGTAATTTGATTTTACTCCTTCAATCTAAACCTTAATTGACTTGTCACATGATTGGTTCGATTCAGTCGCCAGGCTTACTTCGTTCCAGTAATTATAATATTATCAAACATTATAGCATTAGAAGTTTCAGTATTAGGATTCAATCTGAGGCTTATTGTTTTATAATTTCCTGAAGGCAAAGCAACCGATTTTGCATCTTTATTCCACCCTGCACCACTGGCAACTGTAGGTAGAGTTACCCAAGAAGCACCGCCATCAATACTTACTTCAATTTTTGGTTTTACAGCATCTCCTGCTTCTTCAACAGCAAATTCATAAGACAGGTTTAAATTTGTAAAACCAGCCACATTGATATTAGGTATGGTAACAGGAGCACCTTTGAATTCTATTTTCAATACAAATCCGTCACCCCACCCTTGACGCAAATTTATATTGGCATCGCCAGCGGTTTTTAAATCTACTCCACCATTCCATTTTCCTGCCTTTGTAGATGGTGCAAATGTATACGTATAGCGATCACTAACGGCCTTAACATTTGATTCAAAATTTTCGGCATACACAGTTTGCTGTGCTTTGGCGAACATGCCTGTTGTTAGAGCCAAAAATAATAGTGTGATTTTCTTCATTTTACTTGAGTTTTTAATATTAATAATTTATAGTTTAAAAATTGTTCATTATTTGTTTGAAAAAACCTGAAAACCACCTGCTGCGTAGCATTAGGGCTTCTGTCAGGTCTTTGTGCTTTTAAGGCCAGGCTTACCTTACGTAGGCTTGTTATTACCTGTCTATTCATGTTCTTTTTAGTGCTTATTGATGCATTATTTTCATACTTCTCCTTTCTGTTCATAGTACTATTATCCCGGGAAAGCCTTAGTTCAATATTACTTTTACTTATATCCTTCCTTAAGGGCATCAAACATAGGCTGATCCTTTATCACATTATTACTTCTGTCTAGGAGAAACCCTACCTCCCACCAGAATGGCATAAGACCATCCGCCTTAGCCGTTTTGGTCGCAAAAGTTGTCCAGTAATCCACAGACTTGTTGTGCATAGCCATATCCTTAGGAAGATAATTGGGGTTGGTGACGGCGGCAGTCCTCCTCCAGACTGCATATTCACCCAGTATCACAGGGATACCTTTATCAATAAAATTCTGTTTCACCGCCTGGAGTTCAGCAGTGATCGCATCCTCTTCTCCATAGGTGGCATTACGGTCTGGCTCAATAGTAGAATGATTCCCAGCGCCCCAGTAGTAAAGCATCTTGCCCCAGCTTGCATCTCCATCCGCCAGAATGGTAAATGCATAGGGCGTGTAGTCATGTACTTCGAGCATCAATTTGTTAGGTACCGGGTCGTGAGGAAGCGTAGTCATCAAAGTAGTAGTTAAAGTAGGATCAGTGTGAGGCCCCTGCACGACCAGCACCCGGTAACTGTTCCTGCCCCCGGTAGAGCGAACTGCCTTGATGAATGTTTCGTGGTAACCATTAAGTGTGGCCATCTGCGCGGCATTATCAGCCGGAGGTTCATTCAAACCGGCAAAAATAAGGTGCTCATCAAAATCGCGCATGGTTGTAGCAATCTGCTCCCAAATCGCCTTTTGCATCGCATTAACAGAATCTTGCTTGGTTGCATTGACATTGGTATTGGCACTATCATGATCGTTCAGTACCACATACATATCATTAGCCACACACCATCCAACCACTTCTTTCACCCGCGCAAGCCATGCAGGGTCAATTGTTGCCTTTTTCTGATCGCTTAAATGAGTCCAAACCCAGTTACAGGGAATCCGTACAAAATTGAAACCTAATTGTTTGACATATTTGACATACGATAGGGTCATTTTACTACTCTGCCAATCACCTTCGTTTGGGGATTCCATAGTATTGCCAAAATTTATTCCCATTTGAAATTTTGCCGCCAGTTGCACGGCAGTACTGGTCATTCCGGTCATGTCTGGCGCTTTGGGCGAGGTGTTATAACTTGGGTATATGGAGGGACCCCGGGTAACCGTCACCCTTCTGGCCTGCCCGTTTGATGAACTTATGTTTAAAATACCCGACTGGCTTGCCCCGGTTCCATTTGGCGACGTCACCGTCACATGAATAACGGTACTCCCGCTCTTGCCGGCAGTTGCGCTTAATTGCAGCCATGAAAAAGCGGGGTTGCTTACGCTCCAGTCGGCATTGCTGGTAACGGTTATGTCCTGGCTTCCTCCATCGGGCGCAAAAGAAATTGTCGACACGCTAACCGTGAGGGCCGGTGCCGGAGTTTTCACCTTTGTGCAGGCGAAAAGTGCGATAATCGCAGCAAGAAATACTGCGGATTTAAAAAAATACATTTTTTTCATTTTGTTCTATCATTTAATTAAAAAATTGCATAAACATCTCCCGTACTAAAAAATATCAGCATGATATCTTTTTTTTGCCCGCTATGATAGCGGCTTAATTGTACGTTGATCTTTTTACTGTTAATTTCGTTACTCTAACATCTTCTCCGTTTTGGCGAATCCAAAATGATAAATTGGGGGTTGTCATATCAGGATCCCCTAAGTTCTCTTCCCTATTTCCCTCGTTTCGCTTCCCTATCCTTTTTACCAATATTTTCGAGGCAAAAAGCCCCCAAAGCGATATGCTGCCGTGGAGGCTTTAGCTTATTTAATTTTTACAACACGAATATTATCGAATGCAACATAAAAGCCAGTTGTTGTAGTTGCTGCGTCATAATTATGCCTATATAGGTAGGCGCCGGTTTTTCCTGATGAGCCCACCAAATCGGTGATATTAGTTAAGGGAGCTCCCATACCCTCGCCCAATGCATTACTTGCACGAAACGACGACAACGGGATAGTTATAGTAACCCACCCCTTTGTTTTGTACGCTTTTCCGGTTTTCCATGGTTCCCATCTGTATATATAGCCGCCTACATCTGTTTTAATATCCAGTGCACCACCATTCCAGTCGGTCGGTACACTTATTTCCATTTTCAAGGCCCAGTTGTCCGGGGCGTCAGTAAGGTTGGCTGCTGGTACCCATTGATTACTTGCTAAAATAATACCACCATTAGAAGAGCCGCCACTCAAAACACCGGTATTCACAAAAATAAACATGGTATGGTTTGTGCCCATTACGCCATTAAAGGCAGTTGTTTCTGTAAACCAGCCGTACCGGTTATTGTTGTTGGCATCAATACCACCAATACCGTCCCCCCAGCTAGAAGCATTACCACCATAATCCGCATAAAGGACACCAGAACCATCCATATTTTCTATAACACCGTTTTTTAGATATGTTGGAGTATAAACATTGTAAGGAGTAGTACCCGTGCCGTACGATGTGGTAATAGATACCGGTCCGCTTTGCGATAGCGCAGGCGCAACAAAACCAACAGACTTTGTATCTTTTGATGTTGTGAAAGAAGTAACTGCGGTACCCGCAAAGGTTAGCGATTGAATGTCCTTAAAATAAGTGCCATAAATATAAACTGAATCGCCAGGGCTGGGATTTTCGTTGGAAATCCAGGAAGTAACTGGTGTGGCTTTTATTGTCTCCATAGCGGTACCAGACTTAGTAGTTACCGTTACTAGCTTGTTGGATGTCGTTGCCGGCATCAAAAAGCCGAGGGAGTCGCCATAAAGGCTCGAATTAAACTTTGTGATTGGGGTTCCTCCATATACAAACTTTTGAACCAGCACTAAATTGGCACCAAAAAGATAAACCGAGTCGCCGGGGTTAGCAAATACATCAGATATAGCGTAAATAGCAGGTGCCGCAGGCCCCAATTTAAAAGAAAAGGTTGTTGAACCTGCCGGTGTTTTATAGGTTAAGGTATAGAGCTTAGCAGTGTCAATTTTTGAATATATGATGTTTGGTATTTGTACCACCGCGCTTCCCGATGCTAATAAAGCAGGGTTAAAGGATGCAGAAACGCCGTCGAACTCAATTTCTGTTGCATTTTTCAGATTCTTCCCAATTATAACCACATATTTGTATGATCCACCTGACCAGGTAGGATCAGTTTGTGGATCACCAGTACTCAAAAGCGTATCCTTACCTGCCGCATGATACAATCTTACGCTTGTAACAACAGGGGGGATAGAAGAACTCTCGGTATTTTTCTTACAAGCCGGCAGTAAAGCCACCATCATCAAAAATAGCGGCAAAAAATACAAGCGGATGTCTAAATTTCTTTTCATTTTAATATAATTTAGCTGTTAAAAAATTAATAATAAGGTATCGGCGGATTCAGCAATTTGGGGTCGCTGGTCACCTCTGATGCCGGTATTGGCAATGTAAATGAGTCTATTGTCGCCGGATTAACAGTTTGCGGCCCGCCATCATTACCCGCTGCTGTTGGTGTTGCAACCCCACTTTTATAACTGAATGTAACGCGTTGCTGGTTATTGAGGATATTGATAGCCGTTGCGGGGTCGTAATAAGAAAGCCGTACCAGGTCTATCCAATATTGCCCCTCAAAAGCCAATTCAATTCTTCTTTCATTTAGGATGGTTGCAGGGTTCAACACCGAGGCCTGATTCACCCCAGCCCTTGACCGCACCGCGTTAAAATATTTCAGGGCTGTACCATCGGAGGTGGTTGCATTGTTGCCCAAAATGGCTTCGGCATATATCAGGTACACATCGGCCAACCTAAGCATTGCATTATGTTCAGGAGATGACCAAATGTCCATCGTTGGCAAGTTGTTATCTTTCTCGTTACCGATAATGTGTTTTTTCAAACTCACCTGTATTGCCGTATAACCACCACCCGCAGCATTCAATTCAGGATAATGATCTCCGGTGAGCATAATAGTGGCTCTGCGCCTTAGGCTATCTTGCGCTGTATATGCCAGATAAAAGTCGTAGGTGATCTGTATGGTACCCCACGCACCTTCCTTCTGCGCGGTTACAGCGGTGCTTGGCGCAAGGAGTCCGGCCCAGGTGTTGCCACTGCCATAACCCACACCTCCCGCCCATTGAAGGGAGAATAAATCTTCGGGGACATCGTTGTGTTGCACCGTGAAAAGATCATAATAGCTGGGAAGCAAAGACAAGGCGCTGTTATTACACACATTGCCTGCATACTTTTTGGCGCTGTCCAGCAATGCCTGGTCGCGTGAGCCGCTTTTGCCCAAGCCCGCCCAGGTTAAATATACTTTGCCCAGCATCCCTTGCGCCGACCATGTGGTTACCCTGCCAGCTACATCTTTTGCAGGAAGGCTTTGCGCCGCGTAAGTCAGGTCATTGGCAATAAATTTATAAACATCCGAAACCGTATTGCGGTTAAGCAAGGAGTTTTGTATTAGTTTACTGTTATCCTCAATAATAGGCACGGCGCCCCAGTAAACTGCCAAATGATAATAGGCTACGGCACGGATAAATTTAGCTTCGCCAATGGCGGCATTTCTATCAGAAACGGAAATTGAAGATGATGCCTGGCTTTGAATCGCATCGATAACCGTATTACATTGTGCGATAACGTTGTACAAGCCTATCCAGGCTTGCGATACAATGCCATTTTGCGCTGTAATGGTACGCGTAAAAAGCTCATGTAAATCCTGATAATATCCTTTATAGCCATTTCCGCTCAATGCGTCACTAATTGGCAACAAAGAAGCAGAATGAAATTGCCACCAGTCAGAACCGCCATATAGGTTTGCTGTGGCCAGCCTTAAATCGGAAGTAGTTTTGTAAAAATTATTAGAACTTATCTGCGAGTTGGAAGGGCGTTCCAAAAAACTCTTTTTGCATCCGGCAATTGCTGCTGCAAATACCAAAAAAATTATCATTTTACTAATTGGTTTCATAAATATCCTTTTTAATTGGTGATTCCTTATTTGTTAAATGTTATACTGGCGCCAATAGTAAATACTCTTGGCTGAGGATAATAACCACCATCCCAGCCTGCCTGGAGTGGGTTCCATGAACCAATTTCAGGATCCATGCCGGTATATTTTGTAATTGTAAAGGCGTTGGCCACTGTACCATAAACCCGGATTGAGTGCACGTATATTTTCGACAAAATACTTTCTGGCAATCGGTAACCCAAGGTGATGTTTTTGCACTTCAGGAATGACCCATCTTCGATAAACAGACTATTAGAACGGTTATTACCGTTGGTATTGTCGTTTCTCAACCCCACAGTGGTTGTATTCGGATTAGTAACATATACATTGTTAACATCGGATGCCGAGCCGGCTGGGTCAATTAAAGCCAAATGGGCATAATTTAATACTGATGTAAAATAGGTGCTATTATTTTGCGGATTGCTTTGTGCTACAGCCAGTTGATTAAATACTTTATTGCCATAGCTGCCGCTGAAGAAAAAATTCAGGTCGAAATTTTTGTATCTAAATGTATTATTGATGCCATACTGGAATTTTGGGAGCGGGGAACCCAAAAAAGTTTCGTCCCTTGAGTCAATAATACCGTCGCCATTCAAATCTTTAAACTTGCGGTCGCCGTACCAAATACCGCCCCCTACCGCAGAAACCGGATAAGGTACCCCGGCTTGGTTAGCTGGCAAGGCATGTGTTAGAAAATCTTTTGAGGTTGCAAATACGCCATCAAATACATAGCCATAAAATTCGCCGATGGGCTGCCCCACCATCGTTTTTTCCACCACATCGTTAATCACATAAGAGGTTTGGCTCAAGTTAGCATCAGATCCGCCTGAACCTAAATTAAGTACTTTATTGACATTGCGCGATAATGTAAGATCAGTTTTCCAGGAAAAATTTCTGCTGTTAATATTGGTAGAACTGACCCGGAAGTCGAACCCTTTGTTGCTTACAGCACCGATATTGACAAAAGGTGCCTGCATGGATCCAGGCGACCACCCTGATGTAGTACCGCTGTACAATGGCAACGGTACCTTTAATAAAAGTCCGTTTGTTTCGCGGTCGTAAACATCTAATGAAAAACTAATCCGCCCGTTAAAGAACGTACCATCAAGGCCCAAGTTATAATATTTTGTTTTTTCCCAGGTTACAAAAGGGTTTGCCAAATTGTTTTGAAACTGTGCCGTACCCGATAAGCCATTGGCCACTGATGAAAGTTGGGTCACGAAAGTATTGCCGGGTATGCCCTGATTGTTGGTAAGCCCATAACCAAGCCGAAGCTTTAATTCATTTATAGATTTTACGCCTTTTAAAAATGCCTCATTGTTAATTTTCCAGGCGACTGCGCCCGAATAGGTAACAGCCCAATTTCGGTTGACCATAAAATTCGATGAACCATCGTCCCGAATATTACCGGTGATCAGGTATTTATCGTTCCAGGAAAAATTAACACGTCCGAAATAGGATTCCTGTGCCGTGCCGCCATTACCTTTAGGGCCTGAGTTATCGCCACTATTTCTGGCTGTAGTCGCATCGCCGGAATTAAGGGCCGTCACATTGTTTGAAGGGAAATTTGTCCGTGAGCCGCCAACATTTTCGAAAGAGCTCATCTGCGCTTCATGCCCTGCCAAGACATTTACACTATATTTACTAAAATTATGGTTATAAGTAAAAAAACTGCGTATTACCGTATAAAAATTTTGGCTTAGGTTCGAATTAGCTCTGTTAATACCATTAGTAAATAAACCAAATTTATAAGTTGGGTTAAAATTATCTTCAGAACTAAAATCGAAATTACCGGATACTTCATTGCGCAACGACAAATCTTTAGTAAATTGTATTTCGGCATATGCATTGCCAAATATCTGGTTCCTTCTCCTTACGTTTGTGACAATCTTGGCCATTGCCACCGGGTTAGGAACAGGTGCAGTATAACCGTTCGGGTTGGTAACACCGCCGTAGGAGCCATCAGAGTTTTGAACCGGAACATCTGGTGTCATGTTTAACGCCGAATTAATTACGCCCGAGGCAGTAGTATTTTGATTTTCATAAACATGGGCCAATTGAAGGCTGGTTCCTACTTTTAGCCAATTAGTAGTTTTGTTATCTAAATTCAGCCTTACGGAGTATCTTTTAAAATCAGATCCAAGGGCTATCCCTTCCTGGTCAAAATACGAGGTTGATAGTAAATATTGGGTTCTGGAATCGCCACCGCTTATTGTTAGGTTATGGTTGTTCATTGGCGCCCTGCGGAACAGTTCTTTTTGCCAGTCGGTACCTGTACCTAAATATTGAGGATTTTCGAATTCGGGTCTGGCATCGAAGCCCCAAACTTGTGCCCGGTCATTCAAAATAGTAGCGAGCTGTTGCAAGTTAACTACAGGGAGTTTCTTGGGCAACTCCTGATCACCTGTATAAAAATCATAATTTACCGTTGGCGGTCCGACTTTACCCCTTTTTGTAGTGATAACAACTACGCCATTGGTTGCCTGCGAACCGTATATGGCAGTCGCGGAAGCATCCTTTAATACGTCTATTGATTCAATTTCAGCAGGATTGATAGTGTTTAACGGATTTCCACCATTCCCGGGGTCGCCAACCGGGGGAATAATAATACCATCTATCACATACATTGGCGAGTTAGAACCACTTATGGAAGATACCCCCCGTATTTGAATAGAGACACCGCCACCTGGCTGGCCCGACACTTGTTGAACAACAACCCCGGCAACTTTACCTTGCAGGGCCTGGTCAAAAGTAGTGGGTTGAGTTTGGCGCAAATCGTCGCCCCTTATGGAACTGATAGAGCCGGTTATATCCGGTCTTCGTGCTTTAGCATAACCAATAACAACAACCTCGTTCAAATTGCTGGATGTTGAACTGAGCCTGACGTTAATTGAACCGGCCTGCTTAACAGTTATTTCCCGTGGCGCATAGCCTAAAAAGTTAAAAACGAGTACCTTGCCCGGCTCAGCCGCTATATTGTAGCTGCCATCAATGCTGGACACAGTGCCCAGGCCTGTCCCTTTAATTCTAATGCTTACTCCGGGTATTGGCTGGCCATCGTCGGCGCTTGTTATTTTACCCGTAATACTTACGGTTTGTGCATGGGCTGAAAAATAAAGAAACATGCCCGTGATAAATAATGAAATCTGGTGTCTCATTCTTCTTTGTAAATTTTTATCCATCTTTTAAAAGGATTTTAAGGTTTGATAATTGGTTCATTGGTGTTTGGTTAGTAATTAATTGGTTTTTCTCTCATTCATAATTTATTTGGTTATCACATCTTTTAGACAGCCCAAAAGCAACCTTTGAAAACTACTTTACTGTTAGTTTCGTTACATGAAACGGCTGCCCGAACAATCAGTTAAAAAACTTCAGGTGCAGTCAGGCGCATGTTTACTAATTCAAAAAAGTTAACTGTTGGTTCTATTGGTTATTGGTGGGACATGGTTTCAAGGCAACCTTCTTTAAGTAAATTACTTTGGACCCATATTCCGGGGATGAAGCTATGGTAACTTAAAAAATGGGAAGGGGTAGTTTTAGCCAAAAGTATAGACCAAAAATCCAAACTTCATATCTACTTGTAAATAAGCCACTTAAGAACTAAGACTAACTTATTTTACCATAAATACCGAACGGGAGTCGTAATTTAGAGCCGAACGAACCGTTTTAAATGCAAATCACCAATGGTCATTGACCGGTCAAAACAAACGCTGACAACAGCTTCGCCTTTGTTATGACACGTAAATTTGAAATAAACAATAATTGGTGCATCCAAGCCTTTCCGCTTCCTGTATAAATGCTATTCTTTTTTGGGGCTTACCGAACGGTAAAAGGCATATCTATATTTGCAACACCGTTTTGAATATATGTTTTTGCCCGGTGACTTGTCGCTCATTCGTTCGCATTCACAGCAAACAAACAGCATAGAGATCGTTATTCTTTACTTTCAGCTTCGGAATTACTTTTTTTCCGACGAATGGAATTGACATACGCAGAAGGAAGTATGTTATATTCTTCCTTGAACATTTTCGTAAAATGCTTGGGGGTATGAAAGCCTACCTCGTAGCAGATCTGGCTAACGGTCATCTGGCTATTCCCGAGCAAATACGCTGCTTTTTTTAACCTTATCGAACGGATAAATTCACCAGGCGATTTGTTCGTGAGCATCAAAACTTTATTATAAAGCGATCCCCGGCTGATGCCCATCTGACGACCTAATTCATCCACTGAAAGGTTGTCGTTTAAGATATTAAGTTCTATGTACTCAACTATATTCTTTAATAGTATTTCATCTTCGTTTTGTAAAGGTATTTCCTGCAATTGAACGTCCATTTGCTTTTTGTATGTCCGCTTATAGACATCCTTAAGTACGAGGATGTTTTTGATCTTCGAAAGAAGTATCTCAAAATTGAAAGGCTTTGTTATGTAATCATTAGCTCCAATTTCAAGACCTTTCAATTGTTCGCTTTCGCCGGTTAGCGCGGTTAACAAAATAACCGGAATATGCGAAGTGCGGCTGTCATTCTTTAGTTTTTTGCAAAGGTCAATACCTGTCATTGCGGGCATGCTAATATCACTTACAATAAGATCCGGGTGCTGGGATAACGCTTTCTGCCAACCATCTTTTCCATTTACAGCTTCAACTAATTTATATATATCCTTTAAATTATCTTTCAGATAAAAACGAAAGTCATCGTTATCCTCTACCAACAGAACCACCGGCTTTTTATTTGATCGCTGCGGTTTGACGATACTTTTATCTTCAATGTGAGTAATCTCGTTTACGATTTCCTCATCAATGTCATCGTCCGATGGCAGATCTATATCTCCACGGTTATAGATGACAAACGGCAGTTTAACGGTGAAGCAACTGCCATGATCGGGCTCACTCTCAACGGTTAATTCGCCTCCATGCATCTTCACAAACTCATGCGTAATTGCAAGGCCAATGCCGCTGCCCTGATTAATCATCGACTCTGGAATGTCGTGTTGAAAAAACCGTTCGAAGATTTTACTTTGTTTTTCATGCGGAATACCAATACCGGTATCAATCACCTTAATTTCAAGCGGGGCATCGCCGGCTTCGCTATTTACATTAAGCAAAACGCTTACCTGGCCGCCAGGCAGTGTAAATTTAAAGGCATTTGAAAGCAGGTTAAACAATATCCTTTCTATCTTATCATGGTCAAAACTGGTAAACAGCGAATCGATCGAGGTATCAAAAATAAAATTAATCTCTTTTTGTTCAGCGATATCAGTAAATGAAAGGTATATCTCGTTGATGAACTTCACCATATCCCCCGGCTTGCTATGTAGTTTCAATTCCTGAATTTCCATCTTCCTGAAATCAAGCAACTGGTTTACCAGGTTCAATAATCGCCGGGCGTTTTTTCCTATCATGCCCAGCTGTTGTTGCTGTTCCTGATCAGCTCGGGTAAGCATTTTTTCGACCGGTGCCATGATCAGCGAAATCGGTGTTCTGAACTCGTGACTTACGTTGGTCAAAAACTTGGTTTTCAACTGATCAAGATCCTGCATTCGCTTAATCTCCTGCCGCTCCTGTTCAATTATCAATTTTGCTTCCTGTTTTTCTTTCTCTGCTATGAATTGTCTTCTTATTTTCTGTATTCCGCGCCGGCGTATAAAAAAGAGGGTCCCGGTTATCAGCAACAGGTAAATAACATAAGCTAAAGTAGATTTCCAAAAGGGCGGCAATACCTTAATTTTTAAAGAAATACTATGCGGACTCCAAACACCTTCAGCATTGGACACACGTACCTTAAAAGTATAATCTCCCCCATCCAGATTGGTATAACCGGCTTTTCGCGTTTTATTATCTACATTTACCCATGCCTTATTAAAGCCCTCCAGCATATACTGATATTTTACTTTACCCGGATTCATATAATCGAGGGCGGCAAATTCTATCGAAAAGATATTTTCGTCGTGATTAAGGACTATTGAATGTACTACTGATATACTTTTTGGAAGGATAATATGGCCGTTAACCGCCTCATTTGCTGATATGCTCTTATTGAACAACTGAAAGTCGGTAAAAATTAATCGAGGCCTGGCGGTATCGGGTTCAATACTTGCGGGGTCGAACAGATTAAAACCATCTGGGCCCGCAAATATCAATTCACCGGCGCGTGTTTTTAAAGCTGCATTTATGTTGAACTCCCGGCCCTGCAAACCATCTGTATCGTCAAAACTGTCGAAGTGAAAATTGAAAGAATCAGCTGTTGGTGTTAATCTGACGCGGGCTAACCCGTTCGAAGTGCTTAACCACATTACCCCTTTGTTATCCTCCAACGTATTGGTCACTGAATTAGCCGGGAGCCCGCTTTTTTTTGTCAGCGAGATAACAGTGTTTGTTTTGCGATTCAACACACACAATCCGCCCCCGGCCACTATCCATATCAAACCCCGGCTATCCTCATTGATATTGCTTATTTCATTGTCAATTAAACCATCTTTTGCGGTATAGTGGCTTGCCCGCCGGCCGTCCTTCCATATAACATCTACCACCCATCCTCCCCCTATCCAGATATTGCCTTGTTTATCCTCGAAGATTGAGAATATGATAGTAGAGCTGATATCAGCCTGCGTTAATGGATGGTAAAATATTTTTTTTGCACGGTCGAAAATTTCGAGGCCCCCAAAAAGCGTTCCTATCCACAAACGGTGAGACGAGTCTTCCAAAATGCTAAATACCCGGTTATCAGCAATACTGGTGGCCACGTTATCGTTGTGTTTATAATGGCTAAACGTTTTCCCGTCAAAACAATCCAAACCGCCAAAATAGGTACCTATCCATAATTTTTGGTCATGATCTATACAAAGGCTAATAATTACATCGCTCGATAAGCTGTTGCCGTTGTTAGGATTGTTTTTGTATTGGGTGTATACGCCCGTTTTGCGATTAAAATAAATGAGGCCGCCGCCATTGGTGCCGATCCATAAATTCCCCAGTTTATCTTCTACAAATTTATTGATATCGTTAAACTTTAAACTAGCCGGATCAGAATCTAAATGCTTGAAAAGCGGGAACTTGATAATATTTTTATGATAATAACTTATTCCCTTTTTATTAGTACCGGCCCATATAATACCTAAGTTATCCTTATAAAGTGTTGCTGTGTTTTGCCTTAATGATGTAGGGTCATCTCCCTTATTTAGCAGGTAGGTGATTGTCCAATTCTTTTTATCCAGCACATTTACCCCGCCATGGTCAGTCGCGATCCATATTAAGCCATCATTAGCCTGAACAATGTTGGTAATAAAGTTCGTTTTTAACTTTATCCCGGGTGATTCTTTATCAATATGCCTGAAAGTCCTTGTTGAAGGCCGGTAATAAAATAGGCCCAAATCATTGTACGGCAAGTAAAACCATAAATCACCATCGCGGTCGACGAGTAATGCATAACGATCTTTCTTATTATTAGTTACCTTGTTAAATATGTTGGTGCGATAGCTGATCCTGTTAAGTTTAACATCAAGCATCTCCACCATTCCGTCAGTATAAACTATCCAAATATTGCCTTTAACGTCGGCCGTGATATCCGCAATGGAACCTGGGTATAACGAGGGGCCCCCGTTAACACTGTGAAAATAACGCGTCGTCTTTTTGTTTATGGCGTTATATCTGTAAATGCCCGAATCAGCATATAAAAACCAAAAGTCTGCAGCGCTGCTGCGTTCAATTTTTTGAGGATCATTAACGGGCAGCTTCAAAGGACGTGACACTAATGACATATCATTATTAAACCGCTCGGTTTCCGGATCATAGAAACAGAAGCCGGTGGTGGTTGATATCCATAATTTTTTGTCAGGGCCTTCAAAAATACTTCTTATGTAATCGAAATTAATAGAATTTTTATTATTTGCGTCGTGCCTGAATACTTTAAAGTTATAACCGTCATACCTGTTGAGACCTAAAGAAGTACCAAACCACATAAAACCCTCAGAATCCTTAAACATGCTAGTTACCTGATTGTGCGACAGCCCGTTACTTATATCAAGGTGCGAAAACCGGTATTGATTGCTTTGCGCAAAATTGTTCGTGTAAGCAAAAAACAACACTGAAACGACAATATAAAGTTTTAAACGCATTAAAATTTAGTTGAGATCTTCGAAATCGGGAACCTGGCCCTTTAGCAAGCCGGTACTCTAAGATAACATAAAAGTAAGATAAAATCGTAATTAAAGAGATAAAAGTGGCAATTCCTTATCTCATCACCAAAACATAAATAACCAATCTCTGAAGCAAACGAGTTGCCATGCTATGGCACGGACCATGCCTGAACTTACTGCTGTCTTTTCATCGAAAATCTGCTTGAGGGCATAAAAAAAACCCTTTTACCGCTGTAAAAAGGCTTTTTAGAAAAGGGTCCGAGACTGGGCTCGAATCAGTTATTTATGAAAGCAAATTCCATATTCTCGCAGTCATATAAACTAAAACTATGGTAACTCGTTTATCAAGAAATATTGTTGTATGCCTTCAGACACTTATTTCAAATTCCGCGGCCGGTTTGAGTTAAACCCTCATCGTTACGATATCGGCTGGCCGATATTTACAGACAGAGTTTTCGGTTTAAATTTCTTTGTCAATAAGATTTATAAGATCAAAAAAGATGAGTACGCTACGTTTTACAATTACCAGTTAAATCATTACCTTAAGGGTAACGTCGGCCAGGAAGAGGCTTTTTTCGATCATGTTTATGATATTGTAAATACCAGGATTAAATTCTACAAAGGCCTTAAGCCATCTGCTCAGGGATTGAAATTTACGGCCAAACTGGAAGCTTTTTTGGCATATCTGGAAAGTATAGATCAGTGGCACAAAACACAGCCCTTGGAATCAGTCATCGCTGATAAAAATAAACAGATTGACCAGTTAGAAGCAAAAATCAAAGAACTGGAGAACCAGGTTAAAGATTACGTTAAATATGAAGCCGGTGAAAAGATCGTCATCAGCAAGGACGGCCTGCCGGTGTTCATTGACCTGATTGATCAAATAAGGGATTTGAAGTTGCCGAACGATAATAAATTGGTAAACAGCCAAACGGCAAGCCCCTGGTATAAATTGATCGCCAAGAATTTTTTAAACGGAGATAAACCTATTGCAATCGGCACCGCCCAGAATTATTTCCCGGCCGACAAGGATAACCCGCCGCCGAAATACACGATCATCGCCGAAAAAGACAAACTCTTCAAAATTATCCAAAAGCCTAAGAAATAGGCTTTTGCCTTTTCATTCATGACCAAACGCCTCCAATGGTCATTCATTTTGCTGTTTTAGCCCTCACTTTTGATTCATTGTATGCAAGTGGCTGGCATTTTATGGTTCCGCTGAACAGGTTTAATAAGAAAGGAGGGCATCACCGTGCAAAACTAAAGGAGATTTAATAAACAAACATTTGGGGTCACCCTATTAAAATCCCTAAGTAATAAAATAGGGCTTGCTCAAATTTGGGCAAGAATTATTCACGAAAAAAAATATCAACTATGACAGCAATTGAATTGATCACTAAGGAGGATTTAAGGGAGTTTAAAGGGGAGTTATTGAAGGAGATCAAACAACTGATGCAGCCGGGACAGGGGCAATCTAAGAAATGGCTAAAGAGTGCGGAGGTAAGAAAGCTATTGGGCATTTCGCCCGGCACGCTCCAAAACCTGCGGATCAATGGTACACTACGCTTTTCCAAAGTAGGCAGCATCATGTACTACAAACTGGAAGACATCAACAAGATCTTGGAGGGTGAGGACAAATGAAGTTGCAGAAGGAAATTTTTAGAGAATTGGCGGGATACGCAAACCTGGTCAGACGCATGGAAAAGGACGACAGGTTATTGCCTACCCACCTCAGTCTATTCACTGGTCTATTTGTTTGCTGGCAGCGTAATGGTTTTGTAAGCCCGTTCACTGTGACCCGGAAAACGCTCATGGCGTTTTCCAAAGTCGCTTCGATAGCGACATATCATAAGTGCATCCGGGAACTGGATGAGTTTGGTTATATCCGTTATCAACCATCCTATCATCCAAAGCAGGGTAGTCTAGTTTACTGGCCAGAAACCGTAGACAGTTAGCGGCGGTATGGCGGACGAATCCGCGCAAAGCTTCGCTTTGCGAAACCGGGAAACGTCATACCGCCTGCGGTATGCAGCCCATATACAGATAGCTGTATATATCAGGGGACAATTCTACGACCAGAAAGGAGCGAGTTAATGTTTTTGCTACACAAAAACCCGGATCGACCCCGTTGGGGTGATCCGGAACTCGCTCCCGTTGGTCGATTTTGAGGAGGGTTTTAAGGGATTTTTTTTATGACAGGATTAATTGAAAACGATAAAACACAAAAAAGGCGATTGCCCGGCAGACCGAAAAAAACGGTCAGCCGAAGCGATTTCCTGATGGTGCGGCTAACGCCAACCGAGCGGGTTTTAATCGAGGGGCGGGCAAAAAAGGCTGGGCTGAAATCTAGTGAATGGTTTCGTCGTGCTGCCAAAAGTGCCAAGGTTTTCCCGCGATTTACCGTAGAAGAAAGTAGCTTGTTCAGGATGCTGGCCGGCCTTGCCAATAACCTGAACCAGTTGACCCATCTCGCCCATGTGGCGGGATTATTTTCACTGGGATTGAAATGCCAGGCTATGCTTCGGCAGATCGATGAGTTATTAACCAAACTTAATAGCCATGATGGGTAAGCCGATAACCGGGAGAAGTTTTGGCGGCTGTATCCGTTACGTGGTCAATAAGCAGGAGGCAAAAATCCTTTCTGCTGAAGGGGTGCGGATGCAAGATGCCAACGCGCTTACACAAGACTTTAATCTCCAACGAAAGATGCGGCCGGAGTTAGGTAAAGCGGTCGGGCATATCGTACTTAGCTGGAGTAAGGAAGATTTGTCCAAGCTGAGCGATGAGATCATGGCGGAGCGGGCGAAAGAGTATATGGAAAAAGTAGGTATCCTAAATACCCAGTATGTAATCGTTCGCCATAGCGACAGGGAACATCCTCACCTGCATCTGATCTATAACCGGGTAGATAATAACGGAAAGACGATTACTGATAAAAACAACTTCGCAAAGAATGTCAAAGCCTGCAAGGAGATCACCTTAAAGTATGGTTATCATTTGGGAGAGGGAAAAGATTTGGTAAACCGCCAGGCATTGCGGGGTAAGGAAAAGGTCAGGTACGAATTGTATGATGCTATTAAAGCAGCGGTTAAACATTCCGTAAACTGGAAGGAGTTGGAAGCTGCATTGCAAAAGCAGGGTATCACAATAGATTACAAATTCCGTAGCGGTACACAGGATGTACAGGGTATTTCTTTTCAGAAAGGGGATATCAAAATGAAAGGATCGGCAATTGAACGGAGTTTAAGCTATTGCAAATTAGGTGCGGCTTTGAACCGGAATCTGCAAGTTCAACAATACCATGCAGCAAGAGAAGCTAATCAGCCATCATTGGCCAGCCAGTTACGGTATGCTATTCAGCAATGCGTTAAGGCCGAACACAAGAATAGTCCCGATGGCGGTAAAGGGCTATTGGCAACCTTGCTGGAACCTCAATTTACAGCAGCGGCTCCTGACCCGATGGGCGATGCGGATATAGCGCGCAGGAAAAGAAAGAAGCATGAAGCGGAACATTCCCAGTCCCAGGTAATAAGCAGGTAAAATGATTAATTAAGGTGGGTGTTAAACAATTAAATCAGGTGTTATGCAACAGGAAGATTTAGAAGAAAAAGTAACGATGCTGGAAGAGTTGATTCAGGGCTTTATCGGAAGAATAACGATCATAGAAACCGAAATGCCGGGATTTTTAAATACCTTTTTACAGCAATATAAGGAAACATTGGAAAGGATCGCATCCCGGATAGAGCAATCAAATAAGAGATATGACGACCAAAAGATCCAGCAGCAGATAGATGAGGTAAAAAAACTGGTAGCGACTGTTCCCAAAGTCATTGGAGTTAAAACCAGCCATCATTTCGGACGATGGTCGAAAAGCTTGATTATAGGGATAGTAGTTGCTTTTATAGCAATGGCAGGATCTATTGGAACAGCTTTATACCTTAACCACCAAAATGACCGGCTAAACAGCGAAGCCTATAACTTCTGGTTGGTAAGGGCAATATATCCTACAACAGCAGACAGCGTGCTATCCAAATTAAAGAAAGATCCAGATGGCTTTTCGGCAAAGGCAGCGAAGGCAATGGAAAAACAACAGGCTATTGCTGCTGCAAAGGCTATTGCGGAACAGGCTGAGAAAGATCAGCAAGCGGCAAAAGAGAACTTGGATAAGTTGAAGTCGGCCAGGTGATATAAGTGAGCCATGCAGCTGCGGCAGGTGGCTGCATTTCACCACGCGCTGCGCTCCGGGTCCCATTTCGCCATCAGCCTCGCTGCTGCACGTGCCGGAGTGCATTCGTTCCTCATACACACCGGCCTTTCCCGGCGCGGGTTAGCGGTTAGTCACAGCACCGCGGTCACAAAATTAGCTAACGCAGGAAAACGGTAAAGGGTATATAAACGGGGCAGGGTTGTTTGTTTTTGGCTTGCCCCGCCCTTGACCGTTTTCCTGCTTTAAGCTCCGGGTGTTTAAGCGGTGCAATGAATAGGTGTGTTACTAACGAAGCCTCTAATTAACTCTAATTAAATAACCTGCTAATTATACTTAGAATTACTAATATCTCTAATTAAACTCTAATTAAAACCATTAATTAGAACTCTTTTATAACGACTATTCTTTTGATCTTTTTCTTTCCTCCTTCCCTAGCTTCCACTGTGGCTTGGAATCACTTCCTTCATTCCAAATCGATCCTTTCTTTCGCATCTCTGATATCAGATTGTTTATTTTAATTTTTTTCTGATGTTCATTCATCCAATCTGGTAACTTCGTCCACAATAATTCATCTATGTCCTTCCGTTCTAAATGTCCATGTTGATGAATTGATTTCTTGACCAGATCAATATAATAGGCTTTATCTAAAGCCCTGTTTTTAGAATATTCCGCTTTTTGCCCTGTTTGACTGGCAACATCAAGTGAAATATAATAATTAGGTTTTCTTCCTTCTATTAACTTCTTCATCCGGAGATGCTTTTCCTCTACGGACGTAAGTTTCTTCCTTTTTTGAACTTTATCCAACAGGATAATCTCATCTAAAGTGAGGTCTTTATGACGTGCCAATACCCTGGCGAAATCAATATCTAAAACCTTACCAGCCAAAGCCACTTTAACTTTACCACCAGTTAAATCATAATCAGGTAATGGGAACAACCTTTGCCTCTGGAAGTTAAAGATTTTCTTGATACCTCCTCCCGCCGTGTCCACCATCTTCAAATTGAACATAGCGGTTGCTAAAAACTTATTACGGTAATGTTCTTCCGGTGCATCATCCTTTACAACGCGTTCGACAGAACCGGGAATAAAAGAACCATAATTGGTGAATATCAAAGCTTCGTCTTCGATCTCCACTACATTAATTCTTCCACCTAATGTATAATCCTGGTGAGCAATACAATTGTTTAATGCTTCCCGGATACTATAAGGTTCGTAACGTAAAGTTTCTTCGGGAAATAAAGTCGTCTCTGTAATATATCGATATTTGAGGTTCCTTATCTTGGCATATACCTTGTCTACAGCCAGCAATAGCGGACAATTAAATATTTCGTAATCCTTGTCTGTATTGTGGGTGTCTTTCAGCACCCACCTGATCTTGATCTCTGCCGGGCTTAAAAAGTGTTCGGATTCTTCGCGCCCTAAAAGGATGAGCGCTGTCCTGGTAATTTTATCCTTGATCGTTATTTTTGCTTTATTTAGAAAAGTAACATCATTCCAGGTGTCAATTTCTTCAGCTTTATCCGGAAACTTGCTTCTATAGTTTTCCCTTGCAATTTTTATTGCTTCAGGGTCAAGATCTGCAATAGTCGCTTCTTTAATAATACCTGCGCTCCAATCCTCGCTGCTGCGTTGTGTACGGATACGCTCAATCTCTTCTATATTCAAAGGCACTAATTCTTCGCCGTCCCTGCCGTAATAGTGACCGTCGAAACTTACCGGCAACCCTCTGGGCGCTGGTGGGATTTGAAACATTAACACTCTTCCTTCAGGTAAAAAAAGTTCATGGATTTCCATGAAAGTAATCCGGTTACTCGTTTTATTAGCAATCTCCCCTTTAAGACTGTCCAAATCTTTTCGGCTGGGTCGAAAGGCTGTTCCTACAACGGTATGATCATTTTTAACTCCCATGATAAACCAGGCATCAGCCCTGCCGTTAAGATTGGCTTCATTTGAAAGCGCTGAGAAATATTTACCAAGCTTAGTTAGATCATACGTATTCTTTGCTTCTTTAAATTCGACGGTCTCGGTTTCGGCTGGAAGTGCTACTAATTCGTTAAACTTTACTTGAAGCGATTTTTGATCCATTATTCTTATTGTGCTGTATTCAAAGTTACGTTAAAGGTGCTACATTTAAAAAGACCCTTATTTGCTCAAAAATTACTCAAGGACGCAATATAATATCTTAGGTAAGTCAGCAAGGTAAACTCCAGGCATATTGTTGGTCCATTTAAATCGATTACCTCTCGGTGCCTGTCCGCTGATCAACTGACTGATATAAATAAAGCACGTTGTTTAAAAGTTTTCCTCTTTGTGACTCTAAAATAACGCGCTCACCGTCATTTCCGGTACAGATAAAGACGCACTGCCTTCATAAATCGTATCATCGTTATATTCTGTCTTATTATATATAAGGTCAACAATGTCTTTCGTCCCTTGAGCTCACCGTTAAGGAACGCGATCAGTAACACTCGGTGAGGATCTGTGCGAAAATTATCTTAAAACCGAAATCGGTCAATATAAATATAGTTTTTTAGGCATGCTTAAATAATTAAGCCGTTTCTATCCGGGAGAAACAGAAACGGCTTAATAAATAATTGATGTTAATGGAAGTTAAAATCATACGGATTTATACTTTTTTCGCAATATGGCCATATCTGCGCCAACTTTAATATCAAGCACCTTAGCGTAGTGCTGAGTCGTCTTGATATTGGTATGTCCAAGCATTTTGCTTACACTCTCAATAGGCACGCCATTGGCTAATGTAACCGTAGTAGCGAAAGTATGCCGTGCCATGTGAAAGGTCAAAAGTTTGGTTATACCACAAACGTCCGCAATCTCTTTTAGATAACTGTTCATTCTTTGGTTGCTCAATACTGGTAAAACAAGATTTTTATTTACACATTGAGGATTATCGGCATATCTTCCTACGATATCTTCAGCCGCCGCCAATAAAGGTATCCTTGACGCAGTATCTGTTTTCTTTCTGGTCGTAAATATCCATTGTTGACCATCGACTCCTTTAGCAATCTGATGGCGCTGCAATTTTTGCACATCAGCGTAAGCCAAACCCGTGTAGCAGCAGAAAACAAAGGTATCCCGAACCTGGATCAGCCGGTCGATGCTAAGTGGTTTATTCGCTATCATCTCTAGTTCATCCTGAGTTAAAAACTCCTTTTCCTTAGCTTTCACTTTTGAGCGGTAGTTAACAAAAGGATTCTCAACGAGCCACTTGTTGTTTAAGCAGTTGTTAACGATTTTTCTAAGGTGCTTGATGTATTTGGCAGCAGAAACGTCGCTGCATTTGCAGGTGGCCTTTAAATAGAACTCGTAGTTGAGTATAAAAGCATGATTCAGACTTTTAATGTCAACATCAACAACACCATATTTATACTTTACAAATTCAGCCAGGTGCTTAAAAGAGCTACGGTAGCTTTTTAACGTATTCTCTTCAAATCCATTTCCGATCAATGCTTTTACCTGATCGTTGTGCTCACTAAACAATGACACTACGTGGTAGCGCTTTTCAGCCCGTCCTATAAACTGATTACGCAATTTATCCGCAGTGATCGCTTCGCCTGCAATTAGCAATTGCTGATGAGCACTATTTACTTTGGTGTGTAAAATATCCAGATAGCTGTTCAGTGCCCTTATATCTTCTTTAGTACCGATTCCTCGCCCGGCATGGCTATTCCAACGGGACGGATCACACTCCCTTCCTGCAGAAAATTCAGACCTTTTACCGTCAACGGTGATCCGCATATAAATGGCAGCAGCGCCTTCTTTGTAGTTTTTTTGCTTCCTTAAGTAAAAAAGCAGATGGAAATTACTTTTCATAACAACGTACTTTAAATGATCAAAAGTAAGTTTGCGAGCATCTTCCATCAAGATGTTCATCTTTTGAACAGCTTGAATGTCAATCAATTACGGCATATTCGGTGAGTAGTATTTTGTTCTGAAGGTACTCACCGAATTTGACACCTTTTTGTTAAAAATCAGTGCATTTTTTGGTGTTTTGACCATAAAACAAAAGCCTGCAATGATTTGATTTGCAGGCTTTTACATCATTTTGATACTGTTTTCAGTGGTCCCGACGAGAATCGAACTCATATCTAGAGTTTAGGAAACTCCTATTCTATCCGTTGAACTACGGGACCTGTTATACCGATAAAAGGCAGAACCTTTAATCAGCTTGCAAAGGTGCAAATTATACCTGAAAAATCACATGCCTTATTGGCAAATTTTTATCGGCACGGAAATGCTGCTCCATCTGCACATCTGAAACGGCGAAGCCTTCAACGAAGTTAATCTATAATCTGCATCTCTGCTACCTAATCACCGCCCCTGTATGAAAATCTTCCACCGGTGCAACAAAGCTTAATTTGCCTTCGCTGTTTTCGGCCATCAGGATCATCCCCTGCGATACGATGCCTTTTATTTCACGCGGCTCTAAATTTACGAGGATGCTCACCTTTTGCCCGATGATGTTTTCCGGCTCGTAATATTCAGCAATACCCGATACCACTATGCGCTCATCGATACCTGTGTCAATAGTAAGTTTCAGCAGTTTTTTGGTTTTGGCAACTTTTTCGGCAGCAAGGATGGTTCCGGTGCGGATATCCATGGTAGCAAAACTATCGTAATTGATATTTTCTTTGGCTGGTTGTACAACAACCGCTTTTACCGGCACAGCAGCTTCCTTTTTGTCCTGTAGTTTTTTTAGCTGAAACCCGATAACTTCATCTTCTATCTTTTCAAACAATAACGCAGCAGGATTTAATTGATGACCATTATTAAACACGATCTCCTGGTCGTAAGTAATAACCTCGTTGGGCATATTAAGCATGCCAATGATCTTTTTGGCTGTCGCCGGTAAAAACGCCTGGGCAGCAGTTGCCAGGTGACCGATGATAAGCAAACAGTTATGCAGCGTTTCTTTAGCGCCCTCAGGATCGATTTTAATGGCTTTCCAGGGTTCTTTTTCGGTAAGGTAACGATTACCAAGGCGCGCTATGTCCATTACGGCCTGCAGCGCCTGGCGGTAGCGATATGCTTCCAGGTTTTTTTCTATCTCATCATAACAAACACCAATTTCGGTGGCCAGGTATTCGTCGTTAAGTTCAATTTTGCCGGCTGCGCTTTCAATTTTACCATCATAAAATTTATGCATCAGTATCATTACCCGGTTTACAAAGTTGCCCAATATGGCCACCAGCTCGTTATTGATACGTGCCTGGTAATCTTTCCAGGTAAATTCGCTGTCGCTGGTTTCGGGTAGTATCGATGTTAACACGTAGCGCAACTCGTCCTGCTTACCCGGAAATTCTTCCAGGTATTCGTGCAGCCAAACGGCGTGGTTACGGGAGGTGGATAGCTTATCGCCTTCCAGGTTTAAAAATTCGTTGGCAGGTACGTTTTGTGGTAAAATGTATTCGCCATGCGCGTGCAGTATAGATGGGAAAATAATACAGTGAAACACAATATTATCCTTGCCAATAAAATGCAGCAAACACGCATCGTCCTGCTCATCGGCTTGTTTTTTCCAGTATAATTTCCAGTCCTTATCGTTGTCTATTGCCCATTGTTTGGTGGCCGAGATATAGCCTATCGGCGCATCCATCCAAACATATAGTTTTTTGCCTTTAGCTTCTTCCAAAGGCACATCAATACCCCAATCTAAATCGCGGGTCATGGAGCGGGGCTGCAGGCCCGATTTCAGCCATGATTTACATTGGCCAAATACGTTTGTTTTCCACTCGCCTTCTTTGGTATCTATCCATTGCTCCAGCCATGGCTGGTATTTATCCAAAGGCAGGTACCAATGTTTAGTAGGTTTCAATATAGGCGTTTTGCCGCTTAGGGTTGATACCGGGTTAATCAGGTCGGTAGGGTTTAACGATGTGCCGCAACGCTCGCACTGATCGCCATAGGCATTTTCATTGTGGCAGTTTGGGCAGGTGCCTGTGATGTACCTATCTGCTAAAAATTGCTGGTAATCCTCGTCATAATACTGCTCGCTGAATTTTTCGATAAACTCGTCCTTTTCGTAAAGGTTCAGGAAAAACTCCTGCGACAAATCATGATGTATAGGCGACGATGTACGGTGATAAATGTCAAATGCTATCCCAAACTCTTCAAAGCTTTCTTTTATCTGGGTGTGGTACTTATCAATAATAGCCTGGGGGGTAGTGCCTTCTTTTTTTGCCTTAATGGTAATGGCCGCGCCATGCTCGTCAGATCCGCAAACGTATAATACATCCTTTTTTTTGAGCCTCAGGTGCCTTACAAAAATATCGGCAGGCAGGTAAGCGCCCGCCAGGTGGCCAATATGGAGTGGCCCATTAGCATAAGGTAATGCTGATGTAACCGTATATCTTTTATATTTGTTGAGTTGTGACATGAATAAAGCGACGTTATAAATAATTTGCAAAGATAGGTTTTTAGTCGGAAAGTCGGGGGAGGAGTCGGAAAGTCCGAAAGTCCGAAAGACGGGAAGACTGAACATTTTTAGTATATATATGGAATCACCTGCCAATCCCGGGCCTTCGCCCGTCCAAACTTCCCGACTTCCCGACTATCCAACTTCCGGACTACCTCCTTACTTAAAAAAAGGCGATAAAATTGCCATTGTATGCCCGGCAAAAAAACTGCCCAATCCAATGACAGATGCGGTTGCCCTGTTACAATCATGGGGATTGGAAGTTGTATTGGGCCAAACCGTAACAGCATCCTACCATCAATTTGCGGGCGATGATGAATTGCGGGCTAAAGACCTGCAACGTTTTATTGATGACGACAGTGTAAAAGCCATTATAGCCGCGCGCGGCGGTTATGGTACGGTAAGGATGATTGACAAGGTAGATTTTTCCTGTTTTGTTAAAAACCCAAAATGGCTTGTTGGCTTTAGCGATATTACGGTATTGCATACGCATTTGTTTGCCAATTATGGCATGCAAACCATTCACGGGCAAATGCCGGTTAACATTCCCGATGCATCCGCACGGTCGTTAGATACACTGCGAAAGGCGCTATTCGGCGAAGAATTGACTTACGAATTTACATCGCATACCGCCAATCGCGTGGGCGATAGCAGCGGCCTGCTTATCGGTGGCAATTTGTCGTTACTTGTAGCAGTCTCGGGCTCGGTATCTGATATCGACTACACAGGCAAAGTGTTATTCATCGAGGATGTAGGCGAATATCTTTACAGTATAGACCGTATGCTGCGATGCCTGGACAGGGCGTGTAAGCTCAAAAACCTGGCAGGCCTGGTGGTTGGCGGGTTTACCGACATAAAGGACAACGACATTCCCTTTGGCCAAACCGTGCCCGAAATTATTATGGATATTGTACAGCAATATCATTATCCGGTATGTTTTGATTTCCCGGCAGGGCATATACCGGATAACTGCAGCCTTATACTGGGCCGCAATGTAACCCTGAGTGTTGGAGAGCAGCACAGCCTTTTGACATTCATTTAACACCCGGGGATTAAAAACAGAGGCTATTGTAAGTCAACAGTACGAAGTCGTAAGTCTAAAGTTGATTTTTTTCTTTTTTCGCTTAGAACTTAAGACTTTGGGCTAAAGACGATCCGTTAATTTATCATTGACATAACTCTATAGGCAATCAAAATTAAAACATCATTTTACTCATTATTACATGGCATTATTTAGCAATTTAGGCAATTACAAAAACGTTGGTCTTTTAATTATCCGCGTGGGTTTGGGCATTATGTTTATTTACCACGGCTATCCTAAACTGATGGGAGGACCTAAGGAATGGACCGAGCTTGGCGGATCAATGAAATACGTTGGCATTCACTTTTTACCCATGGTGTGGGGCCTGCTTGCTGCGGCCACCGAACTGCTGGGCGGGTTCCTGCTGATTATCGGGCTAGCATTCCGCCCGGTATGTATTTTACTGTTTATCAACCTGGTTATTGCTGCGTTAATGCACTTGCGCACCGGCGGCGGACTGGGCGAAGCAGCACACGCTGTCGAAGATGCTATAGTGTTTGCCGGCTTAATATTTATAGGGCCGGGCAAATATAGTGTAGATAAAAAGTAACCCAAATTAGCAAGCGGGCTGCAAATAATGTGTCCCGATTGCTAATTTATTGATTCAGATAATTGCCGAGGGCAGCTAAAAACGCTTCATTAATGTCGTCGTCTTTGTGATCTGTAAAAAAGGTTTTTACCTTTTCCGCATCTGCAGCAAACACTTGTTTAAGTGCCTTGTTTTTTAAACCAATTTTTTGTAGCGCCTGTGTTTTAGCATCAACTACGTAGTAAGCCGGTTCATCAATATACTCATCATATTTGTTGCCGCTTGATGATATACCATCGTTTTTATAATCGGCTTTGATAAACTTTGTTTTGGTAAGCTTATATATTTTGTACCTACTCCCGGCTGCCAATACTTCGCAATAATGGGTGGCATCAATTGCCGGCACGTATTCAAAAGCCATAGCCTTATCGGCCTTACTGTAAACTACAAAGTTTTTTACATGTTCCTTATCAACAGCAATGGCGGTTTGTTTATCCTGGCTCAATAGCAATGCGCCGCCCATTTTATCATAATTAAATGTATAATTCTCGCTGTTTACGGCATTGCCCTTGGCGTCGGTAACATAGCCTTTAACCCAGGTGTCAAATAAATACCGGCTGCCTTTGGTATCTTCATTATTAACCAGGTTATAGGCCATCCCTGTGCCTGAGGTTATCCCGGTTGATGAAATGCCGTTTGTACCTGTCTGCGCTTTTAAAACACTCCCTGTTATCATGAACAATGCAAGCGTTGCTATATATCTTATTTTCATTTAAAACCGGTAAAATTTTCACTTAAGTTACAATAAAAAAGACCGTTAGGTTTTATGCTAACGGCCTTTTTTTGAATATAGTCTTATCTTCTTTCTTAATTCAATGAATCAGCAAGGTTGCTCAGGAAGATGTCGTTAATATCATCATCAGCGTGATCGTTAAAATACGCCTTTACTTTATCCGCATCGGCAGCAAAAACCTGCTTAATAGCCTTTGCTTTTAACGAGATTTTTTGCAAAGCCGAGGTTTTAACATTAAGCACATAATAAGTTGGCTCGTCAACGTATTCGTCATAATGGTTTCCGGTTGATGTCATACCATCGGTTTTAAAATCCGACTTTACGAATGTTGTTTTGGTAAACTTATAAACTTTGTATTTGCTACCGTCTGATAATACCTGGCTGTAATGTGTTGGATTTATCGCAGCAACCAATTGGTATGTTTCAGGCTGATCGAGTTTATTATAAATCGTAAAGCTTTTTATCTGGTCGCGGTTTACATCAACAGCGGCGCGCTTATCTTGCGTTAATAACAATGATCCATTTATTTTATCATAGTTGTAAGCAAAATTATCGTTCTTAACTGTCGCTCCGGTGTTATCAACCACATAGCCTTTAGCCCAGCCATCGCCAACTAAATAACGGGTACCTTTGGTATCTTCCTTATGGCTTACATTAAATAAACTTCCGCTCGCGCCCGATACGTTAAAAAAGGTTGTACCCTGGTTTTTATTTTCCAAAGCAGCGCCTGCCGCCGGTTTATTAGGATCTTCAGGTGTCAGTTCCTTAGCAGCAGATTTACCGTGCTTAAGCACAACCACCAGGTTGTCCTTTGCATTTACCTTTTCATCACGATAACCCCTGGCACTTACTATCAAAGCAGTATTGCCCGTTAACGGCAAGGTAAAAAAGCCGGTTGAATCGGTATAGGTTGCCGTTTTTGTATTTGCTTCCTGTACCAGGGCCGAAGCAACAGCTTGCCCATTCTCATTTTTAACTGTACCCGAAGCGGTTGTTTGCGCCATTGCAAAATGAGTAGCTGCAACACATAATAAGGTAGGTAAGATTTGTTTTTTCATTTCAATTATAATAAGTATTAAAGTTAACTATAAATATAAACAGATTCAAAATCAAACATTTATTTATTTTTATATAATATCTGCATACCGAAAATTTGCATCCGTTTGTTAAACCCATAAACAATTACAACAATACATTGATTGTTAATCAGATAACGCAATTATCCTTTTGTTTGATACAACAGCGTTTAATTAAATTTTATGATGATAACAACACTGGCCTGTTACAACGCTTGTTTATCAATTTTATTTAAAAACATAAGAAAAATGGCCGGTTCAAATGAATGAACCGGCCATTAAATACTATTGTGTTATTCTTTTAACAATTACTTGGTGTACTCGTCAATAATTCCTCTTGAAGCCGTTGTGAAGAAAAATCTGAATAACTTCAATGATTGTGCGTAAGTATATACACCATTTGGATCAAATGGGGTAGTATGATAATTTGCCGGTAAAAAATACGGACCGGTAGCCAATACTACACCACCAGGTGTAAATAAGTCAGCTATATCAGTACCGTAAAATTTAATTACAAATTTCGAATAGGTTGCTGTAGGGCCATTACCAGTTTTAACAAAGGTTACATCGTAACGTGGCGCGGTGTAATAAGACGTTGTTACCGTAAACTCCGTAGGGCTTATCGGGTTAAAAATCGAAGTACCTTTATTAACACGATTGCTTGAAGGGGCACTTGCTGTTGTATCTGCCTGCTCCCACCTGGTGTAAAAGTGATTGTATGTTCCTGCAAAGTCGTTACCAATAAAGTGGTAATACTTAACCGTGAAGTTACCACTTAACGCTATAGATGAGCTAACTATCTTGATAGGTAACATATAGCTTTTTGATGGATCAAGCTGATTTTTGTAAAAAGTTACCGGGATATTGGCTAACCGTGATCCGGCTTTTATAGTTACAGATGTTGCCCCTATTTTGAATGAACCTGTTGGAGGTGCTTCATAAACAATTGCTGTGTTTGCAGCGTTATAGGCTGTAAGCAAAGTATTATCTACCGCTATAGTTACTGTTACATCTTTTGTTGGCGGGTATTGGCCGGTAATGTTTACCTGCAGCGTTTTTACAATGGTATCAGCAGCGTCGGTAATTGCAGCTTCGTTAAAGTAAGGCGCACCACTGTGTACCAGCTCCGTGAAAGCACCGATATTTGAAAAATCCACGTTTGGCTTATCCTTTAAGCAAGATGTAAGCGAGACGGTAAGGACTCCTAATAGTATGATTAATTTTTTCATTTCTTTCGTTTTTTAATTGTTCTTAAATATAAGCACAGCTGCTTATTTCATCCAAAATATTTTAGATGTGAATAAATCTGTACCTGTACCGCCCGATGGCACGTTAGCCGAGTTCAAGGTAGTTTCATTAATAGTATAAGGGAAACGATAAGGAATGTGTGTTACCGTAACACCTGGATAATGAGAAACCGGAAGGTTGCTTGGGATATTTAATCTTCTCCAGTCGCTATATGACTCTAATGGGTCAACCGAGTTCATTGCAGCCCATTTTTGCGTAATGATGGTGGTTATTTTATCTAACGAAACTGAATAGTTGGTTAAAGCATCTGGCTGACTTGTATAGTCAGCTGCTCCCGATACGCCAAGGAATGCAAAATCAGCCGCTACTGCCGCATTATAAATGGTCCCGGCATTACCTGCAAGATAACCGCGTTGAACAGCTTCGGCTTGTAAAAACAGGCTTTCAAATGCAGTAATAAGCGGTGCCGACTGAGTTGGGCCCTTTTGTTTGCCACCAGATGTAAAACCAGTACCAACAATAGCCGAGATAACAGAGTTTGACTCACCATTACCATTGGTACTGCCGTAATCCCTGCCTTTTACTTTAGCCCTGTTTGTAGCAACTGTACCATCTAATTGGGTAGTATAAGCGATAGCCTCCTGACCTGATGGCGCATAGATTGCATTTATACGTGGATCGTTATTGTCCTGGTAAAATTTCACAGCAAAGCTGTTTGCACGGTAGTAGGTGGTATTTAATCCATTCTGACCGGTTGCGTTGGCAACCAGATCATAATAAAGAGGATTTAACTGTCCGCTTGTTGCATTTGAATAACCAGGATTAACAGACGCATCTACCGTTAAGAAATCGGCAGTTGCCATACCCGATAAAGCAGTTTTAACACCTGCGCTACCTAAACCAGCTTCGGTTTGGCGCATTAAAAGTTTCAATTTTAATGTTTTGGCAAACGCTATCCAGTTTGTCATGTTACCGCCAAATACTACATCGTAGTTGCCCGGATTTATGGCATTGGTTGGTGCAGCTTTTATAATAGTAACCGCCGAATCGCACTTAGCAACCAGGCTTTTGTAAATAGTAGCCGGATCATCATACTTGTATGAGAATGTTGCATTTGTACTAAGTGCCTGAGAATATGGCACGCTGTTGTACAAGTCAACAAGGCGCTGATACATAAAAGCTTCCATTATGGTAGCCATTGCTTTGTAGTATGACTGTGTTGGATCAGTACCGGCATTTTTTAACAACAGGTTGTAATTTGATAAAATGATGTAAGCGTTATCAAAGTTACCGGTATAGTTACTACTGGTTATCTGGTAAATTACGTAAGTGGTGCTTGGTGTAAAACCACCGCTTTGTGTCCAGTAGCCCATCCAGTTATCCAATACGTCGGAGTTACCCCCATGCATTAAAGACGCAGTTGCAGTTAATGACGAGCTTAGCAGATATTGTGACGGTGCAGAAGTTGGCGCGTTAGGGTTAACTTTGTTAACATCAAATGTTCCCTTCTGACATCCTACAATACCCGTTAACAGCAGCGCAGAGAAAAGCAAACCCAGGTTAACTTTTCGCTTAAATATTGTTTTCGTTTTCATTTTTTCTATCAATTTCTTTGTTAAAAAGTTACAGCTAATGTACCGCTGAATATTCTGGTTGGCGGAGCCTGGTTCAGTGTAGTTCTACCAACAGCGTTGCTGGTATCATCGTTAAACTCAGGATCGGTGTATTTGTTGGTCTTAGGACGTATCATGATCAGGTTACGGCCAGAAACTGCAACGTTAACGTTTTTAATAAACTTAACATCGCGTAACCAGGCTTTAGGGAAGTTATAGTTGATAGTAGCTTCGCGCAATTTCCAGGCAGCAGCGCTGGTTACATAATTGGCATCAACACCTAAGTAGGTAGTTGGCCAAAAGTTGTAGTTACCGTCTTGAGTAAGGATGTTGGTATTATCAACATAATTTCCCTGTGCGTTTTTATAAACCGAGTTGGGGAATACAAAACGCTGACGACCGGCAAGGGTTGAGGTGATACTGTTACCAGCGTGATCAAGTGTGTTAGAAATCTGGTTAAAGATTTTGTAACCACCTCTATAATCAACTGTTAAATTCAGCGTGAAGCCCTTGTAGCTTACTGAAGATGTAAAACCTAATATGTCGGTTGGGTTTACGTTACCTAAGGCAGATGTAGCAGATGCTCTTACCGGCAAACCAGTGTTGGCATCAACAATTACTTTACCAGATGCAGGATCCCTTGACCAGTCATATCCCTTTAATTGCGCATATGGCAGGTTCAGGATAGCAAAGGTGTTACCGCCAATACCTAATTCTTTCAGGCTTGCTGCAATGCTGTTAACTTTACTTTGTTGTTTGGTATAGTTAATGCCCACGTTCCAGCTCACCGCTTGCGATTTGATAACTGTACCGTGTAAATCTAACTCCAAACCTTTGTTCTGTGTGTTAGCCGCATTCAATATAGCCGAGGTAAAGCCCGAAGCACGTGAAATCTGTGCCGGCACGATACCGTCTGTAGTTACCGCTTTGTAAGCCGATGCAGTTAATGTTAACCTGTCTTTAAAGAAGCCCAAATCTAAACCAATTTCGTTTTCAGTAACTTTTTCCGGTTTAATGTCGGGGTTGGCAATGGTGCCGTTAAGTGCGTAACCAGATATACCTGATGCACTGTAAGGGAAGTTTGCAGCGGCACCTACAGTAGGGATAGTTTGATAAGCACCGTAAGCAATGTACTGAGAGCCACCAGCCAGCGGAGATGCGTTACCTGTTAATGAATGGGCAAAACGTAGTTTTACAAAGTTAATGTAATCATTTTCGGCTATACTTTTGAAAATTTCGCTCAATACGATGGTACCGTCGATACCATAATAAGGGATGTATTTATTTTTTTCAGATAACCTTGAATCTAAATCTGTACGGTACGAGCCATGGATAAATGCATAGCTTTTGTAACCGATGGTTGCCGTGCCAAAGTAACCTAACTTACGAGCCTGGAACTGTGCCTGGCCAATGCCTGGGGCACCTGTAAAGTTAGATACATTGTATGGCGTGAAGTTCAAAGATGTTTGGCCGATGTTGGTATAGGTAATTTTGTTGTCCTGATAAGCAACACCTAAAGTACCATCGATCTTGAAATCACTTGGAAGCTTAAAGTTAAAGTTGGCTAAGAAATCTGAACTGAACAACAGGTTGGTAAAGTTACCGGTGCCATATGAAGGAAGCAAATTGTTGGCCGAAGCTTTTGTGCCAGCTCCATCATCAGGAACCACATCAAGTTTACCATCGCCATTGGTATCCGGGTAAACCATAGTGTTTGCGCTTTTTGTGAAGGCGCTGTAAGTACGGCCCGAATCTTTGTTCTCATATCTGCTGGTGGTGTTATCCAGAGCAGTACGGTATGATAAGCTTAAAAACTTAGCTACTTTTAAATTTGCTTGTAAGTTACCTTGAATGTGGTTTTCAACATTCAAAAATCTTACTTCGTTTATAATTTGACCAGGGCTTATGTAGTAATCATTATAATATTGATCGATACCACCGTACTTGCTATTAGGATCCTTTAAATCAACAATCGGAATGTTTACAGGCGACTCGATCAAGTCATTGTAAACGGCACCGGTGCTGGTTTGATTGGTAGTTTTGTAAGTGTAAGCCATAGAGTACGAAGTTGAAAAAGCTCCATATTTCCTGTCGCCACCTACGCGGAATATATCACGGCGGCCTTCATCTTTAGGCACGATAGCCTTGCTCTTCAAATCCTGGCCCGACATGAAGAAACTTCCGTTCTCATCACCAGAGTTAAAGCTAAAGTTGTGCTGGGTAGTGATACCGGTGTCAAAGAAATCTTTTTTCTGGTTTTTAACTGCAGCATATGGAACCAGTTCTGAAGAACCATCAGCCAATGGGCGACCGATAGGAGCTAACTGACCGTTAAACTCCGGGCCGTAGCTCTGATTCTCATAAGGGTAGTAGTAGTAGTTACCCTTTCCATCTCCAAATTTAGTAAAGTCAAATACTTCGCCCTCACCACCGTTTGCACCAAAACGGGATTGGTATTCTGGGATGTAAGAAACCTTTTCAATCTGGTAGGTTGACGATACAGTTAACGAAGAAGTGCCTTTTGTACCATGTTTGGTAGTAATTACGATTACACCGTTTGATGCATCAGAACCGTAAACCGCAGATGCACTTGAACCTTTCAGGGTGTTAATGTCAAGGATATCTTCAGGGTTAAGCGTGCTGATATCGCTATAGAAGATAGCTCCGTCAACAACATACAAAGGTTGGTTGTTACCAAGTAACGACCTGTTACCACGTAATGTAACACGTGTAGGGGCAAACAAACCGTTGTTGGTAGTAGTAACCTGCAAACCGGATACTTTACCGGTTAAACCGTTAACAACACTGATTGGTTTTGCCTGGGTAATTTCTTTACCAGAAACTTTAGCAGTAGAGTAACCTACTGAAATAGCTTGCCTTTGGATACCCAGCGCAGTAACTACAACCTCATTCAACTGGCTGTTTGCACTTGCAAGCACAACATCAACCGTGTTTTTTGTTCCAACTGCCACATCCTGGGCATTGTAACCAATAAATGAGAAGGTAAGTACAGCGCCCGGAGACACGCTAAGAGAGAATTTACCGGAAGCATTGGTTTGGGTTCCGTTCGAGGTTCCCTTTACCTTTACTGATACCCCCGGAATCGGAAGGCCATCGCCTTTGTCCGTAACCGTACCCGTTACTGTACGGTTTTGCGCATAAACCTGTGTTAGGCATAACAACAGAAAGCACAAACTTGCTAGTAGAAGTTTTTTCATTTTGTTAATAATAAGATCAGTTAATAGTTAATTAATGTTAAAAGTAATGTTACGTTATCAAAAAGTCAAGTAAAATCTTTAAAAAGATGACTTTTTTTTAAAAAAAGCATCTTTTATAATAAATATTAATAATTCTAGTACTATGTATTGCATAATACAATCTTAAACATATATCTTTGTATTATGATCGTCGAAAACACACAAACCCAAATGAGGAAGGGCATACTGGAGTACTGCATCCTATCCATCATAGCCAAGGGCGAAACATATGCTTCAGACATAATTGCTGAGCTAAAGAAAGCCCAACTGCTTGTAGTTGAGGGTACTCTGTACCCATTATTAACCCGTTTAAAAAACAATGGACTACTCACTTACAACTGGGTCGAGTCGATTTCTGGGCCACCACGAAAGTATTATGTACTATCAGACGAGGGCAGGAATGTGCTGGAACAGCTGGATAAAACCTGGCAGGAATTAGTTTACGCTGTGCAAACGGCCATTGGAGACAGAAAATAAAAAAACCTGAAATTATTACCCATCATGAACAAAACTATCATCATCAACATAAATGGCATCGTTTTTCACATCGAAGAGGATGCTTATGACGTACTTAAACTTTACATGACAGATGTAAAACGTCATTTTTCTACATCTGCCGACAGCCTGGAGATAACAACCGACATTGAAAACCGCCTTGCCGAAATGTTTAACGAAATTTTAGCAAGCCAAAGCAAACAGGTTATTGTGGAGCAGGACGTAAAGCTTGTAATTGAGCAAATGGGCTCGGTTGAGGATTTTGAATCGGCCGAAAGCGATGCAAAAGCGCCCGGAAACAATCCTTACACTTATAACACCGAACGCCGCAGGCTATTTCGCGATCCGGACGATCACCTGGTGAGCGGCGTTGCAGCAGGCATTGCCAATTACTTTGATATCCCGGCTGTTTGGATCAGGCTGGCCTTTGTTATTTTCCTTTGTGTGGCAGGCAGCGGTTTCTTTTTATACGTTATATTGTGGATGGTGATACCCAAAGCCGTTAGCCGTGCCGACAGGATGGCGATGAAAGGCGAGAAACAAGACCTGAAAGGTTTTAAAAAGAGCTTCGAGGACGAACTGAGCTCCGTTAAAGAAAACCTGCACAACTTTCAGCATGAAGCCAGGCCTTTTGTTTACAAAACCCGTGATTTCATCGGCGATTTTTTTGACCACCTTGGTGTGTTTTTAAGAGGCGCCGGTAGCCTGCTTGGTAAAATAATAGCCGGCGGCATATTATTAGGCTGTTTTGGCCTCGCTATTGCGCTTATTGTGATTGTTATTATGTTTTTAGCGTTCGGCAAAACAGATATCTATCATATATTTCCGTTCAATATAGTTAACCATAATACAAACCTTGTGTTTATAGCAGGAGGCTTTTTATTACTGGCTATCCCTTTAACCGCCATCATTCTACTCATTATTGGCTTTCTGTTTCGCAACGCATCATTCAACCGCTCAGTTGGCACAACGTTATTATGTGTATGGCTGGCCGCGCTTGGTGCGGTAGTATACTATGGCGTAAGGGCCTCTGTTGATTTTAGGGAGGGCGCCAGGCTAAACACTACCGTTAACATTAAAGCCCCGGCAAACAATACCTATTACCTGCAGCTTAACGATGCCAAATACCTGAGCAACGAGGATAGTACCCGCCTGCGCATAAAAGAACGTTTTAACGGAATGGTAATTTTAGACGACGACTTTAACGGCAACGACGAGATGGACGGCCCAAGCCGGGTAAGCATTGATATCGAAAAAAGTGATGTACAACAACCTGTATTGGTTGAATCGTTTACCGCCCGTGGCCGCGATTATGAGGATGCACTTACCAATACCAAGAACATTACCTACCGTTTTATACAAAAAGATTCGATACTGAAATTTGACCGGCACCTGGAACGCAATGCCGGTACTTTATGGCGCGGCCAGGATTTGCACCTTACCCTAAAGGTACCATTGAATTCAAAACTGATTATTGACCCTAAACTGGATGTTAATATTGGTTTTAACCCTTATGACTGCCAGCAAAAAAACAAACCGCTTAACCCGCTGGGCGCAAGGTATATCATGAAAGAAAACGGCATCGACTGCGATATCCCACCCGTACCACAAGCCACTATTGACAGCCTGAGAAGGCAGGCGGTAGCGGATAGCCTTAAAAACCGCGACCAAACAGATACTACAAAAAATGAAGGTCAATGAGCAATTACCGCCGCTTAATGAAAACTATTATAAAATACATAAGCCTGCTATTATTTAGCGGGCTTATTGTTCCTTTTTATTACGTTAAGTTTACCCATAGCCAACCCATTGCTATTAAACTAACTCCCTTAATTTCAGCACAAACCCAACCCTACGGGGGCCAGCCGATAGGCCAGGCTGTTATGCTGGATATTGCTAAAAATTTATTCCCTGTGTTAAAAAGTTTAATTTCTCTGTAACCAATGCACCCTATTGTGCATCTTAATATAAAAAGGCACAATAATTACAGATCAGGCACCCGGCGAAGACGCTTGTCGCCCATCGGCCTTAAACTGACATACACTATGAATAAAAAAGCTTATATCAAATAACTACTAAACACACTTAAGGCTACCGCCAAAACAGCTAAAAACTTATTTACAAATTTTAAAAGGAGCTATTTTCCTTGACGGCATTGTATTGCCCAAACTTTTTAATAACACAACAATGAAAACTAAAATCAACTATATATTATACACACTCCTGCTTGTAGCTATCAGCTGGAGTGCATCCTTTGCCCAAACCGGCAAAGCGGGCGCCGTTAAAGTATCCGGATCGTTGGTAAACGACCAGGGTAAACCACTTGACTACGCCAGTGTAAGCATTATAAAAGCAACTGACTCTACCGTAGTTAAAGGGGCATTGAGTAATGATAATGGCGTTTACTCTTTTGATAAAATACCAGCCGGTAAATACCTGGTAAAAGCTACGGTTGTAGGTTACGCAAAAGCCATTAGCAAGCCTTTTACCGTTACCGAAGGCTCGGGCGCTATTGAAGTGCCTGTTATAAATATGCAGGCCGGCAATACCACGTTAAAAACGGTTACCGTAACTGCCAGCAAGCCACTTGTTGAACGCAAAATTGACCGCACGGTAATGAATGTAGAAGGCAGCGTACTTGCCGCCGGCAATACCGCTATGGAAATTTTGGCAAGGGCCCCTGGCGTAACTGTTGATAAAGACGATAACATCAGCCTTAAGGGCAAGCAAGGTGTAACCGTAATGATAAATGATAAGCTTACTTATCTTACCCCTGCGCAACTGGCTACGCTATTACGCTCAACTGATGGCAATACCATTAAATCTATCGAAATTATTACCAACCCATCAGCCAAATACGATGCAGCGGGTAATTCGGGCATCATCAACATTAAATTAAAAAAGAATGCCCAGTCGGGTACCAACGGCAGTATTACAGCCGGCGTGGCAAAAGGCAGGTATTGGAGGGATAACAGCAGCCTTAACCTTAACCACAAAGATGGCAACCTGAATGTGTTTGGCACATTTAGCCGCGGCGATAGCAAACGCGCGCACGATTTGATGCTTGACAGGGTGGTAAGTAACGCCCAGGGTGTTACCAACTATTTTAATCAGCAATCATTTATGCCCGATGCCAATCATTATAATAATTACCGCATTGGTGCCGATTATGACCTTACGCCTAAGCATACCATTGGCTTTGTGGTAAGCGGCTATTCAAATACCGAAAACAACCACAACAGCACATCTACTATAATAGGTACCAAATATGGCGTTGCCGATTCATCATTGCGCACCAATTCGGTTTTTGAGCAAGCTTACAAAAACATAGCTGTAAACCTTAACGACAGGCTTAAAATTGATACCAGCGGCCAGGAGCTAAGCTTCGACCTTGACTACTCTAAATTTAACAACGGCAACAACGCGCAATACACTACCGATTATTTTTTAGCCGATGGCAGCACGCAGCGCCCATCGCAGTTATTGCGCAATCAAAGCCCATCAACCATCACCATATATACTGCCAAGGTTGATTATGCCAAGCCGCTTACCAAAACCATAAAACTGGAAGCCGGCGCCAAATACAGCAACGTTAAAACTGATAATGATTTAAGGGCCCAGATTGACAGCAGCGGCGTATATATCAACGATAAAGGCCGCAGCAACCACTTTATTTACGACGAGAAAATTGAGGCCGGCTACCTTAACCTGAACAAACAGTTCAAAAAAACCTCGATACAGGTGGGCTTGCGTGCCGAGCACACACAATCAAACGGCAACCTTATTGGCAGCACGCCGGTAAATCGCAGCTACCTTAACTTTTTCCCAAGTGCGTTTATCAACCATACCATCAATGATAAAAACGAAGTAAGCCTGTCATACAGCCGCCGTATTGATAGACCGGGTTATGATGCGCTTAACCCCTTTATATTTTATCTTGACCCATATACCTTTCAAAAAGGTAATGCTTTCCTTAACCCGCAATACACCCAAAACTTCGAGTTTAACTATACTTACAATAAAACCGTTAATGTTAGCCTGGGCTACAGCCGCACCACCGATGCTATTACCGAGCTGATTTTAACCGAAGGCGAAAAAACATTTCAAACCAATAAAAACCTGCAAACACAAACAGGTTACAATGCTAATATTAACACTCCCTTCACTGTTACCAAATGGTGGGAAGGTAATGTCAATGTAACCGCATTTTACCTCGGCTTTAAATCCGATTCGCTTGCAGGCTTCAACTTTAACGATGGCCAATGGGCGTACCAGGCACGTACAACCCAAACATTTAAGTTTGCCGGCGCCCGTTTAGAGGTGATGGGCGATTACCAATCAAAGTTAACCTACGGTATTTACAAAATAAGGCCGCGTTACTCTGTTGATTTGGGTATCAGCAAATCCTTCTTCGATAAAAAATTGAATGTTAAGGTGGCCTGCGATGATGTGTTTAACATTCGCCGTAATAACTTAAGCAGCAACGAGCTTGGCAACAACTTTGATATAAGACAACGAAACGATTCAAGAGTAGGCAGGCTGACCCTCACTTATAACTTTGGCAACAACTCAATTAAAGTACGCCAGCACCGCAGCGGCGCCGACGACGAAAAGGGAAGGGTGAAAGGCAACAATTAGTCAGATATGCAGATTTCAGATGTGCAGATATGCAAATGATTTTTAAATGATTTGCAAAAAATATCAGTTCTTAATTAAAAGAGGCCGGTCATACAAACGTACGATCGGCCTCTTTTTCATCTGCACATCTGAAATCTGCACATTTGCACATCAGTGGCTTACTGCCCCACCATAAACACGGCGTTGCTAAACAGCAGTTTACCATTTTCCCAGAAACTGCGGAACAGTGGATCGTCTGCCATATATATAACCGAGCCACGGCCCAGGGATTGTACACCAAGCAACAGGCCGTTATTGATTTTCTGTTTGGCTTTAGCACCGGCAAAGCCCGATACATAGCTGTCTTTTTTAATGGTGCCCACATTCCAGCCATCGCCATCGCCAAACAGCTCGTAGATATCGTCGTTCAGTTTAAGTGAATAGTAATAGTCTGGCAAACCGAAACCAAGCGGATGGGTATTGTCCAGGTTCAGCTTGAAAATAGCACCCGGAATTTGCTCGCGTATGGCATCACGGTCGCGCTCGCCATAAATTTTAACGGTTTTCTCTTTGTCCTTATCGTCCTTTTTATCTTCTTTCTTTTTCAGCAGGATGCCTTTTTTATCAACCAGCGTTGCCACGGCATTATCAATTGCAATTAAACGGCCACCATCGCGCACCCAGTTTTGCAGCCGCTCGGATGGAAAATCATCGTAGCGTCCGTCCGGAAAAATAGCTACATCAAAATCGGCCAGGCGGGTGCGTGGAATATCCTGGTACCTGATCAGCGTAATAGGGTAGCCCAGTTGGGCTTCAAACAGGTGCCATACCTCGCCCATGGCTTCGGAGTTTACGCCATCGCCGGCAACCAGCATTACTTTAGGCTGGCGGATGTATTTAACTGCATCTGACCCCAGGTCCGATCCTTTATCCACAAAGCCCGACGAAAGCGGTGTAACCTCCTGGTTAAGTTCGGCAGCGGTTTGGGTAACCACCTGGTCAAAATCGGCACGATCATTACCCGCCCGGGTTATTAATAATGAGCCCGGCGCAAAGGTTTTGCCGGCAGCATCGAATGATTTTTCGGCGTAGCGCACTTTTATTTTCTTCTTAAATAAAGCCGCCAGGAATTTTACATCCGCCACCGAAGACCATGATGATACATAGGCATAAGCATGGGTATTCACCAGCGGCTTGGGCGCGGTGATACTCCACTCGGCACTCGCCGGCTTTAATGATTCTTTTACCCCATAAGCCTTCAACCCAAATGCATACGGGAGCGACCACGCCGTAATATCATACGTATTTGAATCGGGGATAATAGTTTTTGGCTCCAGCAGTACATGCAGCAATACCGCTTTGGGCTGATAGGCGTTTACCACCAGGTCATTAGGCCCTACAGCGTAAGCTTCGGTTTTACCGTTAATATAATCATACCCAGTTACCGATTTATTGGCCAAACCAAAACCATACTGAATACCGTTGCGGGCAAGCAGTTTGGCCATGGCGTTTATTTTATTGTTGTTATCGTTTTTAATAACATAGGTTTTGTACTCGCCCGGCGGGTTGGCACGGCTGTTATCATAAAACTTCTTAAACTCATCCTTAAATTTTTGCGCATTGGCCGATGCCGTTTCCACCGTGCTTAAACTGGTGGAGTGGTGGTGCGCCACCCGCTGTACCAAAGTAAGCGTATCGCCGCTGCGTGTGGTAACGGCAAGGCCCCCGCTTATACCGCCCTGCTCATAAGTCATCCCTATCGATCCGTTGTATAAAGGATAGGTATCGCCATAAGATGGGTAAAGCAAATCAAATTCGTACTTGGTAAAGTACATCCAGCCATTTTGGTCAAAGTATTTGGCGTTGTTTTTACCAATCATCACCTGCGCGTCGCGCTGCCATTGGGTAAGGTCCTTATGGTAGGGCTCTGCAGCAGGGGCAAAGTAGTATGGGGCGTTGTAACCCTGTTCGTGGTAATCTACGTGTATTTGCGGCAGCCACTGGTTAAACAAGCCAACCCGGGCCTGGGTTTCTTTTTGCTGCTGCCATGCCCAATCGCGGTTAAGGTCAAAGTAATAATGGTTTACCCTGCCGCCCGGCCATGGTTCGGCATGCTCGCGCGATGTTGGGTAGGCCTCGGGGCTAATGCCGTGTACCGAGTTATAAAAATTAACATACCTGTCGCGTCCGTCCGGGTTTAGGCAAGGGTCAATAACCACCAGCGTGTTTTTAAGCCAGGCCTGGGTTTGGGCGTTTGATGGGTCGACTAAATCATATAAAGTCCACATGGCGGCTTCGCTCGATGCCGGCTCGTTACCATGCACGTTATAGCTTAACCAGGTAATTACGGGTACATTGGCAATAACAGGTCCGCTTTCTACCCCGGCTACCCGCAGGTTATTATGGCGAATCTCTTCCAACCTGCCAATATTTTCATCCGATGCAATAAACATGGCCAGCAAGGGCCTGCCCTCGTTAGTACTGCCAAATTGCTGCAGCTTCACATTTTTTGAAGCCTGGGCAACATATTTAAAATACTCCACAATGCGGTAGTGCGGGGTAAACTGGGTGCCCAGCTTATAACCCAGGAATTCATCCGGCGATTGTATTTTTTGGGCGAAGGATACCGTTGCCGAAACAACAGCCAATAAAACAACAAGTAGCTTTTTTATCATAAAATTGATACAGATAGTAGTAAAAGCTAAATATGCGAATTTATTTTAAATGTGCAGATATGCAGATTTCAGATGTGCAGATTGTTACAAAGGCAAAGCCGATTTGAAAATTTGATAATTTGAAGATTTGAAAATGCCAGCCTTCCATAATTCTGGTAATTCTTAAATTCGATAAATTCAGGTTCAGACAAAAAATCTAAAAATTTTAGCAATCTCCCTGATAATTTGTAATTTGCCCCTGAAAAAACAAAATCAATCTGCACATCTGAAATTTGCATATCTGCACATCTATGAATTCTCTCCAGGCCCTGCAAAAATATTTTGGTTATAGCGCTTTCAGGCACCAGCAGGAAGCCATTATCCAGCATATATTAAACGGGCAGGATGTAATGGCGCTAATGCCAACCGGCGGCGGCAAATCATTATGTTACCAGTTGCCCGCGGTATTGCTTAACGGGCTAACCATCGTTATATCGCCGCTTATTGCCTTGATGAAAGACCAGGTAGATAGCCTGAACGTAAGCGGTATCCCGGCGGCTTTCTTAAACTCGGCACAAAACCCCGAGGAGCAGCGCCAACTGGTAGAAAAATTAAGGAACAACCAAATCCGCCTGCTATACCTTGCGCCCGAGCGTTTGTTTGGTGCCGAGAACAAACTGGTTCCGTTTTTAAAAACACTCAATGTAGTACAGATAGCTATCGACGAAGCCCACTGCATCTCGTCATGGGGGCACGATTTCCGCCCCGAATACCTGATGCTGGCCCAGCTGAAAACCGAGTTCCCGAACGTGCCTGTCATCGCGCTTACCGCCACTGCAGATAAGCTTACACAAAAGGATATCCTCGAGAAACTCAATCTTAACAAGCCCAACGTATTTGTATCATCATTTAACCGCGAAAATATTACTTACCGGGTTATCCCCAAAAAAAACAGCTTTCAGCAACTGGTTAACTTTTTAAACGAGCGGAAAGACGAATCGGGCATTATCTACTGCCTCTCCCGTAAATCAACCGAAGACCTGGCCGACGACCTGAAAGCCGCCGGCTTTTCTGCCGAAGCCTACAACGCCGGCCTCAGCAACGAAATCAAGGTACGCAACCAGGAAGCCTTTTTGCGCGATGAAGTGAAGATCATTGTGGCAACCATCGCCTTTGGCATGGGCATCAATAAATCAAACGTCCGCTATGTGGTGCATATCGATCTGCCTAAAAACATCGAGGGCTATTACCAGGAAACCGGCCGTGCCGGGCGCGATGGGCTGGCATCCGAGGCATTGCTATTGTATTCGCCGGGCGATGCGGGTAAGCTGCAGCATTTTGCACGCATAGAGGGCAACGAGGCCCAAAGCCGCATTATGCTGAATAAGCTGAACGATATGGTGCGCTACTGCCAGCTGCAAAGCTGCCGCCGCCAGTACTTGATGAACTATTTCGACGAAGCCTTCCCGCCCAATTGCGGCTCCTGCGATGTTTGCCTTACCGAGTTTAAACGCTTTGACGGTACGCTGATAGCCCAAAAAGCCCTCTCGGCCGTGGCCCGGCTCAACGAGCGTTTCGGCATTAACTATGTGATTGATTTTTTACGAGGATCGAAATCCGAGAAGATCCGCGACGAACATAAACACCTTAAAACCTATGGCATCGGTGCCGATATCAGCAAGCCCGACTGGCAGCGCTACATTCGTGAGCTGCTTACCATGGGCTACCTGCAAATGGGTGGCGACGAATACCCCATTGTAAAACTAACCGACCAAAGTGCCGCCGTGCTCAAAGGCTTGCAAAAGGTTGAGTTTATTGAAAGCGAAACCGTTGAAGAAACCCACACCCACGTACAGGCACCACCGCACGAAGCCGAACTGCTAAGCCGCGTCAAACGCGTACGTAACGATATTGCCCAACATGAAAACGTGCCGGCCTACATCATCGTATCCGATGCTACCCTGGTAGAGATGGCCACCTACCTGCCGCAAAGCCTCGACGAGCTGCGCCTGATCTCGGGTTTTGGCGATGTAAAACTGGCCCGCTACGGCCGCGAGCTGCTGCAGCCCGTGAAAGATTACGCCAAAGAAAAAGGCCTCGTATCAAAAATTGCCTATAAATCGCCCAAGAAGGAGCGCAAGGCAGCGTCCGTCCGTCCGGCACAGCCCGTTAAGGCCCGCAAAACAAACGATACCCGTACCGAGTCGCTAAGGCTTTACCAAACCGGCAAAACCGTGGCCGAAATTGCCACCGAGCGCAGCCTCTCGCCCATGACCATCGAGAGCCACCTCGGCTTTTTTGTACAATCGGGCGAGTTGGAGGTAGAAGCCCTGGTACCCGCCCAAAAAATCCCCGCCATTAAAGATGCCGTTGAAAGCTACGGCTCCCAAATGCTCTCTCCCCTCAAACAAATCCTCGGCGATAATTACAGTTACGGCGAAATTAAAGCGGTGATAAGTTGGATGAACAGGGGGAATGACATTTAAAAATAAACGCCCATCATGGATTCCGAAAGAGAAATGACGTATATCGCATGGCGGCGAAGACTCACCCGGCCCCGATATATCGGGGCCACCCTCTCTTCACCTGCGGTGTAAAGAGAGACTTGAACGCTGTATATCAATATATTAAATAAAAAAACAAATAATAAACTTTCAAGCCCCTCTTTCCGGCGAAGCCGAAGAGAGGGTGGCCAGCGAAGCGTAGCCGGGTGAGTCTTCACCTGCGTTCAAAGCCTATGTTTGTACAAAAAACGAATCCATCATTAGTAACAACGTACCCCAAAAACGACAAGCCGACTGGTAATCCCTCACCCCGTCCACGCAATTCCACCACCCGGTTCGTTCGACATTTTTTATTAACGTATACATTTCGTAACTATCATTCAAAGGGGCTTTTTATTACCTTTACCCCATCAAAGCGTAACGCATCACGTATGATTACTACCCAGCAACTTTACCAGCTATACCTGCAGCACCCTGTTATCAGTACCGATACCCGCAAAATAGCGGCCGGCAGCCTGTTTTTTGCCCTTAAAGGCGATAAGTTTGATGCCAATACCTTTGCCCAACAGGCCATTGCCGCAGGCGCAGCCTACGCCGTAATTGATAACCCCGCGTACCAACTGGGCGACGAGTATTTGCTGGTGGCCGATGTGCTTACCGCCCTGCAGGATCTGGCCCGCCACCACCGCCGCCAGTTAAGCATCCCCGTTATTGGCCTTACTGGCACCAACGGCAAAACCACCACTAAAGAGCTTATCAACGCTGTACTATCCCAACACTTTAAAACCCAGGCCACCCAGGGCAATTTAAACAACCATATAGGCGTACCCCTCAGCATTTTAACCATCGATGCTACGCACCAGATGGCCGTTATCGAAATGGGGGCCAATCACCAAAAAGAAATCGAACTGCTTTGTACCATCGCCCAGCCATCGCACGGTTTAATAACCAACGTAGGCAAAGCGCACCTGGAAGGCTTTGGCGGGGTTGAGGGCGTGAAGAAAGGCAAAGGGGAACTGTATGATTATTTGGCCCCCCGGCCCCCTGAAGGGGGAGTGAGCAGCCCAACGGGCGTTACCTTTATTAATAGCGACGACCAAACATTGCTTGATATGGCTGCCGCCCGTAAGCTGGGCAACGTGGTGTATTACGGCACCAATACTATCGACGATTTGGTGAGCGGCCAACTGGTAGAAAACTCGCCCCTGCTCACGTTGGAGTACACCAACAATAAAACCGGCCAAAGTTACACCGTAAAAACCCAGCTCACCGGTGCCTATAACTTGCATAATATTTTGGCGGCCATAGCCATAGGCAGCTATTTTAATATCCCTGCCGAGCAGATAAACGCCGGAATTGAAGGCTATCAGCCCAAAAACAACCGGTCGCAAATTGTGAAAACGGAAAGCAATACCCTTATTTGCGATTACTACAACGCCAACCCCAGCAGCATGTTTGTAGCCATCGAAAACATCGGCAAACTGCAGGCCCCACGCAAAGTACTCATCCTGGGCGACATGTTCGAGATGGGCCCCGAGTCGGCGGCCGAGCATGCCTCCGTGATCCAAAAAGCGCTGGATACCCCGGTTGACGAACGCATTTTTATCGGGAAAGATTTTTTAAGTCAGCAGTCATTAGTCCAAAGTCAGCAGTCAGCAGCCACATTTTACGCAACTGCCGAAGATGCCATTGCTGCGTTAAAGGCCAGCCCCATCACCCATTCAACCATCCTCATCAAAGGATCGCGGGGGATGGCCCTGGAGCGGCTGGTGGAGTTGTTTTAACGAGGGGGGGATCATCATATTTGAAAGTACAATAACCTTTCAAAAAAAAGGGCTGTCATGGTGAGCCTGTCGAACCATAGCGGGCAAAGGCCTCTCCGCACGACCCTTCGACAGGCTCAGGGTGACAGGCCTACGCACTTCGAAAGTAAAAACAACAGTCATCCTGAGTTGTAAAGTTTCACGAATGACCTCGTAAAAAGGGCTGTCATGGTGAGCCTGTCGAACCATAGCGGGCAAAGGCCTCTCCGCACGACCCTTCGACAGGCTCAGGGTGACAGGCCTACGCACTTCGAAAGTAAAACAACTATCATCCTGAATCTATCCCAACAATGCAATAGCAATCCCCTCCCCCAAAAATCTTGATACTTGATACTAACTACTTACTACTAAAAGAGCGTTCGCCGCTGGTAGAAGCGTCGCCGGGCTTTCCATTCATACGCCTGCAAGGCCTTATTCACAGGCCGGTATCCATTTCAATCCCTAACGCGAAAGCTGCGGTAAACACAACACCTCCCTTACCATAAAACCCAATGATTCCCAATATAAAAGCAGGGGCCCCGTGCGAATAACCAGGATAATTAAAACTATTGTTGCAGATATTTTTTATAATTGAATATGGCCGACGTACACTCCAAAGAAACCCGCAGTTACAATATGTCGCAGATTAAGGGCAAGAATACTAAGCCCGAACTTTGGGTGCGCAAATTCCTGCATAAAAATGGTTTCCGTTATCGCCTGCATGTAAAGGATATGCCCGGCAAGCCGGATATTGTGTTACCCAAATATAAAACCGTAATTTTTATACATGGATGCTTTTGGCATGGGCATGAGGGATGCCGATATTATGTTGTGCCGAAAACGCGCACCGAATGGTGGCTGAATAAAATTAATGGTAATATTTTCAATGACACGAAAGCTGAAACTGCCTTAAAAATAGTTGGTTGGAGAGTTGTTAAAATATGGGAATGTGAATTAAAAAAAGCCATTTCAGAAACCACATTGACTAATTTGATTAAGAGTTTGTAGCGCGAAAAAATTTTCGCAATCTGCTGTTCAATGCGAATAATTTTTCAAAAGTTCACTTATATCCGATTGACTTATAGTCGAATACGCGATAGCTTGCAAGATGGATATTCGTAAGAAAATCGGTCTGCGCATAAAAGAATACCGAACAAATTTAAAGCTCACCCAGGAAGCCTTAGCCTTTAAGGCTGAAATAGATAAGACTTATGTAAACGAGGTTGAAAACGGAAAACGCAATGTTTCCGTGATCAATCTTGAAAAAATTATTGGAGCACTTGATGTAACTATTAGAGATTTCTTTAATAGCGAATCTTTTAATGGAGGAACCAACTAATGGCGGTTAGATCCTCAAAAGCAACATCAAGTATTCTTTCAAACGAACTTGACTCAGCAGTACTTACCCATTTTGTCGTAACTAAAAATAAGGTTTATAAAGAGAAGGCTTACGAAATTGCAGAAAGCAGTCCGAGCGTTTTTAAAGAGCCTGAAGCTTTATATCAGGCTATTCAAACAAACCTTTTTGATGTTACAGATATTCCCTTTCCTGGCCCCAAGCCAGGTAAAGAAAAGTTTACTTTCATTGATCTTTTTGCAGGCATCGGCGGTTTTCGCCTAGCATTGCAAAATGTAGGTGGACTTTGCGTGTATAGTTCAGAGTATGATAAATATGCACAGAAAACATATTTCGCAAACTTCGGGGAAACGCCCTTTGGTGATATAACCAAACCCGAAACAAAAGCATTTATACCCGAAAATTTTGATATCCTGTGTGGTGGCTTTCCCTGCCAGCCATTTTCAATAGCCGGCGTATCGAAGAAAAACAGCTTAGGCAGAAAACATGGTTTTGAAGATGAAAAACAAGGCAATTTGTTTTTCCATGTCGCCGAAATTATAGGGCGACACAGACCAAAAGCATTTTTCTTAGAGAACGTAAAAAATCTCGTGTCGCATGACAAAGGCAATACCTTCAAAGTAATAAAACAAACGCTACTTGATCTGGGCTATTCATTTGACTACAGAGTATTAAATGGTAAACATTTTGTTCCACAAAATCGAGAGAGGACAATAATCGTAGGATTTGATAAAAGTCGGTACGGAGAAGATATGAAATTCGACTTTGATTTAGTTAAACTACCAGATGCAGACAAGCAAATAAAGTCGATTCTTCAGGAAGAAGTCGATCCTAAGTTTACGCTATCCGACAAGCTCTGGAACTTTTTACAAGAGTATTCAAAAAAACATAAACTGAAGGGAAACGGCTTTGGGTTTGGTCTTGTAAACATGGACGGAATTACCAGAACCATGAGCGCAAGATATTACAAAGATGGTTCCGAAATTTTAATACCACAACCAAACTCAAATCCACGTAGGCTGACGCCGGATGAAAGCGCTGCTTTACAGGGCTATCCGGTCAATCAAGGCAAAAAAAGCTTTAGGATACCGGTATCTGACAATCAGGCTTATAAGCAATTTGGCAATTCGGTGGTAACGCCGTTGATACAGGCTGTTGGAAAGGAAATAGTAACATTGCTTCAACATGAATAGTTTAACCGAACAGGCTATCGCTTCAGTGCAAAGCGCTACCAATTCATTTTGTAAGTTTATTTCATCGAACGACGCCGGAGAAACCGGAGGGCATCAAAGTGGGTTCTATATTCCTAAAAACTCCATCCCTTTGATGTTTGATACCCCGGGCGTAAAGGGGACAAATAAAGATCGGTTTATTCGTATAAAATGGCAGGATAGTTTTGAAACAGATAGCAGGTTCATTTATTACGGAGTTGGATCTAGAAACGAGTATAGATTAACACGATTTGGAAAAAATTTTCCTTTTCTTACCGATGACAATGTAGGAGATTTACTGATACTTTCACATATCAATGGCGATTTTTATGAAGGTTATGTTTTAAGTTTAGACGAAGACATAGAAGATTTTTTTACCGCCTTTAATATTTCAGCCAACGAAACAAATAAGCTAATAGAAAAACCGGAGGCTTTTACTGCTGAAAGCAAGTTGCTCGAGTGCTTTAATTTATTACAGATAAAGGATTTCCCTTCGACAATTCGCCTTTCGACGGACGCCAGAAATTGCTACAATTCGTCTTTTAAAATTACAAAAGGTAAAATTTTATCAGAGCCAGATAAGATTTTATTAAAATGGTTAGATTCCGAATACCAGCTGTTTAAAACAATCGAACTTGAGGTTTACTCGGAGACGATTAAAACACCTTTTAAAAGTGTTGAGGAATTAGTAGCCATTGCTAACACAATACTAAACAGAAGAAAGAGCAGAGCAGGCAAATCATTAGAATATCATTTAGAAGAAGTTTTTAAAACTTTTGAACTACAATACGATGCGCAGGCAATAACCGAAGACAGTAAAAAACCGGATTTTATCTTTCCCGGCAAGAAACAATATCACAATGCCAGCTTCGATAATAAAAACTTAGTCTTTCTTGCAGCAAAAACCACTTGTAAAGATCGTTGGAGACAAGTCATTAATGAGGCTGACAGGATAGGAATAAAACATCTGTTTACATTGCAACAAGGTATTTCCAAAAATCAACTCTTTGAAATGTATAAAGAGGGCGTGCGTTTGGTTGTACCAAAACCATACATTGAATCTTTTCCGGAAGACTATCAAAACAAGATTTTAACCCTGGATACTTTTATACAGTTTACAAAAGGCAAGCAATGAGAATACGTTTATGAATTAATTTTTATTATTACTATATATTAAGACGCAAATTAATATATTTATAAACAATCTAAATCTTAAGCAATTGGAAGCTATTACTACTAAGATTCGACCAGCGGCTCGCTTGATTTCCACGATCGGCGAAGATCTAATAGGAGATGTATATTCTGCCATTGTTGAATTAGTAAAAAACTCCTACGATGCCGACGCATCGAAAATCGACATTGTTTTCAATTATATAACAATTGATGATGAGCCTGCATTAAAAATCGAAATTGAAGACGATGGGCATGGAATGACAACAGATACGGTTTTAAACGCATGGCTTGTTCCTGCCACAAAAGATAAGTTGGATCGACATTCAAGTCCTACCGGACGATTGTTTCAAGGAAAGAAAGGTATTGGACGCTATGCGGCTGCTATTCTCGGACAAGAAATGGTTTTAAGAACTGTTTCACAAGACCATGAACAAACTGAAGTATATATAAATTGGTCCCATTTTGAGGTTGCAGAATTCCTGTCAGATGTAGATATTCTCGTAACGAGTGAACCGACTACAAAAAACGCAGGTACCGGATTGTATATATCTGCAAGGCAAGAAAAATTAACTCAATGGGGCATGGCTGAATTGGCGGCTCTTACACAAGAACTCAGAAAACTAAAGTCTCCATTAAAAAACCAAAGTGACGAAAATTTTAAAATCACATTGGCGTTTGTTAATTCCCCTTTTCCTACATATAACGATCTAATATTTGAAATAGATTCATTCCCAATAATTGACTTATATGACTATAGAATATCTGGAAACATAACCGACTCTGGGTTTGTCACAGCCTTATATGAAAATAAAACGACTGAAAATTTACCCAACGACCTCATTTCTGTTGAAATATTATTAGGTCAAAATGCATCTTATTGCGGTCCGATAGACTTCGATATAAGAGTTTTCGATAGGGATTCAGAATCAATCGTAAATCTAATAAACAAAGGCCTTATTGACCCCATATCTAAGCTTGCTGTTGGTAAGAGGGAGGCTCGGCGGCTTTTGGATGATATTTATGGAGTTAACATTTATCGCGAAGGCTTTAGAATCAGACCTTATGGTAACGGCGGAATTGACTGGCTTAATCTTGACAGGGATCGCATACAAAATCCATCGCTGCGAATAAGTAATAATCAAGTTGTTGGTTTTATTAATATAAAACCGGAAAAAATTTCGCACTTAGAAGAAAAGAGCGCCCGCGACGGACTGAAAGAAGACTCCCATTATCAGGGATTGGTTCAGATGATGAAACATGTGATTAATGAAATTGAGTATCGAAGATTTAATCACCGGCAAGTTGGTATTAAGGAAAAGGAGAGAGAGAATATCAATAAGGATTTAGCTAATCTTTTTGACTATACCGCTTTAACTAAACAGATAAGTGAAAGGTTGAAACATTTAAACATTGATGATGAAAAGATCAGTGAGATTGCCGCTCTTATCCTAAAGAGTGCAGAACAAAAAGCTAAACTGTTAGAAAACATACAGAATACAATAGCGATTTATCAAGGACAAGCAACCTTGGGAAAAATTGTTACGGTATTATTACATGAGGGAAGAAAACCCGTACACTATTTCAAGAATCAAGCGACAAATTTAGCTCGCTGGTTAACCCATTATAAAGCGGAAAGAAAATGGGAAAATACGTTGTATGAGGATATTTTAGACCGGCTTCAAAACTTTAAAGTACAGAGTGAAATACTTTCTGGTCTGTTTAAACGTCTTGATCCGCTATCAAAACAAAATCGTGGTGAAATTGCTCAATATAACCTTTGCAAAACGATAGAAAAATCAATAGATATATTTATTAACAGCTTAAAGGACGCAAATATTGAGATAAGTACTAATTGTAATAAATCAATTAGTTATCTGGGTTGGGAAGAAGATCTAATTATTGTATTTACAAATTTAATCGAAAACAGCCTTTATTGGCTTCCGATAGGATCGGCCGTAAGTAAAAAAATAAGTATAGATGTTATAGAAAACGATTTTGAAATACTAATCCACTATAGAGACAATGGGCCAGGAATAGACAAGGCAAGTATAGAAGCAGGATCCATTTTTGAACCAGGGTTTTCGAAAAAAATTAATGGCACAGGATTAGGACTGCCGATAGCTGGCGAATCGATCGAAAGACTAAATGGCTCTATATCTGCACAATATAGTACAGATGGAGCTTATTTTATAATTGAAATAAAAAAACCTAAACAATGAAAGAACTTAACATTTTGATTATTGAAAACGATAAAGACGACATACAAGTTTATCAAGACTCTATTATAACGATAAATCGCGAGTATGAGGGAACCTTTAGAATCGTAGCCACTATTAAGGAAAACAAAGAAGATGGCCTACAAGCAATAAATGAAAACAACTGGGTTGCCGCATTTATTGATTTAAAACTTTCTACTGGTGACATATTAAAAGCTAGCGAAGGGAACGAAATTATCAACGAAATTTATCAGAAATTAAGGTATCCTGTTTTCGTTTTGACAAACACGCCGAATGATGTCGATAAGAAGTTTTCAACCTCCTACTTTTTGCGAATTTCTCCAAAAGATGAGCTGGATCATTTGAACGTATTCAAGGAGGTAATAAATATTTCTAAAACTGGGATAATTGAAATCCTTGGAGGGAAAGGGAAAATTGAGAAGTATATTTCTAAAATATTTTGGCAGCATATCAATCACACATTAAGTTATTGGATAGATCAAGATTTGGATGAGGAAACATTGAAGCAGATTATATTGAGGTTTACGCTGTCGCATTTGCACGAAAACCTTTTCCACGATGAAGCAGGTAATTTTGAAAGACACCATCCTTCTGAGTTTTATATTTATCCACCAATCCATGACTATCTCTTTAGCGGCGATATTATAGCTCTGGAAGAAAATCTTTATGTTGTACTTACTCCATCATGCGATTTAGTTATAAGAAACTACACCGAGTACAAAAAAGGCGAGGCTCCAAAGCGCAATAGTGAAACGGCTCTGTTGGTTAAATTAAAAGAAATAAAAACAATTGAGGGTCTTGCTGAAATTGAAAATGGCGCGGCTTTAACACGAAAACTTACCGAGAAAAAGAAAAAAAATCAATATTATTTTATTCCTCCCTTTTTGGAATTGAAAGGATATATGATTGATTTTCGCGATTGTAAAACCATTGATATTGAAGGGATAAAGAAAAATTCAAAAGCAATTGCAACGATAAGTTCTAGTTATTTAAAAGACATTATTGCTAATTTTTCTTATTATTATTCAAGGCAGGGAGCTCCAGATATTAATGCGGAATATGTTAATGAAGTCTTATTTGAAAAAAATTATTAATTTCTCAAATGCCTATTTTTTAAAAATCAGGGGACGGCGGCAACTATAAAAAATTTGGTTCGGTAGTGTTTGCCAACCCGGGCAATGTGGGCGTTCTGGAACTCGCCGCTCTCATCCAATCCAAACTTATTGACCAAACCTGGTTTTACCACCACCACTGGCACCTGCCCGATTTGCGCCCCCCAGCGTTCGATACCACCATTGACCCCACCTGGCACGAGTTCGAAAATGTGGCCTGCACCAGCCAGTCGCCGGATATGCCTATCACGCTGGCCGGTTTTATGGCTTTGCTGGGGTAGGGTTGTTGGGCCGGTTGGGTACCGTTGCCCAAATGCTATGCCCTTCATTCGCAGCCTGCGCCATAGGCGCTACCCGTTTGTAGCCCCCGAAAACAAAAATGATTTGTGCGCCGTAGGTGTTACCCAGGCCGCCCTGCAGGTTACCCACATGTTGGAAGGTAGCCCGCTACGGGGCAAAAAACGGGTGGTATGTTGTTGCTACAAACGGGTAGCACCGATGATGCATAAAATCGGGGGTGCGGGGTGCCGATCATATTGCCGATACCGGTAAATTGGTGGCGGGAATACAGTTGAATCAACCCCGAGTTGCTCTGAATAGCTAAAACATTTTAGCACGATGCAGGTTGCCCGTATTTTGGAAGGGTAACCCCCTACTGGGCAAAAAACGCGGGGGATGTTGTTGCGGCAAACAGGTAGGCGTGCGGGGTTGCAGGGGCGATTATATTGCCGATACAGGTAAATTGATGGTGGTAATACAGTTGAATCAACCCGGCGTTGCGCCGAGCGCTAAAAGCGTTTAGCAAAAAGCGCCTAACAAAAACCACTGCCCCGGAGAAACACTACCCTCCTGACAGGGCAGGCTTAGGGGAACTGGAAATTTGTGGGCTCGTACCATCAGACGAGTAACCATCATTTTCGTGATGTCACGAAGATGAAAAATACCGCCCCTTCTCCACGGGATTCTTTCTCTCGTAGAGGAGCCTGGGGTCTGCAGCCCATCTGAAAACCAAGTGCATTCGCCTTACCCCCCCCTCTGGATCCATTTTCAAGGAGCCCCCGAGGGTACAGACCAATCGAAAATCAGAGATGCTGAATATTGAAAAATATCGGGCGTGATCATATGACGGCCGGCAACTATAAACAATATGGTTCGGAAACAATTGCCAACCCCGGCGATGTGGGCGTTGAAGAACTCGCCCCTTTCATCTGCGGTTTACATCGCGTTAAACGTAAGTTTTAATGTTAACCATGAAAAATATATAAAATATTGATTATCAATTAATTGAATAGTTCCACATCTGAAATGTGTTAAGTTATGTTAACCCAGTTTAGACGAGTTTGACCCAAGGGAGGGAACTTGAAAATGCCCAATAACCCATCCCCTCCAAACATTTTACCCACACATTTTGAGCTTCGATGCGTTATTTGCTTACTTTAGCTTTTAAGCTTACTTCGCCCATGAAAAACACCGCTTATTATATACTGGCCCTGGCTACACTGTTAACCGTGGCATCGTGCTCGCCCAAGGTGTTGCCCTATGCGGCCACCAACAAGGTATACAACCACCAAACCGATTCGTTGCTGGAAGTGTTTGGGCGCGAGCAGCCCGCCATGTTGGTTGATAGCCTTGGCCTGCCCATTCCCAGCGAGTGGATAGGCACCGTTAACTTTAACGCCCGCAAGCCCAATTATGTAATTATCCACTATACAGCCCAGGATTCGCTGGCGCAAACCATTAAAACCTTTACCTTGGTAAAACCGCAGGTGAGCGCCCATTACGTGGTGGGCAAGGATGGCAAAGTGGTGCACATGCTTAACGATTACCTGCGCGCCTGGCAGGCCGGCATCAGCAAGTGGGGCAGCATTACCGATATGAACAGCTGCTCGGTAGGTATCGAGATTGATAACAACGGCCACGAGCCTTTTACCGACCCTCAGGTACGCAGCCTGCTGGCGCTGCTGGCCCAGCTTAAAAAGGCTTATAACATACCCACGGCCAACTTTATTGGTCACCAGGATATTGCCCCCGCCCGCAAGCCCGATCCGGGCCCGCTATTCCCCTGGAAACTACTGGCCACCAAAGGTTTCGGCTACTGGCCCGACGAACTACTGGAACTACCCCCCGATAACTTCGACTACGCCACCGCCCTGCGCCTCATTGGCTACGATACCAGCAACCTGCCCGCCGCCATAACCGCCTTTAAACGCCATTTTGTACAACTTGAAGACAGCCCCACCATGGGCCAGCTGGATTTGAATGTGCTGTATAATGTGTACCGTAAATATTAGCTGAAAGCCGAAGGCTGAAAGCAAAAAGCCAAAAAAGACCAAGGTGAATGGTATTGAAACCGTTCACCTTGGTCTTTTACAATGTATGCTTTCTGCCTTTTGCTTTAAGCCTTAAGCTTCAAAAGGCTTTTTGCTTTCAGCCTTCGGCTTTCTGCTATTTCTTAACCCACCCATCCTTCAAGGTTACTGTTCTGTTAAAGATCAGCTTATCATTGGTTGAGTATTTATCTAACGTAAAATATCCTTTGCGCATGAACTGTACGGCGGTGCCGGGTGTGGCGTTGGCCAGGTCGGGTTCAATATAGGCTGTTGGGATAATGTGCAGGCTGTTTGGGTTAATGTAATCTTTAAAGTCGCCTTCCTCGCTTTGTGGGTTCTCTACCTGGAAAAGGCGGTCGTAAAGCCTTACTTCGGCAGTTTTGGCGTGTGGTACGCTCACCCAGTGAATGGTGCCCTTCACGTTGATGCCGCTGGTATCGTTACCCGATTTTGATTCGGGCAGGTAGCTGCAATGAATTTCGGTTACGTTGCCATCGGCATCCTTCACAAAATCGTCGCAACGGATGATGTAGGCATTTTTTAGCCTCACCATTAGCCCCACACCCAGGCGAAAGAATTTCTTGGGTGGCACTTCCATAAAGTCCTCCCGCTCAATCCAAAGTTCGCGGCTGAACGGAAACTCGCGGCTGCCGTCGCCATCTTCGGCTTCGGGGTTGTTTTCGCCATGCATAATCTCCACCTCGCCTTCGGGGTAGTTGGTCAGGATACATTTTATGGGGTCGAGCACGGCCATACGGCGCCATGCGGTTTTGTTCAGGTCTTCGCGGATACAGAACTCCAGCAGGCCAACATCAATCATGTTTTCGCGTTTGGCTACGCCGATGCGTTCGCAAAACTCGCGGATACTGGCAGGCGTATACCCCCGGCGGCGCAGGCCGCTAATGGTAGGCATGCGTGGGTCGTCCCAGCCGTCAACATGTTTTTCAACCACCAGTTGCAGCAGCTTGCGCTTGCTCATTACGGTATAGTTGAGGTTAAGGCGGGCAAATTCGTATTGTTTTGACGGGAAGATGCTCAGCCTTTCGATAAACCAATCATACAAAGCCCGGTGGGGGATAAACTCCAGCGTACAAATAGAGTGGGTAATCTGCTCAATAGCATCCGATTGGCCGTGGGCAAAATCGTACATGGGGTATATGCACCAGGCATCGCCGGTACGGTGGTGATGGGCATGTTTAATGCGGTACATCAAAGGGTCGCGCAGGTGCATGTTGGGTGCAGCCAGGTCAACCTTGGCACGCAGTACTTTAGCGCCATCGGGGTATTTGCCGGCTTTCATATCGGCAAACAGCTCCAAATTTTCCTCAACAGAGCGGCTGCGGTACTGGTTGGGTACGCCGGGCTCGGTAGGGGTGCCTTTTTGATGGGCTATCTCTTCGGCTGTGCTATCATCAACATAGGCCAGGTTGGCTTTAATAAGCGTTACCGCAAACTCATATAGCTGGTCGAAATAGTCGGAAGCGTATAGTTCTTCGGCCCAGTTAAAGCCCAGCCATTTAACATCTTCTTTAATGCTGTCAACGTATTCAACATCCTCTTTAACGGGGTTGGTATCATCAAAACGCAGGTTGGTTTTGCCGTTGTATTTTTGGGCCAAACCAAAGTTAAGGCAAATAGATTTGGCGTGGCCAATATGCAGGTAACCATTAGGCTCGGGCGGGAAACGGGTTAATACCCGGCCGCCGTGCTTGCCGTTGGCTATATCTTCTTCAACAATTTCTTCTATAAAGTTCAGTGATCTTTCTTCGCTCATAAACAACAATTAGCAATAAAGGCAAAAGTAACAAAAAAATTGCCCCCTATCGCCAGCATGGCAAACTTGAAGCCGAATTAAGCTATTGTTTTTAGCGGAAAAACATTAAATTTGAAAAACCGCTAACATCAAACCCTCTACCCAACATGAATATGAAGCAAGGCAACTACATGAACTTTACGGATATGACTCCCGAAGAGATGGCCTTTTTACAACAAGCTACGGCAAACCTCAACGAAAGCCAAACCGACTATTTTTATATGGTTTATGGCAGCAAAAGAAAATCGGCACAGGAAATACTGATATTTACCCTGCTTGGTTTTATAGTGGTTGCAGGCGTGCAGCGTTTTGCTTTGGGGCAAATAGGAATGGGTTTACTTTACCTTTTTACCGGTGGCTTTTGCCTCATAGGTACAATTGTTGATTTGGTGAACAATAAATCGCTTGTATTAAAGTATAATAAAGAGATGGCTTATGATAGTCACCGGATGGCGTTAATGACGCCTTAAACCAAGGCCATACTTATTTCTATATTTGCTCATGAAACTATCCGCACTTACTGCTTACCTTGAAAGCCTTGCGCCGCTTGTTTACCAGGAAGATTATGATAATGCGGGCCTTATTGTAGGTCATCCCGAACAGGAAATATCCCAGGCGCTGCTATCTTTAGATTGTACCGAAGCGGTTGTTGACGAAGCCATTGCCACAGGTTGCCAGCTAATTATATCCCATCACCCCATAGTTTTCAGGGGGCTAAAGAAGTTTAACAGCAAAACATATGTGGAGCGCGTTGTTGAAAAAGCCATACGCAAGGGCATAGCCCTGTACGCCATTCATACCAACCTTGATAATGTAATGCATGGGGTTAACAGCCGCATATGCGATACCCTTGGCCTTAAAAACTGCCGTATACTGCTGCCCAAACATAACCTGATCAAAAAGCTGGTTACCTTTGTACCCCACAGCCATGCCGATGCCGTGCGCGAAGCCTTGTTTGCAGCCGGGGCAGGTAATATTGGCAACTACAGCGAAGTTAGCTTTAATGCCGAGGGAACAGGCACTTTTAAAGGAAACGAACTCACCATACCCCATGTAGGCGAGCCGGGCAGGCGTCACCGCGAAAGTGAGGTTTGTATTCAAACCGTTTACCCCGCCAACCTGGAGAGTAAAATAATCATGGCGCTGATATTGGCCCACCCCTACGAAGAGGTGGCTTATGACCTGTACAGCTTAACCAACCAAAACCAACAGGTAGGTTCGGGTATGATTGGCGAGTTGGAAGTACCCACCAACCAGGAGTCGTTTTTGTTTCATGTAAAAGATAAGATGCGCACGCATGTGATAAGGCATACCGCTTTTACCCACAAACCCATCAAAAAAGTGGCTGTTTGCGGAGGCTCGGGGGGCTTTTTACTGAAGCATGCCATAGCCGCCGGAGCCGACATTTTCATCACCTCCGACTACAAGTATCACGAGTTTTTTGATGCCGAAGGAAAGATAGTGATTGCCGATATCGGACACTTTGAGAGTGAACAATTTACGGTGCAATTATTGTATGAAATAATTAGAAAAAAATTCCCTATCTTTGCCGTCCGTTTAACAGAAGTAAATACAAACCCCGTCAAATATTTTATTTAATGGAACAAACCGTAGAACAGAAGCTTAAAGCTTTATACGAACTCCAAACCATCCACACCAAAATTGACAGAATACGCCAGGTACGTGGCGAACTGCCAATGGAAGTTGCCGATCTGGAAGATGATGTTGCAGGCCTTGAAACCCGCATACAGAAAATCAAATATGAGCTGGATGATGTAGAGGATGAGATTGTAACCCGCAAAAACCTGATCAAAGATGCTCAGGCCAACATCAAAAAATACGAAGCGCAACTTAACGAAGTTAAGAACAACCGCGAGTATGATGCCATATCAAAAGAAATTGAGATACAAGGATTAGATATACAGGTAAGTGAGAAGAAGATAAGGGAGTATGGTTTCGAGATAACTTCAAAAACCCAGGTATACGAAAAAGCCCTTGCCGATCTGGAAGCACGCAAGAACGATCTGGATGCAAAAAAAGATGAGTTAGGTGTAATTACTGCCGAAACTGAAAAAGAAGAGAACGACCTTGTTGCCCAGGCAGAAAAAGCTATCCCGAACATCGAAGAGCGTTTATTTACAGCTTATACCCGTTTGCGCCAAAATGCAAAAAATGGTTTAGCAGTAGTAACCATTCAGCGCGATTCATGCTCTGGCTGTTTTAACCAGATCCCGCCTCAACGCCAGTCGGATATCCGTCAACGCAAAAAGATCATCGTTTGCGAGCATTGCGGACGTATCCTGGTTGATGAGCAGATGGCCTTAGAAGCCGAAACTGTATAAGCAAACCACTTATAAAATTAATATAAAAGGCATCTTCAGGGTGCCTTTTTTTGTTGGCTGAGTTTTTATGCGAAGATCAAGGCTCCTTTATTTTATACTCATTACAGCCACCATAATTACAGGCCTGCTTTCCCGGCATTTTAAAAGCATCCCCCTGTTTGTTGGCGATATCCTTTGGGCGCTAATGGTTTATTTTATAGTGAGCTTCCTGCTTATCAATAAGCCTATAAAATTCGTAGTTACTGCAAGTTTATTGTTTTGCTTCGCGATAGAATTTAGCCAGCTCTACAAAGCGCCCTGGATAAATAATTTGAGGCATACCCTGTTTGGAAAGCTTGTTTTAGGCGCAGGCTTTTTATGGAGCGATTTGCTGTGTTATGTGGCTGGTATGGGGATAGGATGTATCATTGACTTTTACATGCTTAAAAAAGATGCAAAATAGCTTAAAACATACTCGTCTGTTTGCCCTTCCTCGGCACAAATAAGCTATAGTCATACTCTGGCATTTCCCTGCCATCCAAAAATCGGTTACAGGCCATCCTGAACATCTGGTGGATAGATTCGGCTACCTTTCCTTCACCGCTCATGCGCCTGCCAAAGTCGCTATCATTCAGGTTGCCGTCGTGGCAGGAGCGAATCATGTTCAACACCTTTTCGGCACGATTGGGGAAAGCTTTATAGATCCAGTCGCTAAATAATTCGGCAATACTCCCGTTAAGGCGCACTATGGTAAATCCGGCAGCCAAAGCGCCCCTATCGGCTGCAGCCTTGATAATGTTAGGCACTTCGTTGCTGTTAAGGCCCGGAATAATAGGCGCCGCCATTACCCGTACCGGAATGCCTTTTTCTGATAGCTTTTGAACAACAGCCAACCTGCCGGTCGCGGTAACCGTTCTTGGTTCCAGTTTTTGGCGAAGTTGTTCATCAAGCGAAGTAATTGATACGTTAACATGTACCAGGTTCATGGCGGCCAACTCGGTCAAAATATCCAGGTCGCGCAGTACCAGGTTGTTTTTGGTGATGATGGCTACCGGATTTTTATATTTCAGGAAAACCTCCAGCAACCGCCGGGTAATTTGCAAATCGCGTTCAATGGGCTGGTAACAATCGGTATTGCCCGATAGCAGGATGCATACCGGTTTATAATTCTTTCTATTAAAATATTGCTCGAGCAACTCCGGGGCATTGCGCTTTACGATAATTTTGCGTTCAAAATCAAGGCCGGCGCTAAAGCCATAGTACTCATGCGTGTTGCGGGCATAGCAGTAAATACAACCATGCTCGCAGCCCTGGTAGGGGTTTATAGAGTACATGTGGCTTAAATCGGGGCTATTTGATTCGCTTACAATTTTTTTAGGGGTTTCTTCAAAAAGCTGCGTGGCGCTGTTTTCAAGCAGGGGCTCGTCAAGCCCTTCCATATGGTCGGCCACATATTTGCTTTTCAAAAATTTGTTGTGGGTGTTAACCTGTGCCCCTCTGCCCTTAAAAAAATCGGGGTTGTCCTGATGCGCCATAGGGCAAATTTGCTAAATTAATTAGCAAATTACAAATCTATCAACTTGTTTTTAATGCTGTATAAAACCAGCCCCACCCGGCTTTTTATCTGTAGTTTTTCAAACAGATGATCGCGGAAACTATCAACTGTACGCACGCTGATATTCATGGTATCGGCAATCTCCTTGTAGGTAAGTTCGGTGCTTGTAAGGCGTAGAAACTCAATTTCGCGGGGGTTTAGCTGCACCTGGGCTTCCTTATCAATATTGAAATTATTTAACAGGTGGCGGGTAACAAAATCCGGGTAAAACAGGTCGCCTTCGCTTACTTTGATCAGCGCACGTTCAAACTCGTCCGGCTCGGCATCCTTCAGCAAATATCCTTTTACGCCAGCCCTTACCATTAATAATACCTTCTCGGCATCTTCAAACATAGACAGGATAATGATGCGGATAGACGGATGGTATTTGCGAAGCCATTGAGCGGTAGATATACCGTCCATCACAGGCATATTAATATCAAGCAAAATAATATCGGGAACAAGGCCAGAATCGATACTTCGTATTAACTCTTGCCCGTGCGCGGCTTCAAATAGTATATTATAGCCGCCAAAGCTATCAATGAGCGCTGCAATGCCACTCCTGAAAAGGCGATGATCATCTACCAGGGCTATTTGAATGGGTTTCGTTAGCATAATTTTCTTCAACCAGGGGATTAAGTGATAACTTAATAGTACAGCCTTGTTTGAGCGAACTGGTTATAACAGCCTCTGCCCCAATCAAGCCCGCCCTATTTTTCATGTTACGCAATCCCGATCCGCTCTTGTCGGTCAGCAATTCGGGTTGGAAACCTGCGCCATCATCTTCGATGGTCAAATTAAACATTTGTGCATTATAATACAAACCGATTTTAATGTTTGCTGCATCCGCATGTTTCAACGCGTTATTAAGCGCCTCCTGGAATATCCTGAACAATACCAGTTCGCGCTGTTCGCCAAGGGTATAAATTTCGCCCTCAACGTTTAAGTCCATATTAATAAGGCCGCTTTTGTTTACCCTTATCGCTTCCAGTTCCAACGTTTTTACCAGGCCTAAGGAGTTGATATGTTCAAAGCTTAAACTTTTTGAAAGGTTACGTAAATCTGTGATGGTTTGCGCTATAAGTTCGCGACTGTCGTTCAACTTTACTTTTTCCTCGCCGCCGAGCTTGTTGGCCAGCAGGCCCATATTGAGTTTTACAAATGATAGTACCTGTGTAATGTTATCATGCATCTCGCGACTAACATAGTTCAGGGTTTCCTCCTGTATCTCTATTCGGGTTTTTAGCAATTCCTGCTTAAATGATGATTTCAATTCGGCCTTTTCCATGGCATTTTTATTTTGCTTTTTTTGAAACATCAATAAAAAACCGACCATAAAGAACCCCAGCAAAAGCAGTAACGCTGTACCAGCGATAATTATAAGGATAACTTCTTCGTCTTTGAAAAGCATAAAAAGGCAGTAGTTAAAGGAGGATTGAGCAATAGTTTCTAATTTCCCGACTGCTCAATTGCAAGGATAAGAAAATAGCGGCTATTTTCATATTATATATAGCTCAAAAGTCCGGCGAAAAAGACTTACGACATTTACGGGTTGGCTTTCATTTCTGACCGTTGTAAAGATAACTTTGTTGCTTTAGAAGAACAGAAAAAGGCATATAATAACAAAGTATAAAGCATCAAATTAGCAAGGCCAAGTATAACGCGGGTTAGTATAAGAAATGAGTAATTGCTTTTGTATGCCATTAGGCTAAAACAAGAATAATAAAATGTTTTTGCAAGAAAATAAAAAAGCAAACCTGTAGCGACTAAAAAAGCAGGATGCCGTAATAGAACAATTTGCCCCTCTTTGTCCAAGAGTTTATAATAATAAATTCCTATCAACAAGAGAACAAATAGCGACTGAATCACCATAGCCAATGTATTTAGCTTCCAAAATCCTTGAATAAAAAGATTATCTATGATGGTTATTACTATAACAATGCATGCGTATTTATACACAGTGCTTTTATAACGTCGGTTTTTTTCGAGCGAAGTAAAAAAATAAGTGTAAATTATAAACTCAAATAGCTCCTCGAAGTTTGCCAGCCAGGCGTTGGTATGATTAAATCTTGTCCAACCAAGCATGTCAGCAGATTCATACAGCACTCCAACGGATAAACAAATTAGAAAAACTTTCAAGGTTTTGTCTATTTGTCTATAGGTATATATACAATACAAAAAAGCTACAACGAGCGATACGCAATAAACATTATATAACATATAGTATTAATACAATCCAGATTGTTTATTGAAGTTCATTTCTAAAGCCTTTACTGTTTTTAGAAGAGCATATAAAAGCATAAATTAAAATAGCGTTTAGCATTAGGTTGGCAATTCCTACTATTGTAGATGCCAAGATAGCAAAGTGATAAGTATTTTTATATAGCATATAGCTAAAAAAGGAATAGTAAAAAGTAAGCGAAAGAAAATAGAAAAGCAATCCGGTAGCCGCTAAAAATGGCGGATGCCTTAACAAAAAAAGATGTTCCGGCGCCTCTACAAGCAAGTTGTAATAATAAATACAAACCAATGTTAAAATAAACAATCCCTGTAATACAATTGCTAAAGTTGCCCGATGCCAAAACCCTTGAATAAAAAAAATATCGATAAAAGATAATAACATTACAACACTTCCTGATATATATGCACTTCTTTTATATAAGAACCTCTTATCCTGCGATATGATAAAATAAGCGAACATCGTAAAATCCAATATATTCGCTAAATTATTGCACCATGCATTGCTATGGTTAATGGTTAGCAGATTAAAAAAGTCTGCGGTTACATATGCTGTTATCAAAGCAAGATATGGCAGAAAAGGCTTAAAACTATCATCGAATGATTTATAAGCGTAAAAGCAGGCTGCAAGTGTTAAAGGGAGAGAAAGAATTAAATAACAGCATTCAATATTGCTTTTAATAGATGCTAAGATAGTAGTATATTAATATCCAGTTTAACCTACCGAAATTGTGCTAAATCAGTTAAAAATAACAATAGCGATTTGAACATCAAAACCCATCTACCCCGCCTCAATCGTGGCAACAATGTTAACGATAACTTTAATTCATTGTTTGATTTCATATATGGTATAAAAGCCATTTGAGATTGGGAGCAAGCGACTTATATGCGTATATACAGAAGAAAAAGGTTATAAATAACGATACAAAATAAATGCGATATAGTATATTTACGTGCTTTGTTGAATGTAGGTCCCACTGCAAAAATGGAGCAAAAATTTGTTAATTAAGGCTGCGGTTTAGACACTTAATAAACGCCATTAGTTTTTGATTTTGAAAAATGCTGATGTAGCCGGGATTGATCCATTTGTCGTTTTTAACTTATTTCTTCGTGCACAGAAAAACGCATACATCAACATGAAATTAAGTAACAGGTTGGATAGGCCAGGAATGGTAGCTGCAAGAATGTAGAAATCATAGTTATTTTTATATGCCATATAACTAAAACATATGTACAAAAAGAATTTCCCAAGAAAGTAAAAGAGCAAACCGGTTACTATTAAAAAGGGAGGATGTTTTATCAGTTCTAAACCCTTTTCTGCTTTATCAAGTGTTCTGTAGTAATAATTGACCACTAAAGTAATTATGAACAACGACTGTAATACCATTGTAATAGTATTCATTTTCCAAAACCCTTGTAAAACGGCCATATTGATAACGCCGAAAAGTAATATTATCCCAAAACACACGTAGGCTTTTCGTATATACAATCGGCGGTCTGAAAGCGACAGCAAAAAGCGGGCATATAATATGAATTCTATTATCTCCTCAAAATTAGTTGCAGAAGCATTAGTGTGGTTAATTACCAGCCAATCGAATTCACTTGCGGTTTCAAACACGATACAAAACAAGATGAATGGCAAAAGCCATTTAAAATTTGCGTCGAGATATTTATAGGCGTATAAGCAGAAAACTGCTGTTACAAATAATGAAGCGTAATACGTATGATACAAAAATAACATGAGGAGCGCTAAGTAATAATATATTTGGCATCGATAAACTAATTCTCATTTGTAGAATCGTTTATAGTGCCCGTATTCCCTTTCGAAGAACATAAGAAAGCGTATGCCAAAAGGCCGTTTAATAACAGGTTTGAAATCCCGGGAATACTCGTCGCAACGATATAAAAATGGTAATTATTCTTATATATCATATAACTAAAGCAAGCATAGAACAACGTATTTGATAGGAAGAAAAAAAGCAGACCTGTTGCAGCTAAAAATGGTGGATGTTTTAAAAGGTTTAAATGCTCATCGGCCTCTTCAAATAGTGAACGATAATAAATACATATTAACACCACGAGAAATAAACCCTGCAGTACTATTGCAATGGTAGCACGTTTGAAAAATCCTTGTATATATATAATATCAATCAAAGAAAGCAACATTGGTATTATCGCCAATTTATAAACAGCCTTTCTATATAGTTCACTGTTTACAAGCGAGGCTAAAAACCATGTAAAAAGCACAAGCTCCAGTAAGCCCTCCAGGTTATTGCACCAGGCATTACTTTTTTCCAGCAGCATTAAACCAAAATAATTAGCCGCTTCGTAAATAATTACAAAAGCAAAGTACGGCAGGAACCATTTAAAGTTCCTATCAAGATTCTTGTAAGCATAAAGGCAAAAAGCAAAAGTTATAGGGAGCGAGACTAAGTAAAAATTATATAGCATTCAATATTTACGTTCATTAAGTTTTAGTTCCTTACAAAAATCTGCATAAATATTGAATGTTAGATTAGTCAATTAAAAATCAGGGACACTCAGGCGGGCAATTCTTCCCTTGATTTACAGGATCTAACCCATCGGCGAGCGCCACCCCTTCTGAAAGAGCATCGGCGTGCACGTCGTCCTTGTTTACCGTCCCTGCAAAAACCACGGTTGTTTGGCCAGGTGAGGTAGGGTGTGTTTCATCATAACTGGCCAAATGTACCCGCACGCCGGTAGCATGTGCCGGTAATTTGTTTACAAAATCTTTAAATGCGCCGATATCAAACCAAACAGATTTGGTATCATTAATACCGTGTGTTTTGTCGATAACGTTTTTACGGGTGGCATGGTAGTGGTCTACCATTTTTTTTGCTTCGGTTAAATCAATTTTCTTCATGTTAATAAGGGGGTTTTTAGTTAGGGTTATACGTGTTTAACACCGCATTGGGTTATTATAAACAATTATAATTTATTTAAATTATAATTTAGCAGCCGGCGATATTTTAATAATATTTTCTAATCTTTTCCGGTTATTCCACAGTCAAGATGTGCAGGAAGAGTTAGCTAATACCCACCAATAAATTCAGGCGACGCAATGGGTATGCGGCCGGAATATAATTCAAAAAATAGCTGAGATATTAACCCTCGTTCGAGTCGTCTAATAAAAAAACAAAAAGCTCTTTGGGGCCGTGTGCGCCAAGTACCAGGGTCTTCTCAATATCGGCAGTGCGGCTGGGGCCGGTTACATTGGTGATCATGGAGGGCAGGCGGTTGCCGTATTTATTTTTTAACAGTTTAAACCCATCCTTAATATCCATTACCATTTGCGATGTATAAGCCAGCACAATGTGTACCGGCGGATAGATACTTAAGCGCCGGCCGGCCATATTGCCGTTAGATAACAATATACTGCCATTACGGGCTATTAAAGCCTCGCACAGGGTAAAACCTACCTCGGCCAGTTCAAAGTCTTTATCGGTTTCGTAAAAGGGGTATTCAAAGCGGGTAAGTACCTCCTGCAGGCCGGGCTCCCAGCAGTATATTTTGTGCCAGTTACGCTCTTCGGCCAGGGTAAGCAGGGTTTCTATAAATTGTACCTCGTCCTCGCAAAAAATAAACTGGCCGTTAACGGCGGTAAATTGTTCGGCAAAAACAACTTCGGGTATTTCATCATCGGTTGCGTAAAGCGGCAGGTCTTCCAGTTGGGGATATGGGTTGTCCCTTTTCTCCAGTAGTGCCTTGCGGATCTTCTTTAGCAGTTTTTCTTTTGATGTGGTAATATCCCTCATAGTATAAAAAAGGAAAGCCACCAGCTAAGCTGATGGCTTTTTTATATAGTATTTAATTAAAACTTCGGATCCGGCTCATCCATCCTTGATAACTCAGGATTGATCACATTCTCGGGTATCGCATTATTATCAGGTACTAACGTTGGTTCGCCGTTTACAAACTTATCATAAGCGGTACGGTGCTCAAAAGGACGTTTGCCCAAAAGCTCTTCCAGGTCGGCCTGGAACAATACTTCTTTCTCCAATAACTTTTTCGCAACTTTTTCTAATCCGTCGCGGTGTTTTATCAGCAACTCTTTTGTTTTGGCGTATACATCCTCAACCAAGCTTCTTACTTCCGAGTCAATGAGGTTTGCGGTAACATCAGAGTATGGTTTGCTAAACTGGTTTTCGCCTTGCGGATCGTAAAACGATACGTTACCAACTTTACCATTCATACCATAAATTTTCACCATGCCATAAGCCAGGCGGGTAATGCGTTCCAAATCGCTCAAGGCACCAGTGGTGATTTTACCGAAAGTAATATCTTCGGCAACACGGCCGCCCATTGATAATATCATATCATCAATCAACTCTTCTTTAGCAACCAGGAACCTTTCGTTTGGCAAGTACTGGGCATATCCTAAAGCCGCAACACCACGCGGCACGATAGAAACTTTAACCAACGGATCGGTATGCTCTAAAAACCATCCGGCTATAGCATGGCCGGCTTCGTGGTAAGCTACCACGCGTTTTTCTTCGGGCGAAATCAGCGTGTTCTTTTTCTCCAAACCACCAATTACACGGTCAACCGCATCCTGAAAATCAGACATGTCAACCGCCTCTTTGTTTTTACGGGCCGCTATAAGGGCAGCCTCGTTACAAACGTTGGCAATTTCGGCACCTGCAAAACCAGGGGTTTGTGCCGATAATTTTTTGGCATCAACATCATCAGATAATTTAAGCGGTTTTAAGTGAACTTTAAAGATCTGCTCACGGCCATTCAAATCAGGTTTATCAATAGATACCTGCCTGTCAAAACGTCCGGGACGTAATAAGGCCGAATCCAATACATCGGGGCGGTTGGTTGCGGCAAGGATAATGATACCCGAATCGGTACCAAAACCATCCATCTCAACCAACAACTGGTTCAATGTATTTTCGCGTTCGTCATTACCACCAACAATATTGTTTTTACCACGGGCACGGCCAATGGCATCAATCTCGTCAATAAATATAATACATGGCGCTTTATCTTTTGCCTGGCGGAACAAGTCGCGCACACGTGATGCACCTACACCCACAAACATCTCCACAAAGTCAGATCCTGAAAGGGAGAAGAAGGGAACATGAGCTTCGCCGGCAACGGCTTTTGCCAATAAAGTTTTACCCGTACCCGGCGAACCTACAAGCAATGCGCCTTTAGGAATTTTACCACCCAGGTTGGTGTATTTTTTAGGATTTTTTAGGAAATCTACAATCTCCATCACCTCTTGCTTGGCTTCTTCTAAACCGGCAACATCATTAAATGTAACGGTTACCTGTGCCTCTTTATCAAACAAGGTTGCTTTTGATTTGCCGATATTGAATATCTGGCCACCCGGGCCACCGCCCGAACCACCACTCATACGGCGCATAATAAATATCCACACTGCTGCAAATAATATCACCATAATTACACCCTGTACAAGCCAGTTTGATAAAAAGCTTTCGCGGCCCTGTTGCAATTCAAGCGAAACATCACTTAAAGATGGGTCGGCAGCTTGTGCTGCAGCAATTGATTTTTTCAGGCTCTCGAAAGAGTCATCGGTAAAAGTATACTGGGGGCCGCTGCTTCCTGCAAACATGTGTTGCTCTTTACCAAGGGCAGTATATTCTGGCTTGGTATCAAGGCTTTGTTTTTTAATATATACTTCCCCAATGATCAAATCGCCGCTTTTATAAGCTATAATTTTTTCAACATCATGCTGTTTAAGCATCTTGGTTTCAAAGTCCTGGTAGGTTATCCGTTTACCCGTATCGTTGCTTAACAAGGTTGTTGCAAGCAGGAACGCTAAAACAATGATGCCATAAATCCACATAATATTAAACTTAGGTGGCTTAGGCGGCGTTTTTTTATTCAGGATCTTCCTGATCGGTTTCGGACTTTCTGATTTATTATCGTTATCTTTCATCTCTTTGTTACGAGCTCAAACTTACTATCTATAATTTAAAAAACAAGGTTATTACCATGACGCTATTGCAAGCCTTTATGTGACTATCGCTTAAGCGCTTTTGTAATATTTTATTTCGGCATCACCCCACAATTCTTCTACGCCATAAAATTCACGCTTGTCTGTCCGGAAAACGTGAATCACAACATCCACATAATCAAGCAGTATCCACTCGCCATATTCCAAACCTTCTTTGCGCCAGGGCTCGGTTTGGGTTGCCTTAAAAATTTCATCTTCAATGCTGTTGGCTATCGCTTTTACCTGCGTGGTCGAGTCGGCATGGCAAACTACAAAGTAATCTGTTACCGAACTATTTAGGTTACGAAGGTCTAACCTTACAATTTCATTACCTTTTTTTTCCTGGATACCATGTATCGCAAGTTCAGAAATATAGGTTGATTGCCCTACCTTTTTATTTTTTACCATCAAAAAGAATTAGTTTTGAACGTTTTTTGGTTAAAAATTATTACACTTTGCAAAATAACATATTTTCGGCATTATTTGTTGGTCAAAATTTAGTAACAATTAAAGAAGTTGATTCAACCAACACTTACCTTAAAACATTACTGTCAAATTCCAAGCCATTGCCCGAAGGTACAGCCATTATGGCAGAAAGCCAATTTGCCGGCCGGGGGCAGCAACAAAACAAATGGCATAGCCAGCCGGGCAAAAACCTAACTTTCAGCATTTTGCTAACCCCCTCATTTTTACCAGTTTTACAACAGTTTGACCTTACGCGGGTGATAAGCCTGGGGGTAATTGAAGCCCTTAATCCGCTGCTGGGCGACCGCTTAAAAATAAAATGGCCAAACGACATTTATTATGACGACCACAAACTTGGCGGTATTTTGATTGAAACACACCTGCATGGCGACAGGATAAAAGATGCCATTATTGGTATAGGCCTTAACATAAACCAGGAGCATTTTGAGGCGGGTGCCGGCAATGCCATATCTGTAAAGCAGATATTACAAAAGGATTATGATTTACGAGCTTTATTATTAGAAATTTGCGGGCATATTGAAGGATACTATCTTAAGCTTAAAGCCGGTAAATTTTTGTTTGTAAGGAACGCTTATTTAAACCGACTATACTGGTTAAACGAAGTAAGGGATTTCCGGTCAGATGGTGAAACGTTTAGGGGAACCATTGTTGGGGTGAAAGATGAAGGGCTACTGGTAGTTGAACATAATAATTTTGGCACCCGCGAGTTTAGCTTAAAACAAATTGAATTTTTAAATAAATAATACATGAAAAAGTTATTGTTAATGATGGTGGCGCTGGTTATTTGCGCCGGGGCCTATGCGCAAATTGAAACACCGGTACGCTGGGCATACGCCGCAAAAAAGCTGAACAGCAAAGAAGCCGTTGTATATTTAAAGGCAACCATACAACCGGGCTGGCACATTTATTCGCTTAATGTTGGCGATGGCGGCCCGATAGCTACTTCGTTTGTGTTTTCAAAATCGAAAGATTTTGCCCCGGTTGGCAAAACCACCGAACCAAAACCACTATCTAAATACGAGGAATCATTCAAAATGAACGTTACTTATTTTGAAAAAGAGGTTGTTTTTTCGCAAAAAGTAAGCTTAAAATCGGCAACAGCAACAGCGATTACAGGAAAACTTACTTATATGACCTGTAACGATAAAAAATGCCTTCCACCAGATGATGTAGATTTCACCATTCCTTTAGGCAAATAATTACCAGGGAATAAAAAGATGAACCTATTTAAAAAGATCAACTGGTTACCAACGTTAATAGCTGTAGTAACCATGCTTATTATATTTGGCTTAAACGCGCCAAAACCGGTTTACGCAGCGCAAAAAAGCGGCAAAGATACAGTAGCGGCTCCCGCCGATATACAATTTACCGATATACCTACCGCAGCCGATAGTATTGCCATACGTAAAAAGGCGGCAATGCAGGATGCAGAAAAACTTTCGCAACAAGCGGCAGCGGCAGCAAAACAATCGGTAGTTGCTGCCAAACAAGCGGCTCATTCAAAACCCGAGGCGCCAAAAACACTTTGGCAAATATTTATAGAGGGTCTTATTGGTGGCTTTACCGCTGTAATACTCCCTTGTATTTATCCGTTATTGCCATTAACCGTTAGCTTTTTTACTAAAAAGAGCGGCAGCCGCAGTAAAGCAATTATGCAATCCTCTATTTACGGGGTATCTATCATTGTAATATACGTAACACTTGGATTATTAATCTCTATAATTTTTGGCTCAAGCGCCCTCAATCAGCTGGCTACAAATGGCATATTCAATATGTTTTTCTTCCTGCTGCTTATTGTTTTTGGTATATCATTCCTGGGCGCATTTGAAATTACATTGCCAAGTTCACTGGCCAACAAGCTCGACGAAAATGCCGACAAGGGTGGCCTTGCAGGCATCTTTTTTATGGCATCTACCCTGGTGGTTGTTTCGTTTTCATGTACCGGGCCTATTATAGGCACACTGCTGGTAGATGCCGCCTCAAAAGGCGACAGGCTTGGGCCGGCAATGGGGATGTTTGGCTTTTCTTTAGCGCTGGCATTGCCGTTTACTATTTTTGCTTTGTTCCCCTCTGCTTTAAAAAGCTTACCGAAATCGGGCGGGTGGCTAAACAGTGTGAAGGTAGTTTTGGGCTTCCTTGAACTCGCTTTCGCCCTAAAGTTCCTATCAAATGTTGACCTGGCCTATCATTGGCATTGGTTTGACAGGGAAGTGTTTTTATCGCTTTGGATAGCCATTGGTATAATGGTAGGGCTATACTTGTTAGGCAAAATTAAATTTTCGCATGATAGCGATGCGCCATACCTCTCTATCCCGAGGGTGTTTTTATCAATAATTGTATTTGCATTCGTTGTTTATATGATCCCGGGTTTATGGGGCGCCCCGCTCAAATCTATCGGGGCCTTTTTACCACCAATAGGCACGCAGGACTTTGATCTGTCGCCAATACCGGGAGGTGCTACTTCCACAACATCAAAACAAGATGGCAAAGAGCGAAAATATGCTGCAAATTATTCGGCGCTTACGATAAGAGGTTTGGCCCCCTGGTTTGATTACGACCAGGCTTTGCAGGTTTCAAAAGAACTGCACAAACCAATACTGATTGATTTTACAGGCTTTGCCTGCGTTAACTGCCGAAACATGGAAGCCAACGTATGGTCGGACCCGGTGGTATTTAGTAAACTGCAGAACGACTTTGTTCTTTTACAACTTGTGGTAGATGATAAAGCGGCCTTAGATATTAAAGATCAGTACACATCAACTTACAGTTTTAAAAAGATAACCAATATTGGCGATAAGTGGAGCGAACTGGAGGCGAGCCGTTTCAACTCAAATTCGCAGCCATTATATGTGATGCTTGATAGCGATGGCAAGGAAATGACCGATAAAAAAGGAACTGTTTTGCCACACTATAATGCCGACTACCATATTGACCGTTACATCAAATTTTTAGATAGTGGTATAGCCGCTTATAAAAAGTGATACAGCGTTAAAAAATTAAGTGTAAATTCGCGGCAACTTTTAAAAGTTTGCCGCGTTTTTTGGTTACGGGGTTGTTTAAAAGCCACTAATTAAATTATTCAATTTTTTAAGGTAGGGCAAACAGGCCATATCAGGATAAAAAATGACGCAGATTAAAAAAATAGGACTTTATACTTCGGGCGGAGATTCGCCGGGCATGAACGCTGCCATCAGGGCGGTTGTACGTACGGCTATATATTATGGTATCGAGGTGATGGGCATTCGCCGTGGTTATGAAGGCATGACCAAGGGCGATTTTGTACCCATGAACCGCAAATCGGTTTCAAACATTATTCAACGCGGCGGTACTATACTAAAAACCGCACGCTGCGATAACTTCCGCACGCCCGAAGGCCGCCAGCAGGCATATGACCATCTTAAAAAGAATAACATTGATGCCCTTGTAGGTATTGGTGGCGATGGTACATTTACCGGGGCCAAGGTTTTTGGTGCCGAATATGATGTGCCCATCATTGGCCTGCCAGGCACTATTGATAACGATTTAATGGGTACCGATTTTACCATAGGTTATGATACTGCCATTAATACGGTTGTTGAGGCTGTAGATAAAATTCGCGACACTGCAGAATCACATGACCGCCTTTTTATAGTTGAGGTAATGGGCCGCGACTCGGGCCTGATTGCTTTACGTACAGGTATTGCCGCAGGAGCGGAAGCTATACTTATCCCCGAACATAAAGGTGGCATGGAAGGCTTATTTAACCGCCTTGAGCACGGCCGTAAAGATAAAACATCGCGTATTGTAATTGTTGCCGAAGGCGAAGAAGCCGGTGGCGCATTTGAAGTAGGGCGCCTGGTACAGGAGCGTTTTCCTAATTATGATACCCGTATATCTATATTGGGACACATCCAACGTGGTGGCGCCCCAAGCTGTATGGATAGGGTATTGGCCAGTCGGGTAGGCGCAGCCGCTGTTGAAGCATTGAGAGACGGCCACCGCAACGAGATGATTGGTATCATCCACAACGAAATTGCCTATACACCGTTTGAGCACGCCATTAAACACCATGTAGAGATTAATCCCAACCTGTTGAAACTGGTTGAGATTTTATCGATGTAATTTCTACTGAGACAGACATATTATATAGAGACACAACAATTTGTGTCTCTATATATCTAAAAACCGCAAAACCTGGTCATTGTACTAAAGCGCGTTTCTGCTTTGTATCCCTTAAAAATTCGTCAGGCTTTCTTTTTCAAACTGCTCATCAACTGATCGTACAGATCATCGCTGCCGGTTTCACGCGGTCTAAGTTTTTTAACCGTAGCCCGTTTACCTTTTGATTTTGCTTTGATAATTTTTAGCAACTCGTCATTGTATTCGTCTTTGAATTTAGATACGTCAAAATCCTCGGCATATTGGTTAATAAGGGCAAGGCCAACGTCAAGTTCTTTTTTACTTACCGTTACATCTTTGGCTATATCCAGGTCTTCGGCACTGCGTATTTCCTGCGCAAAACGAATGCGGGTAACTACCAGCGCATGATCAACCGGGTGTACAATGCACAGGCTTTCGGTACTGCGCAATACAAAGCGCGCCAGCCCCGCTTTTTTTGACTGGATGAGGGCTTTCAGCAAAAGGGCATAGGCCTTGTTACTTTTGGTATCCGGCTCGGTATAGTAGGATGTTTCGTAAAACATAGGGTTTACGTCGGCAATATCCACAAAACTTTCAATCTCAATGATTTTACTTTTTTCGGGGGCGGCATCCTCAAAATCCTGGTCCTCTACAATCACATAATCGTCATTGGCCAGTTTGTAGCCCTTCACAATTTTATCGTAGGGTACTTCCTTATGCGTTTTCTCGTTTACCCGCTGATACCTGATGCGTGAATGATCCCGGCTATCCAGCATATCCAAATCAAGCGAACTTGTTTGCACTGCCGAATACAGCTTAACCGGGATGCTAACCAATCCAAAACCAATTGAACCTTTCCAGATAGATCTCATATCAAAATATTTATCGTTTGCCTGTTATTACCATATGATGTAACCACCATAAACCCAAACGGTTTTTAAATAGTTGCCTTACAGGCATGGGTCGAAAAAAACAAAACAAATCCTCCTGGTTTTTCATTACCCCGGTATTCAAGGCCCAACAATAGTTCATTATACCTGTTACATATTAAACTATCTGCCCGTCATTACAGTCATACAAACAAAAAAATAACCATACACATTACATCATGAAGAAGCTATTCATCATTGCCACCCTGCTAACATTTACTTACGGAGCCTTTGCGCAGGCTGTTGACTTGCGCCGCAAAATAGAAGTTACCGGCACCGCCGAGCAGGAAGTTACCCCCGATATCATCAACGTTACCATATCGCTACAGGAATATATGGATGGTAAAAAACACATCCAGATCTCGGACCTGGAAGACCAGCTTGAAAAAGCTGTTAAAGATGCGGGCATACCTGCCGCTGATTTTACCGTAAACAACGTATCGGCCTGGAACAATACCTTCCAAAAAAAGAAACAGCCCGATTTTTTAGCCGGCAAACAATATGGGCTACGGATAAAAGACCTGAACAAATTTAACCAGATTGTATCTAAAATAGATCCCAAAGGCATACAGTCAACCAATATCGACAGCTACGACTATTCAAAAATAAACGAGCTGAAAAACGAACTGAAACTTAAAGCCCTGCTTTCGGCACGCGATAAGGCTTCATTTTTATTAAGCGGACTTGGCAACAAACTGGGCGATGTGCTTAATATTACCGAAAGCGATAACAGCAGCTTCCCGCAGCCGCGCCAATACAACACCATGATGTATAAAGTTGCCGATGCACCTCAATCCGACATCGACTTTAAAAAGATCAAGATCAGCCTGCAGATAAACGCGGTATTTGAGATAAAGTAGCCCCCATGCCCCCTGAAGGGGGAGCTTTTTGATTGATAAAATAAATAAAAGGCCATCCTAAGTTTTTAGGATGGCCTTTTTCATTTTTCTCCCCATGTAATGGCAACATCATATATTGTTGCCGCTTATATTTCGTCCCCCCGGTTACAAATCTGCCCTATAGTACGTTATCTTAGTATCATTAATTAACAACCATTAAACTTTACACAAATGAAAAAGCTATTTATCCTTGCCCTCCTGCTGCCGTTTACCTGCCAGGTATTTGCCCAGGCAGCCGATGCGCGTCGCACAATTGTAGTTACCGGCATGGCCGAAGCCGAAGTGACGCCCGATATTCTTAATGTGTCTATTTCGTTGCAGGAATATATGGATGGTAAAAAACATGTGTCAATTTCTACGCTCGAGGCCGAACTTGAAAATGCGGTAAAAAACGCCGGCATCCCCAAAGAAGATTTCACCATTGATGATGTTGCAGGATGGAACTATTATTACCAAAAGAAAAAGGCTCCCGATTTTATGGCCGGCAAGCAATATCGCATCCGGGTGCATAACCTGGATAAATACAACCAGATCCTTGCCGCATTAAATCCCAAAGGTGTTTCATCAACCGAGGTACAAAGCTATGAGTATTCGAAAAGGGTTGAATTAAAACGCGAACTCAAGATCAACGCCCTTATCGCCGCGCGGGATAAGGCAACATATATGCTTGATGCTTTAGGCGAGAAATTAGGCCGACCGGTTACTATCGACGAAACAGAACCAATCCCCAGCTATTTTAGCAGCCCCTCATCAATATACGCTAACAGCACTATGCGAACCAACGCTGCACCCGCCGAATCAGACATCAACTATAAAAAGATAAAGTTAAGCTTCCAGGTAAGAGCTGTGTTCGAGATAAAGTAATCTACCAGCCTTCTCAAACATTCTAACCGCTTTTCCTGTTACCCCTAAAAAAGCACAAAATTATGCAATGGTTTGGCAGGGGCGAAAGCGATAATGTAGAAGATCAGCGTGGCAGCGGCGGTGGTCGCGGTATAGCAATTGGCGGCGGAATACTGGGCCTTATTGGGGCCGTAATTTATATGTTTACGGGAATAAACCCATCGCAGCTGCTTAACCAGGGTAGCAGCGACCAGCAACAGCAAACCGAACAACAAAACCCCAATGCACCGGAAGACAACGGCAAAAAATTTGTGCGTGTAGTACTTAAGGATACCGAAGACATTTGGGGCAAACTATTTAGCGATATGGGCCGGCAGTACCAGGATCCTAAGTTGGTTTTATTTACCGATTATGTGCAATCGGCCTGCGGTAACGCCAGCTCGGCTACCGGGCCGTTTTACTGCCCCGGCGATGCCAAAGTATATATCGATTTGAGTTTTTACGACGAACTTAAAACACGTTTTGGCGCCGGCGGCGACTTTGCCAATGCCTACGTGATAGCGCACGAAGTTGGGCACCATGTGCAAAACCTGCTGGGTGTAAGTGCAAAAATGGACCAGGCCCGCAGCCGGATGAGCCAACGCGAATACAACAAACTATCGGTAAAGCTGGAGCTGCAGGCCGATTTTTATGCGGGTGTTTGGGCCCATTATGAGCAAAGCATCAACAAAGTAATTAACGAAAAAGATATAGAAGACGCCCTGAACGCCGCCAACGCCATTGGCGACGACCGTTTGCAAAAACAAAGCCAGGGACATGTGGAACCCGACAGCTTTACCCACGGCACCAGCGCCCAGCGCGTTTACTGGTTTAAAAAAGGTTATGAAACCGGCGATGTAAAACAAGGCAACACGTTTGCCGATGACAGGTACGCTTTTCTGGCTAATTAGTCACTTCGCTGCGCGGTCATTTGCTGCGCGTCATTGGTCATTAGTGTGTCGCTTACAATCTAATTGGATTGGCATTTACTATTGTTAAATATCGCGTAATACCAGTTCTGCCACTTCCTCGCCCACCAGGCTCCCCATTGCTATGCCCATGCCGTTACAGCGTACCGCGCAGAACACATGGGGCTGTATCGCTTTCACTATCGGGCTTAGTTGTTCGCCGAAACCCATGATGCCGCTCCACCAGTAATCAATCTCTGTTTTTTGATCGGGGAGGATAACTTCGGCCAAATAGGATAAGAGTTTTTCCTTAACCTCATCTGTATGCCCAAACTCCCAGGTTTCTTCGGCCTTATAATTCAGGTTGCGGCCGCCGCCAAACAGCACACGGTTATCAATGTTCCTGAAATAATAGTACCCCTCATTAAAATGATAGGTACCCTTTAGTTTTAAACCATCTATAGGTTTTGTTACCAATACCTGGCCCCTGCCGGGTACTACATCCAATTCCGGATACAACTGGCTGGCAAATGCATTTGTTGCCAGTATTACCTTACCTGCCTTAAAGGCACCCTGTGTAGTTTGCAACCTAACGCAAGCGGCCTCGTGCTCAATTGCCGATACCTGCACATTATTTAAAACCAACACCCCCAATTCATACACTTTATACAATAAAGTCCGCATCATTTTACCGGTGTCAATTTGGCCTTCAAAGCGGTTATAAATTATGCCGGCTACATTATTAAAGCCAAAATCTGCAATTTTTTCATTCGCAACTGCATAAATGTCAGTGGTACCGATAATGGGATGCAATAATTTATTCAGATGATCAACCTGATCCAAAGCTATGTCTGCAGCCTGGGCTTCATCAATCATAAACAACTCATGGCCGCCGTGTTGATGGTAATCAATATTCTTATCGCCAAGGTTTTGCCGCAGGCGCTGCAGGCCGCGCCATTTATAATCAACCAAATGCATGGCCTCTGCTTCTGATGATCGGTTTATTACTTCAATTTGCTCGCTAACTGTGCCAAAACAGGCAAAACCAGCGTTTTTAGTACTGGCACCGCTTGGTAAAAAGCCCCGCTCAAGCACCAGTACTTTAAGCAATGGCTGCTGATTTTTTAAATGCAGGGCGGCACTTAAGCCCACCAGGCCGCTGCCAATGATAATTACATCGGCGTTATCAATAAAAGAAGTTCGCTCCCAATAGGAAAACATAGTAAGTCAAAAGTAAAAATTGCGAAGCACTCTTGAACACCATAAAAAAAAATAAACACATTGTGAAAAATTGAAAAGTCAAAAATCAAAACCTATCTCTGAGGGCATTACTTTTGACATGCATGTTTGAGCGGAATGGTTTTTGAATATGTAGTTAGAAATACTTGTGAGCATACGTACACAGATTGAGCGTGTTATTACATGCCAATCATTTTTGAATTTTGACTTTTTAATTTTGACTTAACAAATGAATCACTTATCATTTATAACAGCCTATATTGGATATAACTCTGCCTGGTTCCTGATGATCCTGGTTGCCATTGTTAGCTTTATAGTACAATGGCGTTTTAAGAGTAAATTTAAGCACTACTCAGAAGTTGGGCTGCTATCCGGCCTGTCGGGCCAGGAGGTTGCGGTTAAAATGCTACGCGCTCACGGCATATTTGATGTACAGGTAATATGCGTTGAAGGCCAGCTTACGGATCACTATAACCCCGAAACCAAAACCGTTAACCTGAGCCAGGATGTTTTTTATAGCCGCAGCATTGCCGCGGCGGCAGTTGCCGCCCACGAGTGCGGCCACGCGGTACAACACGCCCAGGCTTATGCATGGCTTAGTTTCCGGTCGGCCATGGTGCCCGTTATTAATATAGCATCAACACTAACACAGTGGACATTGCTTATTGGTGTAATGCTGCTCATTTTTTCGCACAATCCATTTGTATTGGCCGTAGGTGTGGCCGCGCTGGCATTGGTTACCTTTTTTAGTTTTATAACCTTACCGGTTGAGTTTGATGCCAGCCATCGCGCATTGGTTTGGCTCAATAACAACTATAGCATTATGCAAACCACCGAAGAGCACGAACAAGCCAAAGACGCCCTTTGGTGGGCCGCCATGACCTACGTGGTAGCCGCGCTTAGCTCGCTGGCAACCCTGCTTTATTACGCATCGTTTTTGTTTAACAGGCGAAATTGAGGCGAAGCCCCCCAGCCCCCTGAAGGGGGGAGTTTTTTGAATTGCATATTTAAACCCGGCAAAAGCCGGGTTTTCTTTTATATAAACATTGGCTATCTTTATACATTCATGTTCCCCCTTCAGGGGGTTAGGGGGCTTTATTTACATTTCGGTGTAACCTAAGTAAAAGCCCTGTTGTCAGAGAGATTGTAACACATGCAAAGCAAGCTTTCAGATATCGATCTTATTGAACAAACACTGGCGGGCAACCAATCGGCGTATGCCGACCTGGTGAAGCGGCACCAGCGGTTTGTGTTTACACTTGCTTTGCGTTTTTCAAAAAACCGCGAGGATGCCGAAGAGATTGCACAGGACTGTTTTATAAAGGCGTACCGCGCGCTGGCAACATACGGCGGGCAATCGAAATTTAGTACATGGTTGTACACTATTGTGTATAATACAGCCATGACATTTTTACGAAAGAAAAGAATAGCAACCGATTCGATAGATGACGAAGCTACCTTTATACAGGTTGAAAACAACGAGTCGGCTTATGATGCCTATAACGTTGAAAATAAATCGCGGTCGTTTTATCTTAACCAGGCTATTGCGCAGTTACTGCCCGATGATGCTACCATTATAACCTTGTTTTATAAAGGCGAGCAATCACTGGAAGAAATTGCCCAAACTTTGGGGATGGAAGCCAATACGGTTAAGGTAAAACTATTCCGGGCGCGCCAGCGTTTGAAAGATAAGCTGGAGCGTAATTTAAAACACGAGGTTAAAGAACTGATATGAATACCATAGAAGAAGAACTCTGGAACTACATTGACGGCAACTGCACGCCGGCCGAGCAGGATACTATTGCCCTGCTTATTGAGCAGGATGAGGCTTACAGCAAAAAATACCAGGAACTGCTGCAGCTAAACCTGGAATTTACAGCCATGGAGCTTGACGAACCATCAATGGCATTTACCTACAACGTGATGGAAACCATCCGTACCGAAAATGCACGCCAGCCACTTAAAGCGGCCATTGATAAACGTATTATTATAGGCATTGCTGTTTTCTTTGTTTTTACCATACTGGCATTGCTGGTGTTCACTTTTGCCAACACCCATTCGCAACTTTCGGCCTTTGATGTAAATGTTAAACTGCCGGCTACAGTAAAACTGCCCAATGTCGCCAATATTTTTACCAGCCCGGTATTCAAATGGTTTATCATGTTTGATGTTGTATTGGCCTTATTTTTATCAGACAGTTATTTGCGTAGAAAAAAACCGACAAAACAGGCCTAAAGTGTTTACCATGTAGTACGCAAAAGCTTACAATTAACTAACACCGCCTTTTTTTTAATTGATATTTATTTTTTTACCTCCATTTTTAACTCGTATAGGCACATAATACCAACTTGCTAAAAAAATTTACGAAGTTTTAATTTTTGGTATAGTAATTGTATAGGTATGTATGAACTGGTAATCCTTACCGGTTTAATTGTGATAAGGTTTAGGTTGAAAGTCGCCCGACGCAAGGTCTGGGCGGCTTTTATTTTTTACGGGGATTTCGTCATCGTGAAAAATATCAGCCTGAAAACCAAAGCAAATTCTTAATTTTCGCAAGCAAACTATTTCATCAGCCTTACCGTATAACCCGAACACAATAATAGCTACCTCCCTTTGATAGCTATGCCAATTGTATACTACATGATAAATCGTTTTGAAACAAATACCGGGGCCAATTTTAATTTCGAACGTTTTTTCGAGTTATCGGCTGATCTTTTCTGCATTGCCGGCTACGATGGCTACTTTAAAAGAATTAACGCGGCGGTTTCAAAAACTTTGGGATACACCAACGAAGAGCTTTTTTCGAGCCCCATAAACTCTTTTGTACACCCGGACGACCAACTTATAACCGAAAGAAAACGCGACAACATCAGGCACGATGTGCCGCTTTTAAATTTCGAAAACCGCTATATAACCAAAAGCGGAGAAGTGGTTTGGCTGGCCTGGACATCGATGCCTGTTGATAGTGAACAGCTTGTTTTTGCAATTGCCAAAAACATTACCCACAAAAAAAAGCAGGAGGCTGAACGTAACAACCTGATAACCAACCTCACGCAAATAAACGACGACCTGAAACAGCTTACCTATACCACATCGCATGACCTGCGTTCGCCGGTAAGTAACCTGCTGTCGGTTTTTAATTTTATTGATATTTCAAAAATACAGGACCCCGAAACCATTGAGTTTATTGGTATGCTTCGCTCGGCTTCAGAGAGCCTGAAAGAAACGCTTAATAACTATGTAGACGTTTTGAGTCAGAAAGACAGCCTGAATATCCACCGGGAAGACATCAACGTTAACGACACCTTAAATACGGTTCTGCATTCAGTTGGCTCCCTGATACATGAATCCGGTGTTACCATCAACCTTAACTTTGCCGGCGATTGTATTATTAATTTCAACAAATCGTACCTCGAAAGTGTATTTTTAAACCTGATCACCAATTCCATAAAATACGCCCGACCCGAAATTGCCCCGGTTATCGATATCAGCTTTAGGGTTCATAAAGGATTAAAGCAGATATTGTTTGCCGATAACGGTTTAGGCTTTGACATGGACCGCGTGAAGGATAAAATATTCGGATTTCACCAAACGTTCCATCATCATCACGATAGTAAAGGCATCGGACTATATTTGGTTTATAACCATATTACCAGCCTGGGCGGACAGATTGCCATCGAAAGCAAACCTAACCAGGGGGCTACCTTTATCATATCGTTTAAAGATTGATTTAGCCGGGCAGGGAAACGCTGACGCGGTATTAAGTCAATAGTACTAAGCCTTGAGTCGAAAGTTGAATTTATTTTGTTTTGACTTAGAACTTAAGCCCTTCGACTAAAGACTATTCATTACATAATGTAGTTATTGCTGTCAAAACCATTCAAAAAATAAAAACAATCAGCAATTACAGGCATTATATCATGGGTAATAAAAACCTTACATTAATTAAACATTGATATTACATACCTTTGCGGCTCGATCCTGACTGGGGTATTGACTATAATAAAATAACAGCATGTACGATATTTGTTGCGTTGGGCATATAACGTTAGATAAGGTGGTAACACCACGTGTAACTGCCCACATGGCCGGTGGCACCTCTTTTTACTTTTCAAATGCTATCCGCAATATGGATGTTAGCTACACGCTGGTAACAACACTTGCCGAAAGCGAAATGGTTGTTGTTGAAAAACTGCGCGCCAAGGGCATTCACGTAAATGCCTGCGCCTGTGGCCTTTCTGTTTATTTTGAAAATATTTACTCCGAAAACCAGGACCACCGCACCCAGCGTGTGTTGCAAAAAGCCAACCCTTTTACTGTTGAGCAATTACAGGAAATTGACGCTCAAATTTTTCACTTAGGTCCGCTGCTTGCCGATGATATGCCTGTCGAGCTGATTAAGGAACTAAACAGCCGTGGCAAAGTATCGTTGGATGTACAGGGCTACCTGCGCAAGGTTGAAGATAAAAACGTTGTGGCCATAGATTGGGCCGATAAACGCGAAGCCTTGCAATACATCGATATCCTGAAAGCCAACGAACACGAAACCGAAGTACTTACCGGCAGTAAAGACATTCACGAGGGCGCCCGCATTTTGGCCGACTGGGGTGTTAAAGAAGTTGTACTTACCCTGGGCAGTATGGGATCTGTAATTTATACCGGTGGCGTTTTTTACAATATCCCTGCCTACAAACCATCTGCCGTTGTAGATGCTACTGGTTGCGGCGATACTTATATGGCCGGCTACCTTTACCAGCGCATAAAAGGCGCATCTTTTCAGCAGGCTGGTGAGTTTGCCGCAGCAATGGCAAGTTTTAAAATTGAATCATCCGGTCCGTTTACAGGCACCGAGGATGATGTTTTAAACCTGATTACCCGTGGCGAAAAAACTTACGCCTACTAACAATGTGTCTGCAGCGCTATGTTTGCCAAAAACGGTGCAGCGGTCTTGATACTAAATACTTGATACTGTTTCTAATAAGCTTTAGCCATCCAGCTTTGTAACAATATTACGGCCGATATAGTATCTACCAGCTCTTTATTTTGCCGGCCTTTTTTATTCATGCCGCTTTGGGCAATGGTGGCCGATGCCATTTTGGAGGTAAAACGCTCATCCAGCATTTCGATAGGGATGTCGGGGAAAGTTTTTTTAAGCAGCCCCACAAAACCTTTAACATGTATGGCCGATTGCGATGGGGTATTATCCATCTGCTTGGGCTCGCCCACAATAAACCGCTCCACCTGCTCGGTTTTTAAATAAGTTTTCAGGTAATCAACAATATACATCGGGTGCACGGTATCCAGCCCCGTAGCTATAATCTGCAAAGGATCAGTAACCGCTATACCAATGCGCTTGGTACCGTAATCGAAAGCCATTACCCGAGCCATATTAGTTATGAGTATTAAGTTATGAGTTACAAAAGTAAAAGTATCGTTGGGTTTATCACATTAAATTAAAACGTTAACTCAAAACTCACTACTTAAAACTAAAATCACTATTTTGCACCAAATGCAGTTTAAGGAAATAGTTGGACAAGCGGCAACAAAGCAAAGGTTGCTTAACTCGGTGGCAGAGAACCGGGTAAGTCATGCGCAATTGTTTTTAGGCCCCGAAGGCTCGGGCAGCCTGGCGCTTGCCGTGGCCTATGCCCAGTACCTGAGCTGCGAAGATAAGCAGCCCGATGACTCCTGTGGCGTATGCTCATCATGCCGCAAGTACAACAAACTGATGCACCCCGACCTCCATTTTTCGTACCCTTTCTTCGCCAAACATAAGGACGATACCGCTCTTACGTTTATTGAGCAGTGGCGCGAGGCTTTTGGTGCTAACCCATATTTAAACCTGGATGCCTGGCGCGGCTACCTGGACGCCGAAAACAAACAGGCTAATATTAATATAGCCGAGTGCCACCAGATTATTAAAAAGCTCAGCTTTAAACCATTTGAATCTGCCTACAAGATCCTGATTCTTTGGTTACCCGAATATCTGGATAAAGAGGGCAATGCCTTGCTTAAAATCATCGAAGAACCGCAGCCCAATACGTTGTTTATATTGGTGGCCCAAAACCAGGACCAGATACTGAATACCATCCTGAGCCGTACGCAGCTCATTAAAATACCCTGCCTGCATTCGGCAGAAGTAAAGGAATACCTTATAGCCGAGCACCACCAAACCGAAGATGCCGCGGGCGAAATTGCCTACCTTACCAATGGTAACTTAACCGAGGCGCTTACCATGCTGCAACAGGATACCAAAAGCTACCACGAACTTTTTGTGCAATGGCTGCGCCTGTGTTTCAGCAATAGGGGGATGGAGGTTTTAACTTTTGTTGATAGCTTTGCCAAAATGGGGCGCGAAAACCAAAAGAATTTTTTACGCTACGGCATCAGCTTTATCCGCGAGTGCTGCCTGCTGATGGCCGGTGCCGGCAACCTGGTGCACCTGCCTGCAAAAGAGCTGGAAACCGCCCAAAAAATGACCAACGTCCTTGATATTAACAAGGCTCAATATATAAGTACCGAGCTTGAAAAAGCGCATTACCACGTAGAGAGAAATGCAAATCCTAAAATTTTATTTTTAGATGTATCTTTACAGATTATAAAAATATTAAATTTAAAAACCATCCCCTCGGGGAGTCAATATATACCAAGTTAATTATGGGATGTGGAAGTTGCTCAACAGGGGGCGGATGCTCACCTGCGGGCTGCAAAAGTAATGGCTCATGCCTTACCAACGGTTGCAGCAAATTAGATGTTTACGATTGGCTATCCCACATGGATATGCCAACAAATTATAAACCTTTTCATGTTATCGAAGTAAAATTTAAAGGCTCGCGCAAGGAATTTTACCTGAATAACGATAATATTTACCTGGAAGCAGGCGATCTGGTTGCCGTGGAAGCTACCACCGGCGGCTATGATATTGGCCACGTATCTATCACCGGCGAACTGGTGCGCATGCAAATGACCAAGCGCCATGTAAAAGAGGCCGATGTGGTTAAAAAAATCTATCGCCGTGCTACCGTTGCCGATGTGGATAAATGGAAAATGGCCAAGGACCTGGAATGGGAAACCATGCACAAATCGCGCAAGCTGGCCCTTGATTTAAACCTGAACATGAAGCTGAGCGACGTGGATTACCAGGGCGATAAAACCAAAGCAACTTTTTATTACACCGCCGAAGGCCGTGTGGATTTCAGGGAGCTGATCAAAAAAATGGCCGAAACCTTTCGCATCCGTATCGAGATGCGCCAGATAGGTATGCGCCAGGAAGCAAGCCGTTTAGGCGGTATTGGTTCCTGCGGTCGCGAGCTTTGCTGCTCAACCTGGTTAACCGATTTTAAAACAGTATCTACCTCGGCAGCCCGTTACCAAAACCTGTCGTTAAATACCCTGAAGCTGGCAGGCCAGTGTGGTAAGCTTAAGTGCTGTTTAAATTACGAGCTGGATACCTACATGGATGCGCTAAAGCACATCCCCGATAATGTAAACGTGCTTAAAACCGAGAAAGGCGATGCCCGTTTGCAAAAAACCGACATATTTAAAAAGATCATGTGGTTTAGCTACCCGCGCGAAGAAGCGTGGATACCGATGCCCATAGCCAAGGTTAAAGAAATTCAGCAGCAAAACCGTGAAGGTATTATACCTGCCGACCTGGGCGAGCTGGAGATGGAGGAAACCGAGGTAATAAAAGCGCTTGACTACGAAAACGTAGTTGGCCAAGACAGCCTTACCCGTTTAGACGACCGTAACCGCGCCAAAAATCAAAAGAAAAACAACAATAATAAAAACCGTAACCAGCAGCAAAAACCTGGCGGTGCCGAAGGCAGGCCTGCAAACCAGCCCCGCCCGCAAGGTGCAGCCCCGGTAGCCGAGCGCCCCGCCGGTGCCCCTGAAGGTAACCGGCCGCCAAAGAGTAACAGGCCGCAGCAGCAAGGCAACAAGCCGCCTCAAAACCAGGGCAACCGTACACCACAGCAACAGGGGCAAAAACCCCAGCAGCAGCATGGCCCGCAACAAGGGCCAAGGCCACAACAGCAACACGGTCCGCAACAGGGCCCAAAGCCACAGCAACAAGGTAACCGCCCGCCGCAGGAAGGCGGCAGCAGGCCCGAAGGTGGCGGCAACAACAGGCGCCACAGGCCAAACCGCCCCAATAATCAAAACCGGAATAACAATAACCCGCCACAGGATAATACGCCCCAATAAAATGAAACGGTTTATCAAAATACTTTACCCGGCTGTATGTGTACTAATCACCATGCTGTTGGGTAGCTGTACCGATCCTGGCGCAATTGTAGATACCAACACACAAATTGCCGATCATAACTGGTCGTACGTAAACCGGGCTAAGTTTGATTGTAAGATAGATGACGAAAAAGCGGCCTACAACCTGTACTTTAACCTGCGGGTAACCGATGCCTACAAATACTCCAACCTGTTTATACTTATCCATCAAAAAAGCCCCAACGGCTACATTAAAACCACCCGTTACGAATTGAAACTGGCCAGTAAAGATGGCGAGTGGCTGGGCAAAGGATCGGGTAATTTATATAGCTACCAGGTCCCTTTTCAAAGCGGTTTTAAATTCCCGGTTAAGGGCATTTACCATTTTGAGATTGAACAAAACATGCGCGACAATCCCCTGCACGAAGTGAGTGATGTGGGGATACGGGTAGAGAAGGCGAAGTAATTGCCAGCCAGGCTTCCGTTAATTAATGACACAATTGGTAAATATCGAACAATGAAGATATTGGTGTTCAATATCCAACATCAGGAAAGTCGCGTTTAGCCTTTTTCATCTACAAACGGTTAACTTTTACAAAATAATACACTTTTAAGCTAACTTGTAGAGCAATGTCATTAAGTTAACGTGAGTTCGATATAAGCCGCTAACATCAACTGATTAACAAAATATGCTTAGTTATTGATATTCAATTAATTGAATAATTAAATATCGCTCGAGATTTTCTTAATCTTATCCCGAACACACGTTATTTAACGAGATCTTTGCTTTTATTTGTATCAAAACCCTTATCACATGACGTTAGCATTTTTAAATATTGGTGTGCCTGAACTTTTAATAGTTTTAGTTTTTGGTTTCTTTTTGCTTATAGCAATAGGCAACTATGGTCGAAATACTGCCCTGGGTTATTGGGGTTCGGTTTTGCTTGCCATTTTTACTACACCTTTGATAGCGTTCTTGGTGATATTAGTATTGCGGCGCAAAAAGAAATAATTTAAGGATTTTCTCCCCCGGCGGGGAAAGGCTTTGTAGTGAAAAAAATCAAAATGGAGCTCAGTGCCAGAGGTACGGAACGTTAGGCGGCGTACCTCTGGCACGCAAAAACGTTATTTCATTTATGCTACAAAGCTTTTGCTCCTCTGGAGCATCCTGTCAATTACTTGACTTAAAGCAATTCCCTGGATCCACATTCATTATTTTGATGTTACTGGCACCCCTGTTCGCCCTTTCCTTACTTACAATTGACTATGGAACTATATAACCCACGCCAAATACCGTATGCGTATAGGCCTGGCCGTTTGTATCCTGCAGCACTACTTTATCATCGTTGTAAATGGTATAAGAGATGGTGTTGGAAACATCAGACAGCAGGCTAAATGAAAGGAAGCCTGTTGATTGCAATTGCTCGGAATAAGTGTATGTCGTTCCTTTGGCCACAGCCAACGAATTTGCCACTAATTTTTCTGGGGCACCAGCGGTGGCAGAGGTTGTTACCGTTAAATTAAAGTCGGCGCTGCCGCTTATGGTAATTTTAACAGTATGCAGTGCCGGCGTAACAGCATCATTCTTTTTTGAGCAGGAAGCAGTCAAAATGCAAAGGATGGAAATCACTATCAGTTTTAATTGCTTCATCAGTTATTTGCGGGTTTAAAATTAGATGAACCTTGTTGAATATATACTACTCATTAACACCCATCACATCAGGGTTTCTCAAAATACTCCAGCCTTAGTTCCTCCCCGTCAAATACCGCGTAGGTATTAAAATTAACCCATTCGCCCAGGTTAATATAACGGCTTTCGGGCGTCAGTTGTATATCTAAAGGCAGGTGGCGATGGCCGAAGATGAGGTAATTATAAAAATTTGATTGCAACTCTTCCCTGCAAAAAGTAACCAGCCATTCCTGCACGTGAGCTTCGGGGCCTTCCTTTTTTGAACTGGCTATGCGGCTGTTGGTCGACCAGTAATTGGCTATGCCAACACCAAAATTGGGATGTAAACGCGCAAACAGCCATTGGCAAAATCCGCTGCGAAAAAAGTTTTTCAGCAGCTTGTAAAAATTATCACCAGGCCCAAGCCCATCGCCATGATGCAGGAAGAATTTTTTGCCGCCGCGCTCTATTTTTAATTCGTTGCTGATGATGGTGGCACCAAGTTCTTTTTCAAAGTAATCAAACATCCACATATCGTGGTTGCCTTTAAACAGGTAAAGCTTTACGCCGGCATCCGTAAGTTCGGCCAGTTTGCCCAAAAAACGGATGTATCCTTTAGGGATAACGGTTTTGTATTCAAACCAAAAGTCAAACACATCACCCATTAAAAAAAGTTCGGCAGCATCGGCTTTTATGGTATCCAGCCAGCGTATTATCCTCGCCTCACGATCTCGGCTATTGGTGAATGCGCCGGCGCCCAAATGAAAATCAGAAGCAAAATAAAGTTTGTTACGGGGTGGCATAGATGGCAAAAATACAGTTATTGGATGAAAGGAAAAAATGGGGAATTTGGCGAGGGAATGTGGAGTTCCGATGTCGGAATGCTGAAACCGATGGCTCATGCCGAAACCATCGGTTTGAACGCCGGTCACTACTCACCCCGGCTACGCCATGCTGGCCGACCCTCTCTCCGGTTGCGCCGCAAAGAGAGTTAAAATATATTTTTCCTTTTCGTTTTCGAGCCCCCTCAATGCGACGCAGTCGGAGAGAGGGGTGACGCCCCGATATTTATCGGGGTCGTCGGGGTAAGTCGTCGCCGCCGTGCGATTAAGCTAACACCTTTATGATTACTAAAAATATTAACCTAAATTTGCTAATATTTTTATCAAAATGAATTCAGAGATACTGATTATTACCTCGGTTGTTATACTGCTGATAGCCGTTTTGCTGTTTATTAAAAAGCCAAAAGCCGTTGATTTGATATCGGCAGACGATTTAAACCGGCTGCGCTCAGAGAGCGATCAGCTTAAGATTGCTTTGGCCAGGGCCGAAGAAAAAGCCAGCGGCCTGGCTGGCGAAAAAGAAAACATTACCCAGTTTTTAAAGGACGAGAAAAACCGGTTGCTGGATGAGCTATTGTATGAACGTACCCAGTTGGCCGCTGCCAATAAATCGTTGGAGAATGCGCGCGCGTACTATACCTCGCAGCAGGAAAAAATGCAGGAGCAAAAGGTGGAGATAGAACAAATTCGCAAGCAGTTTCAGCAGGAGTTTGAAAACGTGGCCGAAAAACTGCTGAAAGAAAAATCAAAAGAGTTTATTGATGTAAACCGCAACAATCTTGACCAGATTTTAAATCCGCTTAAAGAAAACCTGAAAGCTTTTGAAGATAAGGTAGAGAAAGTTTACAACATGGAAGCCGCCGAGCGCAATACCCTGAAAGGCGTGATAACCCAGCTGATGGACCTGAACAAACAGATAAGCGACGAGGCACAGAATTTGACCCGGGCACTTAAGGGCGACAACAAAAAACAAGGCAACTGGGGCGAGGTGATTCTTGAACGGGTGTTGGAGCGGTCGGGCCTGGTTAAGGACCAGGAATACCGCATACAGGCTGCCATGCAGGCCAACGACGGCACCCGCTATCAGCCCGATGTAATTATCGACCTGCCGGATGAAAAGCACCTGGTTATTGACTCAAAGGTTTCGCTGATAGCTTACGAAAGGCTGATAAGCGCCGAAACCGAAGAAGACCGTAAGTTATTTGCCAAAGCGCATGTAGAATCGATTAAAAACCACATTGGCGGTTTATCTGCCAAAAAATATCACGATCTGTATAAAATAAACTCGCCCGATTTTGTGTTGCTTTTTGTGCCTATAGAATCGTCGTTCAGCATAGCCGTACAGCTGGATGGCGAGCTGTTTAACTACGCCTGGGATAAAAAAGTGGTGATAGTAAGCCCATCTACCCTGCTGGCTACCCTGCGCACCATTGCCAGTATGTGGAAACAGGAGCGCCAAAACCGTAACGTATTGGAGATAGCTCGCCTTAGCGGCGATATGTATGATAAATTTGTTGGCTTTTTAGGCGATATGGATAATATTGGCAAAAACATTACCTATACCCAAAATGCTTATAACAGCGCCGTAAATAAACTATCAGACGGCCGCGGAAACCTGACCACCACAGCAGAAAAAATCAAAAAACTAGGCGCAAAAGCCGATAAACAAATTGACAATAAGTATTTGGGAGAAGAGAGCTGAAGGCCGAAGGCTTAAAGCAGAAAGCAAAAAACTGAAAGCGAAAGGCGTGAAGCTGAAAACTTATAAAAGTATTAGCCTGTTTAGTTAAGATTTTGGGCTTTCTGCTTTGAGCTTTCCGCTTTAAGGTAAAAATCCACCCCGTAACAGAAGGTGGATTTTTTGATGTATATATATTGAAACTTTGCCCGTAACCGGGAAACTTAGTTGGTCATTTTAGCGATATTGAAGCTTTCGAAAGCCATTTTTTGATTGTACTCGTTGGCAATGCCCTTATAATTAATCAGGTCGACGATGGTACCGATAAAGCAAAAGCCTGCGGTAAAAAAGTATACAATGCCCATTCCAATCTGGTCGGTCAGGAAGCGCTGAATACCTGATACACCCAGGAAACCCGCAAGTGTGGCCAGCAAAATATCCTGGGGGTTGCGGCGTTTGCTGGCGTAAACACCCATAAAATAACGTTGTTGATTTTCGGTTAAAGCGGCGGTGGCCTGTTGTACAAAAGAAAATTCTTCGGGAGTCATTCCGTCGAACATCATATATGAATTTGGGTAAGTGCTCATTTTAGTAATGGTTAATTTTGTGTTTGTTTTGATGATATAAAGGTACATCGGCACATAACAAACACCTACGGGATATAGGTTAGCAGGGCTAACAAGTCGGTGAAACCGTGGGTTTTAGCGGTGAAAAGTTTATCGTTGGATAAAGCCTTGATAGCTTGAGCGGAAGAGATTTAGGCGAATTAGTATGTATATTCTGTGAAATATCACCAGCACCGCCGGTATACCTAACCAATGGGCATGAAATGAATTGGGAATTTGCCCGTGAAACAGGTAGATGATGGAGTGCCCCAAACCGCAGCCGGGGCACCAGTTTATGCCCATGAGTTTTAAAGGGCACAATGTAAAATGTGATGTGGCCTGCGGCGAAGTAAACGCCAGGCACAGCATGGCGGTAATCCAGAAAATGAGTTCAAAATAGTTGCGAAATAGCCGTTTAATCAACCTTGTTTGATTTATTGGTAAACAGTAAAGATACTGCAAACGCCAATAAAACGCCAACTAACAAAGCACCGAAAATGCGGCCCGAAAAATCGCGCAACGTATTTGCAGATGATATATAACTAAAATATAATATGCTTGCAAAAACGGTTACAATTCCGCCGGCAATTAAAATTTTAAAGCTTTGTATCAGCGCCTCTAAAAAACCCATCTGCCCCTTGCATTCGTTTTGCCTATAACTGTAAATGCCAATAAGCAACCCTATGGCTGGTATAATAAACGAAAAGTATTCAAGCGTGGCTACTTTGTCGCTGGTGGGTACAATGCCCGAACTGTGCATCACAAACATCCAGATTCCACTTAATACACCAATAATAACGCCCCAAATAATTGCATTCTTCATAATAATAACATTTTGGTTTTTAAAATCAGGTTCAGCTCCGGGGGAAATAATACCCTAATTTATCATTAAAAAGTAAATAAGCCACCATATTGTTTGCATTGTTTTATAGTATTTATAGCTGTTTATTTAAAAAGGCTTTTTTGCGTACATTTGCAGCAGTTTGAACATCCGTGATATATTAGATAGGTATAAAGCTGATGACCGGATTAAAGCATTGGCCCTTGCGCTTAATGCTTCAAAAAATCCAAGGGTACAGCTGCGTGGTTTAGTCGGATCGAGTGATGCGGCCATGGCGGTAGCATTATATTTTTTGCAGCACAAGCACATGGTGTTTGTATTGCCCGAGCGCGAGGAAGCCGGCTATTTCCAGGCCGACCTGGAAAACCTTACAGGCAAAGAAGTATTGCTTTTCCCCTCATCCTACCGCAAGCCCTTTGAATTTACCCAGCCCGATAGCAGCAATGTGCTGGCACGGGCCGAAGTACTCAACGAACTTAACCATGCTTCGGAATTTGGCCAGTTGATAGTTACCTACCCCGAGGCCCTGGCCGAAAAGGTGATTGACCGGGCGTCCCTCGAAAAAAACACGCTCGAAATTGCAGTAAGCAATAAACTCAGCATAGAGTTTATCAACGAATTTTTAATTGAATACGATTTTGAGCGTGTTGAATTTGTGTACGAGCCGGGGCAATTTTCTGTTCGTGGCGGCATTGTAGATATCTTTTCATTCTCGCACAACCTGCCTTACCGGGTGGAGTTTTTTGGCGATTTTATTGAATCTATCCGCACGTTCGAGATCGAGAGCCAATTATCTGTTGAGCAGGTAAAAACCATTACCATTGTGCCCAATGTACAATCTAAATTTTTAACCGAGAGCAATATCTCGCTGTTAGAATATGTAGAGCCTGGTACCCAGGTTTGGATTAAGGACGTACAGTTTACATTGGACATTATTCAAAGTGGCTTTAAAAAAGCCACCAACTTGTGGAAAGCATTATCTGCAGACGAAAAAAACCAAAACCCCGACTGGATTGACCCTAAATTTGGCTTCACCGACGAGAAGCTTATTGCCGACCAGCTGTTTGATTTCCCCGTGGTGGAGTTTGGCAAACAGTTTTTTTATCAGCCAGGCGCATCAATCAACTTTGACATGCGCCCGCAGCCATCTTTCAATAAGGATTTTACGCTACTGATCCACAACTTCAAAAATAACGAGGCGGAAAAGATAGAAAACTTTATCCTCACAGATTCATCGCGCCAGGTGGAGCGTTTGTATGCCATATTGGATGATTTGGATAAAACGGTAAAATTTACCCCGGTAAGTATCTCCATCCGCGAAGGTTTTGTTGACCACGAACAAAAGCTGGCCTGCTACACCGATCACCAGATTTTTGATCGTTATTATAAATACAAGCTTAAAAAAGGTTATCAGCGCTCGCAAGCCATTACCCTAAAAGAACTGCGCGACCTGAAACCAGGTGATTATGTTACCCATATTGACCATGGTATAGGCAAATATGCAGGCCTGGAAAAAGTAGAGGTAAACGGCAAACAGCAGGAAATGATCCGCCTGATTTATGCGGATAACGACTTGCTGTATGTAAACATTAACTCGCTTAACCGCATATCTAAATATAGCGGCAAGGAGGGCACCGTTCCGCGCATGAACAAGCTGGGAACCGATACCTGGGAACGCCTCAAGAAAACAACAAAAAAAAAAGTTAAAGACATAGCCCGCGACCTGATTAAGCTTTATGCCCTGCGCAAAGCCCAGCATGGCAATGCTTTTTCGCCCGATAGCTACCTGCAAACCGAACTGGAAGCGTCCTTTTTGTACGAGGACACGCCCGACCAGGAAAAGGCCACTGCCGACTTTAAAAAAGATATGGAATCGCCGCACCCTATGGACAGGCTTATCTGTGGCGATGTGGGCTTTGGCAAAACCGAAGTAGCCGTTCGCGCTGCCTTTAAGGCCGTTGCCGATAGCAAACAGGTGGCCATATTGGTACCAACCACCATTTTAGCGGCCCAGCACTACAAAACATTTACCGATAGACTGAAGGGCTTCCCCGCCAATATAGATTACATTAACCGCTTTAAAACCAGCAAACAGATAAAGGATACTTTAGAGAAACTGAAGGACGGTAAGGTAGATATCATTATAGGTACCCACCGCCTGGTAAGCAAGGATGTAAAGTTTAAAGACCTGGGGCTGATGATTATTGACGAGGAGCAAAAGTTTGGTGTAAGCACCAAAGAGAAGCTGAAGCAAATGCGTGCCAATGTAGATACACTTACATTAACTGCAACGCCGATACCCCGTACCCTGCATTTTTCGCTAATGGGGGCAAGGGACCTGTCCATCATATCAACGCCGCCACCCAACAGGCAACCGGTAGTTACCGAACTGCATGTATTTAACGATAAACTGATTAAAGAAGCTGTTGAGTTTGAAATTGAGCGCGACGGCCAGGTATTCTTTATCCACAATCGCGTAGCCGATTTGCCACAATTAGGCGGCATGATTCACAAACTGGTACCTAAAGCCCGCATTGGCATTGCCCACGGCCAGTTGGAAGGCGATGCGCTTGAAGATGTAATGCTAAAATTTGTAAACCACGAGTACGATGTGCTGGTGGCTACCACTATTATTGAAGCCGGCCTTGATATCCCGAACGCCAATACCATCATCATCAACTACGCCCACATGTTTGGCCTGAGCGATTTGCACCAGATGCGCGGTCGCGTGGGCAGGAGCAACAAAAAAGCATATTGCTACCTGCTAAGCCCGCCGTTGTCAACACTCACCAACGAGGCCCGCAAGCGCCTTAGCGCAATTGAGGAGTTTAGCGACCTGGGCAGTGGCTTTAACGTAGCCATGCGCGATTTGGACATCCGCGGCAGTGGCAACTTGCTTGGAGCCGAGCAAAGCGGCTTTATTGCCGAAATAGGCTTCGAGATGTACCATAAAATTTTGGACGAAGCCATCCAGGAGCTGAAAGACGATGAATTTAAAGGCGTATTCCCGGATGATAAGCCACGTCCATATATTTCCTTCACCCAGATAGATACCGACCAGGAGATATTGATCCCCGATGAATATGTGACCAATTTATCCGAACGTTATAACTTATACACCGAATTATCCAAACTGGAGCGGGAGATTGAGTTATCGGCCTTCCAACAACAACTGCATGACCGTTTTGGGCCAATACCACCACAGGTCCATGACTTGTTAAACACCATGCGCCTGCAATGGATGGGCAAGGCAATTGGTTTTGAAAAAATATCGTTGAAAAAGAATGTACTACGTGGTTATTTTATAACTAACCAGCAATCATCGTACTTTGAAACCGAGGCATTCCATAATGTGCTTGCTTTTGTGCAGGCCAACCCAAGGCGCACTAACCTAAAGGAAGTGAAAAACACGCTCAGGCTGAGTGTTGAAGGCGTGCATAGTATTGACCAGGCGCTGGTGTTTTTAAATGAGATGGCGGGTTTGGTTGGGGCGTAAGTATTAATCCCAGATCACCTCTACATAATCCTTATAAAGTTTGAATTTCTCATCGACCGAAAGAATTATAGCGTTTTCTTCCATTGCCGTAGCAATTAGCAATCGATCAAACGGGTCGCGGTGATTTTCAAAAAGCGGGATTTGTTGATATTTATAAATATGTTCTTTTTGAATGTTCAGGTAGGTGAAGCTATCAGTAAGGGCTTGGCTATAGATATCTTCTACAGTGGCGTGAAAGGCGGGAAGCTTTCCGATCTTTAATTTAATGGCCAACTCGAATAGGCTTACCTGGCTAAATAAGACAATATTATCCGTTTGCTCCAATATTTCTAATGCACTGGTTGGGATTTTGGGGTTGTCTTCCTGAAACCAAAGTAAGCAATGCGTATCTAACAGATACCTTTTATTGGCCATTACATATAATCTTTAAGATCATCCAGGGGCTCGTTAAAATCATCCGGCAAAGAAACCTTTCCCTTTAATCCGCCCGGAGTCCTTTTAAGCGGTGTCTTTTCTTCTGATTCTGTTAAAAACGTAATTATTACCTCGGTTTTAGATTGTACCGGGGCATCCTCGCTCATGATGATGCGACCTTTTTCGTAATATCCTTTAATTGTAGCGAGCATAGCCATACAAATATACAAAATGAAGCAATGTGTTTATATCTTTAAAAAACAACCACCGGCCAATACACATTTCTAAATTCCCGGCAGGTATTTATCATTGCATTCTTATCAACGGGCACCATTTCGCCATATACCGAATTTTGTAACACCTGGCTATAGGTATCTAAAACTATACCCGATCGAAACACTGTCTTTCCGTTCTTTAATAGGTAAAAAACGCTTTCAACCGTTGCAACATCGCCTTGTGTCATTTTAAACCGCCACTCGCGCTTCATTTTTTGTAAAAGATTCCTGTCGGTTGTTTTCAGGCAAGTGCGATGAGGAATTTGGGAGTTAAGATCGGCAAAGTCTGAAGGCGGTATAACGATATAAGCAACCCAATCATCCTTTGTAAAATCGAATTGAGAAAAAACATTTACGGTATCGCCGCTCTTCAGCTTAAGAACGGGAAGGATATCACCGCTTTTAGCAACGGGAATAACAATATTATACCCTTTTACCGAAACAAAAATTGCCGCGAGGATAATAATTCCACCGGCAATTGTTAATGCTCTTTTCATGGGCATTGTTTGTTATATCTTGCAATATAAATCAATTCGAAATCGATCTCTCAACTCCCAAAGGAAGTTATACCTTCTTATAAATGGCATCAAGGTTGCGGCCCATTTCTTTATAATCCAAACCGTAGCCAACTACAAACTCATTCTCAATTTCAAAACCAACATATTTTAGTTCGTCAATTTTCTTTTGAAGGGCGGCCGGTTTTAGTAACAGCGAACATACTTTAATAGAAGCCGGGCCACGTTGTTTTAATTTATCTATCAGGTAATGCAGCGTATTGCCGGTGTCAACAATATCTTCAATGATCAGCACATCGCGGCCTTTTATATCCACAATTAAATCAATATCGTCGCGGATTTTTAGTTTACTCGCAGTGCCGCCGTAATAGGAGGCCAGTTTGGTAAACGAGATTTCGCAGGGGATAGAGATTTGTTTTATCAGGTCGGCTATAAATAAGAAGCTTCCGTTAAGTACTCCCACAAATACCGGAACACTCTGTTTAAAATCTTCATTTAACTGTAGGCCAATTGCTTTTACACGTTCTTCAATCGTTTCGGCGTTAATAAGGGGCTCAAACTCAAGGTCTGCAATTTTAATTTTCATTGGTGCGTTTTTACAAGGGGTACTACCGGCTATAACTACATCACTATGGGTGCTTTCGCACGGTATGGTATCAATCCACTAAAATAGTAAAATCGCTTGCAAATTACACGTAAAATAATTGTAACATATATAACGTTATCTTTGCACTCTTATATGATCGACTACCAGGCCCATACCTTACCAAATGGCATCCGTATTTTATACAAGCAATCGCCATTTGCCATAACGCACTGCTGCTTTATTGTAAACGCAGGCTCGCGCGATGAAGCCAACCAGCAGGAAGGGCTTGCCCATTTTATTGAGCATCTGCTGTTTAAAGAAACAGAAAGGCGCAATACCAACCAGATCCTGAACCGGCTGGAACTTGTTGGCGCCGATTTAAACGCTTATACTACCAAAGAATATACCTGCATACACGCCTCATTACTTAACCAGCACCTGGAACGCGCTATTGATTTATTTGAGGATATCCTGTTCCACTCCACCTTTCCCGAAGATGAACAGGAAAAGGAACGCGGCGTAATATTGGATGAGATAGCCTCGTACCTTGATCAGCCCGAAGAAGCTATCCAGGATGATTTTGAGGAATTACTGTTTAAGGACGATCCTTTCGGCAAAAATATTTTGGGCACACCCGAAACCGTTGGCCGTATGAACAGCGATGACATGCGCGCCTTTATCAAAGCTAACTACAGCACTTCTGAAATGATATTTGCCGTACATGGCAACTACGAGTTTAAGAAAGTTGTTAAGCTATGCGAAAAATACTTCGGCGGGATAGCAGCTCACCACCCTCAAAAAAACAGGATTGCGCCAAAGGCCAATAGCAGCAGTATTGTAATTGTGAAAAAGCCTATATCGCAAACGCATTGCATAATTGGCGGGCAGGCTTACCCTTCATCACACCAGCATAAATATGGGTTGTTACTGCTTAATAACCTGTTGGGCGGCATGGGGATGAGCAGCCGCTTAAACCTCGAGATCCGCGAAAAGTATGGCATCGCCTATACCATCGAATCAAACTATACCCCGTTTAGCGATACCGGTATTTTCTCGGTTTATTTTGGCACCGATAGCGAAAAGGCCGAAAAGGCATCGCGCCTGGTACACAAAGAACTGAAGAAACTGCGCGATCAAAAACTGGGCACCCTGCAGCTGCACCAGGCCAAGCAAAAGTTTATTGGGCAAATAGCCCTTGCCGAAGAGAACCGGATGAGCCTGATTATATCAATGGCCAAAAGCCTGCTTGATTTTAACCATATTGATACGCTGGAAGACATTTTTGACAAAATAAATGCCGTTACCGCCGAACAATTGCTGGAAATAGGCAACGAAATATTTGATAATGACAGGCTTATTACATTGAAGTTTGAGCCTAAATAATAAACCTGTATTTTTGCAAAATGAAGTACCCTATCATCGCTTACGGAGATCCTGTTTTAAGAAAGAAAGCAACAGCCATTGAGCCGGATGAATATCCACATATCAAAGAATTGGTTAATAACATGTTTGAGACTATGTACGGTGCCCGTGGCGTTGGCCTGGCAGCCCCGCAGGTAGGCATGTCTATGCGTTTATTTGTGGTTGATGCCACCCCGTTTGATGATGATGAACCAGACCTTAAAGACTTTAAAAAAGCATTTATAAACGCAACTATAATAGAAGAAACCGGCGAAGAGTGGGGTTTTAACGAAGGCTGCCTGAGCATCCCGGATATACGTGAAGATGTTTACCGTAAACCGGTTATTAAGATATCGTATTACGACGAAAACTGGAAGCATTACGAAGAAACCTACAGAGGCATGGCCGCCCGCGTTATCCAGCACGAATACGACCACATTGAAGGTAAACTATTTACTGATAAACTGAGCCCGTTGCGCAAGCGCCTGATTGAGAAAAAACTGAACGATATTTCGAAAGGTGCCGTGAATGTGGAGTACAAAATGAAATTCCCGGCTGTAAAAAAGGGGAGATAAGTCTGAAGTTTTAAGTCTTTAGTCAGAAGTTAACATATCTTATAAAACCAAGCCTGCATCAGTAGGCTCTTTTTATTGCACCAAAACAGACTTTTGACTTTATACTCCGGACTTACGACTTACTTACTGTCCGCGTCTGATATCTGCTTAATCAGGCTGCCCCAGGCCAGGGGGTTAAGCAAAGGATTGGGTGTAAGTGAATGCGTGTTCAGGATGGTGTTGTGCATTGATTGCGCGTTTGCCGATTGTATTTCCTGTGCATCTCTGGGCAAGGTATTATACAAGGCTGATAATGATGCCTTGCTGATGTTTTTACGCGCGATTTCGAGATCGTCATCAGCAAGTTTTATAGCCAAAAAATCTTTCTTAAACTCGTCTGTAGTGGCCCACGGAAATACGTGAAATGTAGGCAGGTTAATAATTTGCGGCTTAATGTTTACCTGCAAAGTATAGCTTTTGGTATTTAGGTTTGATGGTATAACTACCAGTATTGGCCCGTAACCAACACAGGTAAAGCGCAGGGTATCCTGCTCATGCGCTACAAACGAAAAATAGCCTTTATAGTTACTTAAATATACCTGGTTATGAAAAGATGTATTGGTAATTGACACATAGGGCACAATAACATCTGTACTATCGGCATTATGCACCACGCCGGTAAATTGCACAAGCGGCCTGTCATCGTGTTTTTGCGCAAATGTCGCAACCGATGCAAATAATAAAAATATAACAACCAAGTACTTCATATACCTAAACACCTATTTGCTGTATGTTACCTTAATAACGCCAAATGGTTTCAAAAAGTTGCTCAAAAATAGCTAATACCGTAAATTATAAACAGGATTTAACAATACTTAACACTATCTTAAATTCTCGGGCAGCACCGCATTCGGATCATCAATGTCGGTAAGGTTTAATGCCTCAACACTGGTAATTTCGGGTACTGCTTTTTTTATGGCTTGCTCAATGCCTGCCTTTAGGGTCATGATACTCATAGGGCATGAACCGCATGAGCCCAATAATTTTAATTTAACAACACCCTCGGGCGTAATCTCTTCAACTGAAACATTCCCGCCATCAGCTTCCAGATACGGGCGAATGGTATCTAAAGCTGCTTCAACCTGACTTAATAAACTCATTTTTACCAATTTATAACTAAAGTAAAGTTATCAATAATTTGCAATATATTTTATACTTAAAGTGGTTAGTCCAAACTCTTAAGTTCTGAGTCAAAAAGGGCCGGTTTAACACTTTTGACTTGAGACTTATGAGTCAAAACTTTAAACTTTTGACTCAAGACTCGCTTCAAAAGCCTTCGCGTTTGATATAGCTACCTGCTGCGCTACGCGCTGGGCCATATCAATAAAAGCTTTGGTCATTACACCATCAGCATCCAAAATTGCCGGAGCGCCGGCGTCGCCCGAGTCACTGATGCTTTTTACAAGCGGAATTTCGCCTAAAAAGGGCACATCCAGCTGCTCGGCCAGTTTCTGGCCTCCGCCTTTCCCAAAAATGTAATATTTATTATCCGGAAGCTCGGCCGGCGTAAAGTACGACATGTTTTCGACCACGCCCAGTATCGGTACATTGATGGCTGGCATCATAAACATACCTACTCCCTTGCGGGCATCGGCCAAAGCTACGTTTTGCGGCGTGGTTACAATAACCGCTCCTGTTACCGGGAAGGTTTGCGTAATAGTAATATGAATATCGCCTGTGCCCGGTGGCAAATCTACAACCAGGTAATCCAGTTCGCCCCAGTCGGCATCATTAAACAGCTGTTTTACGGCTGTTGATACCATTGGACCCCGCCACGGCACGGGCTGGTTTGGATCGGTAAAAAAACCTATCGATAATAACTTGATACCATATTTTTCAATAGGTTCAATGCGGGTTTTGCCATCAACAACGCCTGCCTGGGGGCGTGCGCCTTCAAGCCCGAACATGATGGGTACAGATGGGCCGTAAATATCTGCATCAATCAACCCCACTTTAGCGCCCGATTTTGCCAGCCCTAACGCCAGGTTTGCAGCAACGGTTGATTTACCAACGCCACCTTTACCTGATGCTACCGCGATGATATTTTTAACCCCCGGCACGCCTGTGTTTTTCTGTGTGGTAACGCGCGATGTCATGTTAACATCTACCACAACATCTTTGCTGATAAAATAGCTGATGGCATTGCGGCAGGCGTTTTCAATTAGTGCCTTTAAGGGGCAAGCCGGCGTGGTTAATATTACCGAAAAGCTAAGCTTGTTGCCATCAATATGTATATCCTGTATCATGTTGAGGGTAACCAGGTCTTTTTTCAGGTCTGGCTCTTCAACATTGCCCAGTGCTTGTAAAACTTGTTCTTTAGTGATTATCATAATATTATAGCAAATTTATGAAAACGAGTGGTTGATTTGTGTTTAAGCAGGAAACAAATTACAGAAACAACCGTTTGCAGGGGATAAGAATTAGTTTAGTTTTGGAAAAATTTACTTATGAAGCGCCTTAACCCTAAATATATACGCATAGCCGCATTTGTCCTTATCCCGCTGTTCCTCATATTGTTAATAGGTGGTTATATCGCCTATTCAAAACGCGAGGCCCTGCTTCAAAAAGCTATTGTCAAAGCTACTGCAAAAGCAAAGCGCGATTATAATTTAGATGTAAAAATCGGATCGGCCCATTTTACCGGTGCCTCTACAGTTTCTTTTTCGGACGTCACTATAGTACCCGAGCAACGCGATAGCCTGCTGCGCATCAAAAACTTTGTGGTGAGTGTTAAATTATTGCCGCTTATTGTGGGCAATATTAAATTATCGGATGTTTTATTACAGGATGGGTTTATCAACCTCACAAATATCAAAGGGGTTAAAAACTTTGATTTTTTGTTTAAAAAGAAACGCGATACCACATCAACAACCAAAGCCGATCTATCTGTACTGGCCAACAACCTGGTTAACGAGGTGCTGTATAAAATTCCGGATAACCTTACATTAAGCAATTTTGTGGTAAGTTTTAAGGACGATAGCACTCAGCTAAAACTACTTGCAAAAACCGCGCAGATAAAAGATGGCAACCTTACGTCAAACATAGATGTCGATAACGGCGAATCTACCTGGCATTTTGTGGGGAAAATGCATCCATCTGATAAAAACATCGATGTAAAACTTTATGCCGATGGTAAAAAAATAGAATTGCCTATTATACAGGAAAAGCTTCACCTGAAAATAAATGCCGATACCATATCAACCAAATTAACCAAAGTTGAACATAGTGGCGGAGAAACCCGTATTTACGGATCATGGGGAGTAAGTAACCTGCTCATCAACCACCCTGGCTTGTCGCCTGGTGATATTATTTTCCCCAAGGCATCTATTGATGCCAACCTGTTTGTGGGCAGCAATTATGTATCTATCGATAGTTCATCAACAATTCATATAAAAAACCTGGTAGCCAGGCCATTTATTAAATACACGCTTAATCCAACCAAAATATACGAGCTAAAGATGAACACCGACTGGCTTAACGCCACCGATGTTTTCGACTCCTTTCCGCAAGGAATGTTTGATGCCCTTGATGGCATTAAGGTTGCAGGCAAACTAAAATATAGCATGCATTTTTACATGGATGCAACAAAAATAGATGACCTGCAATTTGATTCGCGCCTGGATAAGGATGGCTTCCGGATAATTAAATACGGTAAAACCGATCTGGGTAAGCTGAACAGTCCGTTTGTTTACACCCCATATGAAAAAGGCAAGCCGCAGGCACCCCACCTTATAGGCCCGGATAATCCTGAATTTACACCACTGGAACAAATAGCGCCTAACCTGCGCAACGCGGTTATGACTGCCGAAGACCCTTCATTTTATAATAATCATGGATTTGTAGAAGAAGCGTTCCGCAAATCATTGGCAACCGATTTTAAAACCAAAAAGTTTAAACGGGGCGCCAGTGGTATATCTATGCAGCTGGTTAAAAACTCGTTTTTAAACCGGGATAAAAACCTGGTCCGTAAAATTGAGGAGATATTGATTGTCTGGATCATCGAAAACAACCGCATCATGACCAAAAACCGGATGCTGGAAGTTTACCTGAATATTATTGAATGGGGCCGCAACATATACGGTATTGACGAGGCATCTCATTTTTACTTTGGTAAATCGCCATCGGAGCTTACCCTGGGCGAGAGTATTTACCTGGCCAGTATAGTTCCGTATCCAAAAGGTGGCTTATACGCGTTTCAGCCCGACGGTAGCCTGAGGCCCGGCCTGCATGGTTATTTTAACCTGATAGGTAAGCTGATGGCCGAAAAAGGACTAACCGCGCGCGATACCAGCGCCTACGGGTTTTATAACGTTAGGTTAAAAGAGAGTTTAAGAGAAAAAATTGCGCCTATTGACACTGCTAAAGCAGATAGCCTGATGAAACAGGGCGGAAGCGATGATAATGAAACATTACCTGTTATTGAGGAGCCTGTAAAAAAACCAAGCTTTTTTCAGCGCCTGTTTGGTAAAAAGGATAGCGTTGAGCAAAAGAAAGAGCAGGTAGAAAAACAAAAAGAAAAAACCGCCAAAGAAAAACTTAAAGAGCAAATTGAGGCGCTTAAGCTGGATTATAAAAACCGGATTGACAATATAGATACGGCAGGCAAAACACGTAAAGACATCCGCCAGGAAAAACGGCGACTTAAAAAAGAAGAAAGCGATAAAGAAGACGAACTGAAAGCCAAAGCCAATTTATAGTTTACGATGGCATGACGTGTTTAAATGTTTAAACATCTATTTTTGTCTCAACAAAATTAGAAATCGTCATGTCACTAATAGATCAATTACAAAAAAGGGCTGCAGTAAAAAAGTTCGACCCTTCGAAAAAAATATCCGCCGAGCAATTAGATCAATTGCTAAGCGCAATACAACTTGCACCATCATCATACGGTTTGCAATCATTCAAAGTGATTGTTGTCCGCGATGCCGATGTAAGAGCAAAACTGCGTGCGGCCGCATATAATCAACCACAAATAACAGACTCATCGGCATTATTCGTTTTTGCCTCGGTAACGTCATTGGACGAGGCGTTTGGCAAAAAATTTATCGACCTGGTTGCCGATGTGCGTAATGTGGAACGTGAAAGCCTTGCCGGATTTGAACAAGTGATTTTAGGCAGATTAAGCAACAATACAGATGAGCAAAAGTTAGCCTGGTCGCATAAACAGACTTACATTGCTTTAGGGGTACTGGTGTCCGAAGCTGCAGAGTTGGGTATTGATGCAGCGCCGATGGAAGGTTTTGATGCCGCCCAATTTGATGAGATATTGGGTTTAAAGGAATTAGGCTTAACCACCTCGGTTATTGCCGCAGTTGGATACCGTGCCGAAGATGATGTTTACAGCAAAATGATTAAAGTACGCAGGCCTAAAAGCGAGTTATTTATACACGTTTAATGTTGGTGAGTGGTTGATTATGTGAGTAGTTGATTGGGCTAAATCCGGCTTAAACCATTCATCCAATCAACCACTCTCTACTCACCAGAGGAGCTCCTCCTGATAAACAATTTAGATTTTAAAACCACGTGCCGCTTATGGTTTGTGGCGGCTTTGTGCTCCAATGCTTCAAATAGCAGGTTGGCGGCCTTAATGCCCATTTCGTAGGCGGGCTGGGTAATGGTTGATAGCGCGGGGCTTAATAAAGGCGCTATCCCCAAACTGGAGAAGCTTACTATTTTTAGTTGCTTCGGGATATCAATCCCCAGGTCATTACAAACATAATAGGTGGCAAACGCCAATCGTTCAACCGAGCTAAAAATCCCATCGGGCTTTATTTCCTGCAACACCTTGGTCAATATCTTGTAGTTTACCTTCTCGTCATTACTGCAATCAATAACCAGTTCGTCGTCAAAAGCTACATTGTGCTTTTTAAGTGCATCCATATAACCCTGCATACGCACCTGCCCAATAGAAATGCTTTTGTTTACCACCAGGTATGCTACCCTGCGGCAACCGGTTTGCAGCAGGTGCTCTGTGGCATCAAAGCTGCTATCATAGTCATTAGTGGTTACCTTGGCTGCATCAATATCTTCATACACCCTGTCGAAAAACACAACCGGAACATTTTTTGACTCCAGCTGGCGCAGGTAATTATGGTCATTAGCTTCGCCGGATACCGACATGATGATACCATCAACCTTGCCGTTATTGAGGTAATTTACAAACGACACTTCTTTTTCAAAAACATCATCTGTGCGGTAAAGTAAAATATAGAAACCCTTTTTTCGAGCCACCTCTTCAATACCGTTTATGGCTTGTGAAAAAAAATCGTTGGCTATTTCGGGGATAATAACGGCCAATGTTTTAGTTTTTTTATCCCTTAAATTACTGGCGTAATGGTTGGGCAAAAAGTTATGCTCTTTGGCAAAGGCCAGTATACGTTCTTTGGTATCCTTATTAATATCGGGGCTGCCGTTAAATGCCCTTGAGATAGTTGACGTAGAAATATTGAGCTCCTTCGCCAGTTTCTTTATATTAACAATATCCATTATTATCTCGTAAATCTTTTATCCAGCCAAATGTAACAAAACTGATTTATTAAGCCCCGAAAAACCGCGTGCAATTATTGTAAAATATGTTAAAATTATATCATAATCTATACACCTTTCACCTGTAGAAAAACAGATTTAACTGCAAGTTAATCAATGGCATGCGCTTTGCACCTGTTAAACCGAAGGGGATTGAAACGAGTATGGCGAAGAAAATATTAATAGTTGATAACGACGAGTTAATGATAGAGGTGATGACCTATATTTTAACTGCAAACGGATATGATGTGGTATCGTTTCACGACGCCGGCAATATCTTTGCCGAAATTAAGACATCCCACCCAGACCTGGTGATACTTGACATATTGGTGCCGGGGTTGGATAGCCTGGAAATTTGCAAGCTGATAAAGCTTAACCGGGATACTAAAAACCTGCCAGTGATCATCTGCCTGCCTGGCGAAGATGTTGGCTCGGCGCTAAACCAAAAAGGTGCACCCGATGATGTGTTATTGAAACCATTTGGTATTAACAACCTGATTGAAAAGGTAGCATATCAGTTGGCAGCGTAGCACGCACCATCCTATTATTGTTTTTTTAATCAACTATCCCTTAGGTACTTACTACAAGAACGAAGCCATAGTTACATCTTTTTGCTTTTTTGGAGTATTGGATTTGTATATTTACCCGGAGAGAAGACACAGATGGGACTGCCACTAAGAATAACGTACAACGATACCGACCTTGTTTACCAGGTTAACACATCGCCAATAAACAAGACTACCAGCGAACTTGAAATTTTGCTGAACGGCGAAACAATCACCCTTCAAAAAGATGAACGAAGTGTATGGATACAGCAAGGCAACGGCCCGCTGATTGATCCTGAACTGGCGCAGGCTTTAGGCAGATCGGTTTCCTTAAGATTTAGGATGTAGTGTAAATTAGCTTGTCCTATGGGCTATTGCATAATAGTAGCTGTCCGTTTAAACAAGATGTTTTAATACGGTATTTGCAAAACAGATCATTCAACCCCGTTGCTTTTTCCCTTCTTTTCCAGCTCACTCACAAAAATGGTTAGCTCTTTTGTAAAATCATCAAGGGCGATTGCTGAAACCTCCATATAGCCAACCATTTTTTTCAATGTAGCGGGCGAACGCAAAAACTGGTTAAGAATTCGGGAGATACCCAAAATATTGGCAACCGGCTGGCGTACTTTATGATGGGTCATAAACATCATTTTTTCTAACCCAAGGATATACTCTTTCAAAAACTCTTCGGCCTTTTTAATTTTGTTATAGGCTATTTCCAGTTCCTCGGCGCGGTTTTGCTTCTCTTCGTTTTGAAATTTAAGCTCGCTATTGGCTATGATCAATTCAGCAGCCCGGCTTTCCTTTTCAGAATTTTGAAAAGCCAGTTCAATATTGGCAATGTTTAACTCATCGGCCCGCTTTTGCTTTTCCAGGTTCTGAAATTTCAGTTCATCATTGGCTATAATCAATTCAGCTGCCCGATTCTCCTTTTCAGAATTTTGGAAAGCCAGTTCAACGTTGGCAACGTTTAACTCATCTGCCCGTTTTTGTTTCTCCTGGTTCTGAAATTTGAGCTCGTTATTGGCTATCACCAATTCAGCAGCCCTTTGCTCTTTCTCGGAGTTTTGGTAGGCCAGCTCCTTATTGGCGACAATCAACTCGTTTGCACGTTTTTCTTTTTCGGCGTTTTGATAGGCTAACTCGTTATTTGCTATAGCAAGTTCGGCCGCGCGTTTCTCTTTTTCAGAATTTTGATAGGCCAATTCGTTGTTTGCCGCCAGTAATTCACCGGCGCGTTTCTCTTTCTCGGTATTTTGGTATACCAGTTCTTTGTTGGCGATGATAAGCTCATCGGTTGTCCCTCTATACATATAGCGGCTAATAAATGAATGATTATTTTAATTATCGCTTAGGCGATTAAAAATGTAGTTATTGTCACCCCGTAAACATGACAACAAAGGTCTGGGTTTTAAATATGCGATAAATGCGTTACCTGGGTAACGGCCAATAAATCGATTGCAAAACGATTTATTAGCGTGAAAATACCATTATTAATATTAAAAACGGCTACTTTTAAACTAATATTAAATAAGCAGGATGTTTTTCTTGAGCAAGCTCTTCTTTTAGTTTGCCCACCAAGCTTTCTATTTATTATAGTTATGTTTTATAATATTTACAGGTCCTCAATATTTTTACGTTTGTTACCCTGCAGGTTTTTAAATGCCGATGGTGTCATCCCGGTAACCTGTTTAAACTGGCTTGATAAATACGCCACGCTGCTATAGCCCAATTGGAAAGCAATTTGCGAAAGGCTAAGCTCGTTATAAACCAACAGCTCTTTAACTTTTTCTATCCTTTGGTTGATGTAATATTTTTCGATCGTTGAACCCTCTACTTCCGAAAAAAGGTTGCTAAGGTATCCATAGTCGTAATTAAGCTTATCTGTTAGTATAGCCGAAAGTTTTAAAGGTGCCGGCGTATCAGTATAATGCACATGCTCAATGATGATGGTTTTAATTTGTTCAATCAGGCGGCTTTTCTGATCGTCAATTAATTCAAACCCCAGTTTGTTTAACGACGATGTCAGTTTCATTTGCTGCTGATTTGTAGGCGGGTTCTTAATTTCTACTTCACCAAGTTCAACACCAAGTACCAGCAAGCCCGCCTTTTCAAGCTCACTTCTTACAACCATTTTGCACCTGCTGCACACCATATTTTTTATATATAGCTTCATGGCGATAAAATTACTGTATTTAAAGATATCAGGACCGGCTTTTAACCAGCGAAATGAAGGCATAAAAAAAGCCTCTTTGCTCTCGCAGCTCAGAGGCCTTTACCTAAACCTTATCACAATAGGGCGTGCGCCCCGATTTGCACTGCTAACATACAACAACCGCCACTAAATAAATACAAGCATCGATGAACAGCCCAAATCTATCGACGGATACTGCTAACGGTCCTTTTATTGCTGTTATTTATGCGGTAATCCAAGCCAGGGCCTACTTTATTAAGTTAATATTTTATCGGTAATGTTGTTGGTTGTTAATAGCAAGTATGCCGGTTTCTTGTGCTTACCAACAATAGGAATAATATCCAGTTGCCACCAGCTTTCAACCATTATGTTTGGGTTGGCCGATGGGATATTATAATTGAAAGGTGGTGTTACAATAGTTTCATTGTTTACCACCGCGCGTGTAAGTGTATCAAGCAAAAATTTATCTCCGTCGCTACCTGCCCGTTTAGGATCAAAGGCCTCCCAAAGGTACCAACCAACTATATTCCTATAATGGGTATACGTTGCTTTCATATAGGCATCGTTATAGGTTAATATGGTAAAGTTTGGCGCATCTGCTTTCAATATTATCCGGGGCGTATCCGTAAAAAACAAAGCCTTGAACAGCGGGTCGGTTAAAAAACTCATCGATAATAAAACACGTTGGATTAAATCACTATGATGGCTCTTTTTTCAAAAACGTTAAAAAAAAGCGCCACTGCTTAGCTTGTACGCAATAACTTGCTCATAGGTTTAGTGTAGCTGCCGTTTTGGTTAAAAGGAGACTATTGTAGTTGGTTAGGAACTCTAATTGCTTTTTTTTTAAAAGGCGTTGAACAATGCAGCCATTAAACCATATAGTTAACAAAAATGCCCAGGCAATATTTGGCACTACCTATCCAACGGGCAAGGGCTGTCTGTTTATTTTAAGGACTTTACCTATCGCAAAGCAGCCCAAGTCCATTTTTCAAGCCGTTGAGGCAAAGTTTTCAGTCTTAAAAACAAACACTTATAGCTGCATCGCCCAACTATATTGAAGCAATAAATAATGAATAATATGCTCAAATAGTTGAATCCATTTAAGCTATTAGTTACGATTTTTACTGATTAGGTGTATCTTCATACATCCCGACTTCAACCAGCATAAATGAGAAAACTGATAAGCATTCCTCCGGCCTTTAAACCATTTGGCGACCACCATTTTGCCAAAGAAAACTATTACTTCAGCTCGGATCCTAAAGAGGGCAAAGTTGGCTCGGGTGGCGGAACCGTTAATTTATTATACGAAGCCAGCAAAGAGGAGAAGGCCGAAGGCCCGATTGGTAATTGGTTGCGTAAAGAGAAGCGGCTGATTATCCATGCGGGGGGCCAAAGCCGGCGTTTGCCGGCATATGCCGCCGTAGGCAAAGTGTTTACCCCCATGCCCATTTTTCGCTGGAAAAGAGGACAGCGCATTGGCCAAACGCTGATTGACCTGCAGTTGCCGCTGTATGAAGAAATATTGAACAAAGCGCCCAAAAACCTTAATCACCTGGTAGCAAGCGGTGATGTGCTTATTCGCGCAGGGGGTATATTGCCCGAAATTCCGGATGCAGATATTGTTTGCTTTGGCCTGTGGGAACGGCCCGAGAAAGCATCTAATTTTGGTGTTTTTTTTGCGCACAAAAGCTCGCCTAAAGAACTGGCCTTTGCGTTGCAAAAACCCACGGCTCAAAAATTGCAGGAGTTGCAACCTAACTACCTGTTTTTTATCGATATCGGCGTTTGGCTGTTTAGTCCTAAGGCCATGGAGCTGATGTTTGAGCGCAGCGGGTGGAATAAAGATAGTAACTCGTTTGCCGGCGGCATTCCTTCGTTTTATGATATGTACACAGAGTTTGGGCAGGCCCTGGGCCAAAATCCAACCCTGAAAGACGATGCCATCAACCAGCTAAAAGTGGCGATTGTGCCGCTCCCTAAAGGAGAATTTTATCATTTTGGCACCAGCGCCGAACTGATAGAATCGACCGATAAACTGCAAAACCTGGTGAAAAACCAGGAAGAGATATGGCATAATAAAATAAAACCCAGTGCCGACCTGTTTACTCAAAACGCGATCACCAGGATTGACTTTACAGGCACAAACAATTCTATTTGGATTGAGAATAGTGATATTGCCCATACCTGGAAATTGAGTAGTAAGCATATCATTACAGGAGCACCTGTAAATGATTGGACGCTTAACCTGCCCGAAGAAACCTGTCTTGATTTTATACCCGTTGGTAATAGCGATGAATGGTGTGTAAGGGTTTATGGCTTTTACAACCCCCAGTTACCCATACGGCGAATAAATGCCAATAAAGGCTATGCCGCTGGCGACTGGTTTAATGAGCCGGTTTACCCGGTATTTGATGCCGCAGACTTGAACAGTGAAGTTATTCAAAGCCTGATTGATAACCCATTTAATTACCAGGAAAAGGGAAAACGGTTAATTGCGGCAGCTGATGTTGCAGACGAAGTTAACCTTTGCCGCCAGTACGCCCAGCGTGAAATTTTTTTAGAAAGTAACCTGCAAAGCATGGCTGCTAACTGGAAACAATCTGTTTTTTACCAGCTTGATTTGAAAAACGCTGCCGGGATATTTAAAAATGCAAAATTAACGTTACCGCCTGCTTTACCCGATGACGCGCCCCTGTTAACGCGCCTGCATGACCAGATGTTCAGGAGTGAGGTGTTGGGTTCAAACAATCCATCGGCTGCTGCTTATGAGGCAAAAGCATTTGGATTGCTTGCCGAAACTATTGTTGATACAGCTAAAACCGAACTTGCATCACCCAAGCTGGATGTAATGTCCGACCAGATAGTTTGGGGCCGCAGCCCCATCAGGCTCGACCTAGCCGGCGGTTGGACAGACACCCCGCCAAACTGCCTCATAAACGGAGGTAAGGTACTTAACCTGGCCGTCGAGCTTAACGGCCAGCCACCACTGCAGGTATTCATAAAACCATCTGCCGGGTATGTTATCACGTTGCGGTCTATCGATTTGGGTGTGCGGGAGGATATAACCACTTACGAGCAATTGAATGATTATAATAATTCCGTAGGTTCGGCATTTTGTATTCCCAAAGCGGCGCTTTGCCTGGCGGGTTTTGTTCCGGAATTTTCGGCAAACAGGTATGGTTCGCTGGTAGAGCAATTGAAAGACTTTGGTATGGGTATTGAGGTAACTTTGCTGGCTGCTATTCCTAAGGGATCGGGCTTAGGCACAAGCTCCATCCTGGCAAGTACTGTATTGGGTACCCTGAGCGATTTTTGCGATTTGAAATGGGATAAATATGCCATCTGCTCGCGAACCTTGGTCCTGGAGCAAATGTTAACAACCGGCGGTGGCTGGCAGGATCAGTATGGTGGTGTTTTTGGTGGTATTAAGCTGTTGGAAAGTAACCCTGGTATTTTTCAAAAGCCGACTGTGCGCTGGGCTCCTGAATTTATATTTACCGATGCTTCTGCAGCATCTGTGTTGTTATATTATACCGGAATTACCCGGGTAGCTAAAAATATCCTGGCCGAAATTGTAAAGGGAATGTTCCTTAACGGCAATGGCTATTTAAGCATCCTTGAAGAAATGAACCACCACGCCCTTAAAACTTACGAGGCTTTCCAATACGGTAACCTGCAGCAAGTAGCCGAGGCTACGGGCATTAGCTGGGAGCTTAACCAGCGTTTGGATGGCGGTACCAACACACCCGAAACTCAGGCTATTATTGATCGCATCAGCGATTTGATAATTAGCTGTAAATTACTGGGCGCAGGTGGCGGTGGTTATATGCTGATATTTGCAAAGGATGTGGCTGCAGCTGCAAAGGTGCGTAGCGCTCTTAGTACCAACCCGCTCAATAACAGGGCGAGGTTTGTTGATTGGTCTATTTCACGGGATGGATTTAAAACATCCAGGAGTTAATGTAAGGTTAGCAGGAGCAAATATCACGCCCCTGCAACCTTTAAATATTGCTAATCCTTTATTTTTCTTTGAGTTAATTGTGAGATGCTCATGCATTGCTATCCTTATTTATCAGCCTACGCCCTTTACTCATTATTTTTAAGCGTTGCCGTTTTAACGATATGGATAATGATGTTTTGTCGGCCTCGTTATTATGCAACCCGTAAGCGGCTATAATTTCTTTGTAGGATAGGCTGCCAATAATATTGTTTTCTGCCGAAGCAACTGGTACCAGTTCGGCGTTATGTTTTGCCATCAATTCGGTAGCCAGGCGTAACGATGTATTACCAGTAACCATTAACGCCGATGGGCGAACGATATCTCCGAGTTTTTGCAGCTGGCCGTTGTTATACAGATCGCCCAGTTTACACGTGCCCATATAATCTCCTTTTTTATCTACCACTATAAAATCGTGTGCGGTTGAGTTGTGGGCAAGTAGCCAGGCTTTTACTTCGTTAACCGGGTTGTCGGCACTTAAAATAATAGCCTCTTTGTTCATAACGTCAAGTACAGATAGTTTACCCAATACGTCGGGTTCAAATGATACGGGAGTGGCTACCCCTCTGCGGGCAATTTTTTCGGTCATGATAGTATTCTCCATTAAAAAGAACGATACCAGGTACGATGCGGTGCAGGCGCCAAGTAAAGGCAATAAAGCGTTTGATTGCATGGTAGATTCAAGCGCGAAGGTAATACTGGTTAAATAGGCCCTTGAAGCCCCCGCAAACATAGATGACATACCCAGCAACGCCGCCATAGGTATGGTTATGCCCGAATTTGGAAAAAGCATTAAAATAACCGCACCGATGATAGCCCCCGCCGCGCCGCCAATAGTTAACAAAGGCGCAAGGGTACCGCCGGAAGTGCCGCTGCCCAATGCAATAGCCCACGACAGAAATTTAAAAAAACATAACCGCAAAATAAGCAGCAAAGGAATGGTGCCCGATAAAATACTGATGATATTATCATATCCTACACCCAAAGTGTGCGGCGCAAAATAACCAATTACCCCAACCGCAAGGCCACCTAAAGCGGGCCACCACATCCAGTGAATGGGGAGTTTATCAAACCAATCTTCAATCAGATATACAATTTTGGTTATTCCTAATGACAGAAAACCAACAAGTAAACCGATGCCACTGTAAATGGCTAATGCCTCGTTAGTTGGCACCGCCAAATTGGGCATAGGAAAAACCGGCCCCGATTCAAACAACAGGTGATGGCCCGCCGCTCCCGTAATACAGGCAAGCGCCACCGGCAAAATAGATTTTGGCGAAAACTCAAACAGAAGCAATTCGATAGCCAACAACACAGCAGCAATGGGGGTGCCAAATATGGCCGACATACCCGCTGTAGCGCCCGCTGCAAGAATAACCTTGCGCTCATTGGCGGTAATTTTTAATAACTGGCCCAGGGTTGATCCTAAGGCTCCGCCGGTTGCAATTATTGGCCCCTCGGCACCAAAGGGCCCCCCGGTACCAATAGCAATTGCCGACGATATGGGCTTTAAAAACGTAATGGAGGGCTTTATTTTGCTTTGATTGGTTAGTATTTGCTCCATGGCTTCGGGGATACCATGTCCCCTGATGGCTTTTGAACCATATAAGGCCATTAGCCCAACAATTACTCCGCCAATGGCCGGCACAACAATAACCCATGTACCCAAATGATTGGCCGCGGGGCTATGGAAATGTACATCCAGCATGCCGTAAAAAGATATGTTGGTTACAATATTAATGAGGTATATAAGCCCCTTGGCTATAATGCTGATGGCTATTGCCACCACAACAGATAGTGCCGATACATATAATAACCTGTTTTTTATACTTCGGGATAAAGTTAATTTATCCTGGTGATTATTGATGGCGTTTAAGGAAGGCGATATGGGAATGCCTGTTTCTTTTTGTTTCATGATGAATATTACACGATCCCGCACTTATAAAACGCGGGCCTATTTTATTGCAAAAGTAATATAAAATAGACTTTTTGAAAAATATTTCACAATAAAATATTGCACATGCAATATTTTATTGCAAGTTTTGCCATCGAAATTATTTAAAACATTGCAAGGATAGTAACATGAAAAAATTCAGTTATGCATTAATGGCGATAGGGGTTATCATCATTATTATTGGTTTTTTAACTTTTACCCATTTAAAAACAGTTAACGCGGTTGATTCACACAACTGGACAATTTATATTAATGGCGCAAAATCATTCCCCTGGCCGGTATTTGGGGGTTCGGTAATTGCCATACTGGGAATTATTTTTAACATGGCTACCTGGGAGCAGCCAAAAGGCCGGTACTTTTAATAATTTCGCAAAGGCGATTGCCAATAATAAAACAGTATTCATACATGGCAAAAAGTAAAAGTGTTTGTGATTTAAAGAGTTGCTTTTTGTGCATGCACTGCTTAACAGACTGGATTCCGGTTATTGATGCGCAGCGGAAAAATTATGCTGTAAAAAAGGGGGAAACAATATTTAAGGAAGGCGACCCGGTTACAGGAATTTATTTTGTTTACGAAGGCAAAATAAAAGTGCATAAAAAATGGGATGCCGAAAAAGAACTGATATTGCGTTTTGCGCAAAAAGGCGATATTGTTGGTCACCTGGGGCTTGGCGATACGGGTTATTATCCGGTATCGGCTACGGCTATTGAGGCCGGCGTAATCTGTTATATCAGCATGGATTTCCTGGAATCGACCCTGAATATTAACAATAACTTTGTAATTAAGCTTATGCGCTTTTTTGCCAACGAGCTGCAGGAGTCTGAAAAGCGAATGCGCAACCTGGCGCATATGCCTGTTAAGGGGCGGGTTGCCCAGGCGCTTATTTCCCTTAAAAATAAGTTTGGTATAAATGCCGGTGGATTTATCGATATCGACCTGAGCAGGCAGGATTTGGCCGCATTTACCGGTGCTGCATACGAATCACTTTTTCGTACTATAAATGACCTGGTTGAAGATAACATCATCGAAATAGCAGGGAAAAGCATACTTATTAAAGCCGAGGATTTATTGCGCAAGTTAACAGATGAAGCTGGTGCACAGCCGGCTGCTTAGCGCTGGTACCTGCGCCATACCATAAACCATTTTTTATTGTTGGGATATTTGCGATGGCCGCTTACGTTGTTTACCAGCAAAGCCACCAACAACAATACTGTTGCGCCGGATAGTACCGGGCTTAATACATATAAATACCCCAATGCCTGTATTTTGGCCGACCCGATATTGGCAATGAGTGCTGTGGCGCCGCCCGGCGGATGCAGCGTTTTGGTAATTTGCATTAATACAATGGCAATTGATACAGCCAGGGCCGATGATAGCCAAACCTCGTGCGGGATAAGCTTATGCATAGTTACCCCAACAATAGCGCAGATTACGTGGCCGCCAATTAAGTTTCGGGGCTGGGCAAGGGGGCTGTTTACGATGCCATAAATTAATACCGATGAGGCGCCGAAAGAGCCGATAAGGAATAAATTATCCGAAGGGCTAAAGTACCTGTTGCTAAAAAACCCGATTAAACCTATACCCAGGAACGAGCCTATAAACGTCCAGAAATGTTCTTTATAATCAACCAGCGTTTCTTTATAAACAATATAACGGGCGGTGCGAACGTGGCGATGTATCCTTCTGATCATAATAATTGGTGGGGGCAAAAATAGGCACTTTAATCATGATTATAAACAATTGGGAACTGATAGTAATGGTTGATTTTGTAGAGGCGCATCACATGCGTCTCCCACATGCAAATCGAAACCGGTATAGTGGGAAACGCATGTGCAAGAATCCAGGCTACAGCAATGTGGTTACTGTCCCGGCCCTGGCTGATGGTTGCTTATAATGACGCGTTGTAAGTTATTGATTGTTAGTATAAAATATCCGTAATCGCGAGTAACTACCAGCTCAGCTGGAAAAAACAGAGATGACATGGGGGCAAATGGAGTTGCTGTAGAGACGCATAATTGCGTCTCCCGCAGGATATTCAGAATTTGCGAGACCGATTTGCATGTGTGATTTGCATGGGGGAGACGCAATTATGCGTCTCTACATTAAAAAAAATACACTCGATGATCAACATGATTATAACATTGGCTAACTAAATCTTGTCTTGCCGGGATTCCTAATTTTAAGTCTACATTAAACCTATATCATATTTGCAGGAAACGAAAAGACCCCGGATTCTTTCAATCCGGGGCCCTTTGTTATTAAAGCATCATTAATCCTGTTTGCTTTGCACCAAAAGGTGTTCGGCAATACATGCGCGCTATTTTTGTTTTTGCCAGCGTTTCTTTGCGGTAGTTAGCGTAATAATCAACTGTCATCAAATCAACCTGGTATTTATAGGTTTTATCTTTGGCAGCGCCTGCATACAGTTTGCTGACAAATACCTGCGCAAAATCGGCCGACGTGTATTTTTCAAGTTCGGCGTTAGCCCCTCTTTTTCCGTTAATCCAGATACCATAGGTGCGTGCATCTGTAAAAACGCTCAGTTGCTTTGCCGTCGGGAAGGCCCGTGGCAGTATAAGCCCGTTGCCCATCATAAAACCAACCATTTGTTGTGCCTGCTGTTCTTTGCTCATCTGGCCATATATTTCTTTAAGCCGGGCTTTATCCTCATCCGAAACTTTCATGATCTTTCCATCCGCCGAGATCATGTTTTTACCGTGGCTACTTAAGGCTGCCGAAAAATAAGGCTCATATTTATCAGCGATGTTTTTATACTCGGCCAATAACTCGGGCGATACACCATTTACAGTATGCTTATAATTGAGCTCGGCAAAAATAAAGTCGCGTTGTACTTTGCCCGGCGGGCTATTTTTCGGCGCTGGTTTGGGTTGAAGCTGGTCGGCTTTTCCTTTAGCTGCCGGCAATGCAAATTTTGGTTGCTGCGCTTCGGTTTTGGTGGTGAATAACAAAAATGCCGCAATGGCGAAGGGCATAACGGCCAGCCGGCTTAGCCAGGCGTTAACGGTGGTTGTGGTTTTAGTCATCATGATCAATCTTTTTTTGGTAATAGCGTAGTTGAATTGGCTGGTTATGCCTAAGCCGTTAAGGCCTGATAAACTGTGAATAAGCAGGTTTTGATAGTTGGCAGTATCGTAGTGCGTATTTAATACCGCGGCATCGGCCAAAAATTCGTGGTTTAGCTTAATGTACCTGCGGTATATTAAGATGAAGGGGTTAAACCAGCAAATGGCTTGTACAAGCTCGGTAAATATGATATCAAAGGAGTGTAACTGGCGGGCGTGTGCAAGTTCATGATATAAAACGCCACCGTCAATTTGTCCGTTTTGATAGTCGTCGCGGTTTAAAAACATGTACTTTAAAAAGGTATGCGGCGTTTGTTTTTGGTCGATTAGCACCAGTTTTGCATTTTCATATGGGGCGCTATAGTTTTTATCTATAGTTTGTTTGATGCTATATAGATTTTTAACAAACCGCAATAAAAGCAAGCCGGTAATTAAAATATAAATGCAGGGCAACAAGTAAAACAGATAGTTGATGCGTTCAGGACTTGCTGTTGTAGCCGCCGGTATTAATGTTGAGGGAGTTGCCGGCGCATCCAGTATTTCTGCCTTAAAATAAGGTTGTTCAACAATCGTTGCAGCACGTTGCTGTATGCAGATTAACGGTACCGAAAGCGAAAATACAATGCCGAACAAAAGGTAAAACCTGTTGAAAGTATACATTGCTTTATTTTTAAGCAATACAACATAAGCAAGCAGCAACAAGGCGCTGCAAAGCGTAAAGTTTAGCAGGTAGGTTGTCATGGTTTTTTTTTGTTTAATTGTTGGTCTATAATCTTCTTGAGGTCTTGTAATTCGGCATCGGTAAGGTGGGTTTCGGTTGCGAAAAACGAAGCAAACTGAATGGCCGAATTGCCAAAAAAGTTTTTGATAAGCCCGTTAACATGGGTTGCAAAGTAATCGGACTTTTTTACCAGCGCGTAATACTGCCGGGAGTTCCCCATCAGGTTATAGGCTACAAAACCTTTATCCTGCATGCGTTTCAATAAAGTGGCAATAGTAGTTACTGCGGGTTTGGGCTCCGGGTAACTATCTATCAGGTCTTTCAGGAAAACTTCCTGGCCTGCCCAAATCAGTTCCATTAATTGCTCTTCGGTATTGGTTAGCTTCATGTTCTACGACATTAGAATTTACTCTACAATTGTAGAGTAAATAAATCGTAAATGCAAACGACTTTCGAAATTATTTCTACAATTGTAGAGCGATTGTAGAAATAGGTTTTTAGATATAAGTATGCGGGCAGTAAGGTTTTAGTTCGCCGTTATAATAATCCTGAATTTATTATGATAAACTACGTGCCCATTGGCTTTAATGTAAGGCTGTATAGCGGTCGATATGGTTTCATAAACCTTGTCAAAGCCGCTGTGATCTACGGCCCTCGCTACAGGGCCTGCTGCAATTAACCCCTTTAGCGCGACCTCGGTGGTGGGGTAATCCCATATCGAATCGATATCTGAACTTTCCAGGATTTTAAAGCCAACGGTCTGCAGGGTGTTTTCTAACAGCTGATTTTCGGACAATGCAAATGGCCCGGGTGCGCCGGGTGGCGGTGGTGGCATTAACGAACCTACAGCTTTTAGGTAACTGGCGGCTTCGCAATCCTCTTTATTGCCCCATATCATGGCAATAAGCATGCCGCCGGGTTTTAAAACACGCTTAGCTTCGGTAAGCGCGTTTTTTACATTGGCTGCGTATTGAAACGAGTTGAAGCCGCAAACTATATCGAAGCTATCATTGGCAAATGGGAGTTCTTCCATTTCGCCGGTTAAAAAGGTGACAGCCCTGTTTCGTTCCCTGGCTAATGCGATGAGCGGTTCGCTGGCATCGATGCCGGTTACCTTCGCCCCGGCGTGATAGGCCAGATCGCTAAACAAGCCCGAGCCGCAGCCTACATCCAACATCGAATAGCGGTTATTTACTTTAAGATAATCTAATACATATAGATAGCCGGCATTGCCCGTTTGCTCCTGGATGTTGGCCCAATCTTTTGGGCGCTTACCCCATAATTGCCCCTGGATACCTTTTGAACCCATAGTTATTTGTAAATGAGTGCCTAAGCTATAAAAATAACGAAATTATACTTAATTCACCTTCTCAAATCTTGCAGCCCAGCCACCGCCAGGTGCAAGTTTTACAGATAGCTTGTCTTTCGCGGTAACGTTAATAACGGTGCGTTTATAATCGGTAGCGTCCTTATCGGCATTTACGCCATCCTCAAATACAATAGCCTTATAATTGCCATCGCCCAAAAATGCTAAATCGATATTTAAATCCCTCGCATCCCAGTTGCTCATGGCGCCGGCATACCAGGTGGTGCCTTTGCGGCGTGCAATGGCTACATATTCGCCCACTTTACCATCAAGGGCAACGGTTTCGTTAAAGGTGGTAGGCACCGCAGCTATAAAATCGGTACTTTCCTGCTCTTTGGTATAAATGGTAGGGTTATCGGCCATCATTTGCAGCGGGGCCTCAAATATGGTATACATGGCCAGTTGATGACAGCGAGTTCCCTGACTCATCGGGTTGCCGTTTACAGGGCGAAAGTTTGCTTTTGTGGCATTGCGCATAGCCCCGGGGGTATAATCCATCGGGCCGGATAGCATGCGGATGAACGGAATACTTACATCATAACCAGGATGGTTGGTTACACCCCATTTTACATTCTCCAGCCCTTTCACCCCCTCAAAATTCACAATATTGGGGAAAGTGCGCTGAATGCCGCCGGGCTTGTACATGCCATGGTAATCAACAATCAGGTGATGGTTGGCAGCCTTTTGGGCTATGTCATATAGCGATGCAACCATTTTCTGATCGTCGCGGTCAATAAAATCTATTTTGAAACCTTTTACACCCATTTTGGCGAATTTGTCAAAAGCTAAATCGGTTTGGCGGGTAAGTGCATACCAGCTGGTCCACAAAATGAGGCCCACGTTTTTTTGTTTAGCATAATCAAGCAGTTCCTGCAGGTTAATCTCGGGCGAAATCTGGGTAAGGTCCACAATGCTCGACCAGCCCTCATCCAGCACCACATATTCTATTTTATTAGCCGATGCAAAATCGATATAGTATTTATAGGTTGGGTTATTGATGCCTGCCTTAAAATCAACGTGGCTGATGTTCCAGTCGTTCCACCAATCCCAGGCTACCTTGCCGGGTTTTATCCACGATAGGTCGGTTAGCCTTGATGGTTCGGCAAGCTTTTGCACCATGTCGCTATTGGCCAGCTGCTTGTCTTCGGTGCTGATAATCACCACGCGCCATGGGAAACTGCGGGTACCGGTGGTTTTGGCAATATAATTGGCCCGGCCATTCACCACGTAGTTCATGTTGGCATAACCGCCGGTTTGCTCCACTGTAGGATATTTGGCAAATGCTCCTTTCAGGTTTTTGCTGCCGCTACCATCGCCGGTTAAATACATACCCGGGTAATTGTTTAGGTCGGCCTCTAAAATGGCTGCCTTTTTCGGAGCGCCAACATCAACCAATACGGGCAAAAAAGCCAGGGTGTCTTTTTTTACGGCAGAGATGTTGATGTTATCGTAAAGTGCTTCAAAAGAGGTTGTCCATTTATCCTTGTTCCTGAAATCGTTCACAAAAGGCAGATAAGCTTTATTATCGTCCTTAAAATTGAAGTTGGCTTCCTCGTCAACAACGGTAATTTCACCCTTTTTTTGCGTGGTGAAGCGGTAGGCCACTCCATCGTCATAGGCACGGAATACAACCGCGTAATCGCCTTTAAAGTTGATGATAACCTGGTTGTATTGGTCATGAACCCTGTCTTTTTTATAAATAGGGGTATTAAACCAGGTATCTGCGGATGATGTTTTGGCCGATTTTACAACCGCGTTTTTGCCTAACACCTCGCCGCCAGCCAATGTCATGGATACAGTTGACGGGGTGATAATCGCTGTCCCTTCATGCTTTGCTTCCCAACTGATTGTGGCACCGGTAGCAATAGCTAAATCGATTTCGCCATTCGGCGATTTTATATGGTAGTTTTTTGCCGATTGGGCAAGGAGTGTGGCAACAGGAAGGCATAGGCAAAGCAGGAGTAAAAGTTTAGTCTTCATCACAAGGGTGTTATGGTTAAAAATGGCGGTTTATGCAATCCGAAACTAAGTATAAATATACTTACGGCATAATGCATTCCCTACAAATTGTAATGAGAAAAAAACAGCGAGAGTTAGTTGGGTTAATGAAGCTACTCGTCGCCCAGGTCGTACTCTTTGTTAATCAGGCTGATCAATAGTTTAGCATGTTGCAGCTGTTGTTCCAGCATATTGTTGTAGCCCAATACCACTCCTTTTAACAAAGCCGCCTTATTGGCCAGTGGTAAAGCGTTTGATGCAAATAAAGGGCTTACATTAGGGCCGGGTGTTTTCCCGTTTTCCACAATATAGCGTACGTCCATTGTTTCACTAAGCTTATCAATACATTCTTTGCTGTAATCGCTATACCCCTTTTTTTGCCCGTCTATTTGAGTGATGTTAGATTCGTAGTTCATGATGCTATCGGTAATAGCATGGTTTTGTATCAGCCTTAATGAGCCGGAATATTTAAGCTGGGTAAGTGTGCCGGTTGAAAATGGCATAACCGAACTTACCAGCATCGCCCAACTTAATTTATGCAGATGTATAATTTCGGGTTTGGAAATATTTGGAGTACTTAAAATGTTAATAACACTATCTAACCCCTTTACCTTCTTGTTGTTTAGGTCAATAATAATCTGTAAATCTTTGGTATCCGATTTAAGATCTCTTACCATGCTGTGCATATATTCCTTGGCATGGCTATGTTCATTGATATGTTCCAGTTCATATTCGGCAACTGAGCCGGCAAAGACAGCCAGGAACAACATGAAAAATTCAAATAGGTAATGCTTTAGCTTACTTCTGTCGGTGTGGGTGTGGTGGTGTACTTCCATTGTAAAATGATGCCCTAAAATAATAAAAATGTTGTTGCGGAATATTAAACAGGATACTTTTCTTGCGCAAAGACGCAAAGAAAAATAAGCAGGTCACTTCGCCACTTAGCATCTTTGTCTTTTGCTAGAAATGATGCCCTCCTGGGATGGTTGCAATGAAAAAGGGTCAACAAAACGAACAGATATTTAGATGCCTTAATTGCGAAAACATCATTTTTATGTTAACCATGCCAAAGTCGCAAACAGCTGATTATTAAATGCTTAATAGGTTTTAATTTCGAAATATGTTAAGTTATGTTAACCATGTTTTGGCGTTTGACCAACACAATCGGCCCTGAGATTCGTGAAATTGAATTAAATTGTAATGCTGCCGGCAAAATATTAGGGCCTAAGTTTTTACCGCCACGCAGGCTGTTAACAAGGGCACAGCCTCGGCCTCCAAATTCGCTTTCTGAATTAAAAAACAAAAAATCCTTTCAATTCCCCCAAATTCTGATTACGTTTGAATTTTTTGTTGATGTAGCTTCTATTAATTTTTTATCAAAAGTTAATGCTACGAGTAGACAGTACAAAACCCTGCCAGATTATTTATGCCATTGCAAAGCATGATTACCTTGGCTATGTAATTGAGCCACACATCGTTCAGCTTAACCCCAACGGCGAATTTTCATTAACCCACCAGCGCTTATTTTCCAATACGGCAAAGGAGTTTATTCATTGTATTGACGAGGTTGATATTAAGCTTATCAAGATTTTGGAGGAGATGGAACAGGGCAATGTGATTAAACGCTTTTATAAAAAGCCTATTCGGCCGTTTGAGTTTTTTGCCAAGATATTTAACGAAACATTATTTGATACCATTCGCCCCAAGCTGGAGAAACGCATGGCCGAAGCACTGAACCTGCTGACGCAAACCGGCAAAAAGGTTTACCAGATGAGTAAGGAGGGCTATCCCGGCGAACGGAAGCTGCAGATAGCAACTGAGCCGGCCAGCGTGCTGTTCCATTTCAGGCGAAATGAGGAGGAGATACGGTATTTCCCGACGATTAAATACCAGGGAATGCGCATCGAATTCATGTTTAAAAATGCCGAGATCATTTGTAACCACCCGGCCTGGATGCTGCTGGACGACACCCTGTATTATTTTGATAAAGAGATAGAGGGTAAAAAACTGGTGCCGTTCCTGAATAAGCGCTATATCGCAATTCCCAGGTCGTCAGAGCAGTCCTACTTTGAAAAGTTTGTTGCGCCGCTGATTGAGAAGCACAATGTATATGCCGAAGGATTCACGATAAATACCGAAAAATACGATGCGCAGCCGGTTATAAAACCTATTTATGTAGAGGGGGGCACATCGCAGCTGCAATTGTATTTTAAATATGCGGGCTATATTTTCCCTTACGGCGATGGGCGTACGGTATCGGTAAGGATGGAGAAAAATGGCGACGATTACCTGTTCCACCGCATTAAACGCTCGGGTACCTGGGAAAAAGGCAAGATGGCGCAGTTGGAACAATTGGGCCTTAAAACCGTATCCAGTTTGTTTCAAAACCTGGAGGTTGATAATAAGCATGATGAGGATGCCGATCATTCTTTCTCGGTATTTGAATGGCTTAATCAGCATCATAACCAGTTAACAGAGCAGGGTTTTGAAATAGAGCAACCTGAAGGACAAAAGCGGTACGTTTTTGGAAACAGCAAAATAGACCTTGAAGTATCTGAAAACAACGATTGGTTTGATATTAACGCCATTGTTTGGTTTGGGCCATACCGTATTCCCTTTATCCAGCTAAAAAACCATATCCTTAACCATAAAAAGGAATTTGTTTTGCCATCGGGCGAGATTGCTGTTATCCCCGAAAAATGGTTTTCGCAATATGGCAACCTGCTTCATTTCACCGAGGGCGGCAATGATTTACGACTGCGCCGCCATCATATAGGCCTGGTTAATGACCTGGCCGAAGGTGAAATGGCCAACGTTACCATGACCCGTAAGCTACAGAAGCTAACCAATTTTGAAGAGCTGGAGGAAATTGAGATGCCGGTAAATTTTGATGGTAACCTGCGCCCTTATCAAAAAGCGGGTTATAACTGGTTTCACTTTTTAAAACAATATCATTTTGGCGGCTGCCTTGCCGATGACATGGGGCTTGGTAAAACCATACAAACATTGGCCTTGCTGCAAAAACATAAAGAGTTTACCGAAGCGGAAGGCAGCAAAAGCACATCGCTGGTTATTATGCCAACATCGTTGATATACAATTGGCTTAACGAGGCAAAAAAATTTACACCGCAGTTGAGGCTGATGGTTCATACCGGCACATTGCGATATCGGTCGGCAGATGTGTTTGCTAACTATGACGTGGTTATTACCACCTATGGCATCAGCCGGATAGATATCGAGATGTTTAAGGAGTACTTTTTTGATTATGTGATACTTGATGAAAGCCAGAACATCAAAAATCCATCGTCAAAATCATTCCAGGCAGTTAAGCAGCTCAAGTCGCGCTTTAAGCTGATATTGAGCGGTACCCCGGTTGAAAATTCGGTTAATGACTTATGGACGCAGATGTCGTTTATAAACCCCGGCCTGTTAGGTAACCAGCAGTTTTTTCAGAACGAGTTTGTAACGCCCATAGAAAAGAAAAAGGACGAGGATAAGGCCCGTAAGCTACAGGCGCTCATTAAACCTTTTGTACTGCGCCGTACCAAAGAGCAGGTAGCTACAGAACTGCCACCAAAAACAGAGACGTTGCTTTACTGCGAGATGAGCGAGGAGCAGGCATCGGTATATGAAAAAATAAAATCAGAATACCGCAACGAATTGCTCAAAAGCCTGGAGGATGGCACCTTTGCCAAAACCCAGATACAGGTTTTGCAGGGGCTTATTAAGCTGAGACAGATAGCCAACCATCCCATCATGATTGATAAGGATTACGAGGGCGATAGCGGGAAATTTGAAAACGTTGTACACACCCTGGCCAGCGTTTTGGATGGCGGGCACAAGGTGTTGATATTCTCGCAGTTTGTGAAGCAGCTTGCCATTTACCGCGAGCACCTGGAGCGCGAGGGGATATCATATGTGTACCTTGACGGCAGCACCCAAAACCGGGGCGATGTGGTTAAACAATTCCAAGAGGATAAGAAAACCAGGGTATTCCTGATATCGATAAAAGCCGGAGGCGTAGGCCTTAACCTTACCGAGGCCGACTACGTATTTATCCTTGACCCTTGGTGGAACCCCGCGGTTGAACAACAAGCCATTGACCGCACCCACCGTATTGGGCAAACCAAAAATGTGTTCATCTACAAATTCATCACCAAAGATTCTGTTGAAGAGAAGATACTTGCCTTGCAGCAGCGCAAATTAAGCCTGAGCCGGGCTTTAATTACCACCGAGGAGAGTTTTATCAAATCGCTTACTGCAGATGATATAAAGGAGATATTGGGGTAGGAACCCCAGATGTGCAGGTGTGCAGATTTCAAATGTGCAGATGGAAGATTTTGAATGTGTATATCTCAGATTATTTGATCTGGATAAAGCATAAAAAAAATGGCCTCTCAATTGTTGAAAGGCCATTCTCTTTTTCATCATCTGCACATTTGCATATCTAAAATTTGCACATCTGACTAAGGTTTCACACTCGTAAACTTCGATCCTAAGCTGATGTAATCAGTCATGATCTGGCCTACCTCGCGTTTTACAAAGTCAAGATCTTCATTTTTAGGCCGTTTGTCGCCTTTTTTAAGTGCGGGAAGGCCTAATGCCACACGGCGCAGGTTGTTGCGTTCAAGCGCTTTTTGCTCGTCGGCATCGCGTTGTTTCTTCAAATCAGCTTCGTTTAAGGTTACGCTACCTTCAGTATCATGTTTCTTAAAGTCGGCAATATCTTCCAGCATATATTTGTAGCTGTCGCTGGTAGCCATGCGTTGGTCGTGCATTTTTTTAAGCTGAGGCAATACCGCGGTAAAATCGCCGGCTTTTGTAAAATCGCTTTTCTCAATCACATCAAAAGGCATCGCCGATGGCTCGGTATCCTCGCCATATTTATCCAAAGGAATTAACGATGGGAACTGGATATCCGGCATAACTCCTTTATGTTGGGTTGAATTGCCACTGATACGGTAAAACTTAGCTATAGTTAAATTTAACTGTCCGTAAGTGCTCTGGCTGCCGGTTGAAACCTTCATGGTGCCTTTTTTTGCACCAGGGGTAACTGTATTGGCTAACTGATTAATCTTATCGCGGATTGGCGAGCCCAAAATCCTATCAAGGTCGATTGCGTTTTGTACCGAACCTTTACCATAGGTTTGAGTGCCAAGAATTAGCCCGCGGCCATAATCCTGTATAGCACCAGAGAAAATTTCAGATGCCGAAGCGCTAAAACGATCAACAAGTACACCCAGCGGACCTGAATAAGTAACCGATGGATCTTCATCTTTCTCTACATCTACCTGGTCTTTAGTATCCCGAACTTGTACTACCGGGCCTGATTTGATGAATAAGCCCGTAAGTTCGATAGCTTCCATTAATGAGCCCCCACCGTTTTCGCGTAAGTCAATCACTACACCATCAACATTTTCCTGTTTCAGGCTATCCAGCAATAATTTAACGTCGTGGGTGGTACTTTTATAGTTGGGGTTGCCCGCCTTGTAATCATTATAATCGATGTAAAATGCAGGGATAGATATCACCCCTATTTTAACTGCTTTGCCATTACTGTTATAGGTACGAATCTCCTTTTTGGCCGATTGATCCTTTAAAATAATTTTTTCGCGCACCATTTCTACAGTTTTTGGTTTGCTGCCCGCACCAGCTCCAGCCGGTAAAATCTCAAGCCTTACCGTTGTGCCTTTTGTGCCGCGAATAAGGGCGATAGCATTTTCAACCCTCCAGCCAACTACGTTCTGGAACTCGCCTTCTTTGCCTTGCRCAACACCAACAATGCGATCGTCGATAGATATTTGCTTACTTTTATCAGCAGGGCCACCCGGTACCACCGATTTGATAGTTACGTATTCATTTTCAACTAACAGGGAAGCACCTATACCTTCTAACTGACGAGACATTTCGATATTGAAATTAGCCGCGTTTGAGGGGTTAAAGTAATTGGTGTGCGGATCGATAGCCTCGGTAAAGGCATCCATAAAATATTGAAAAACATCCTGGTTAGATAGCTTATTGGCTTGCGACAATAAGTTTTCGTAACGTTTTTTAAGTGTTTCTTTATTTTTAGCCATATCCGGGCTGGCTATTTTTAGGTTCAGCAGGTCGTATTTAACGCGCTGTCCCCACATATCATCCATTTCGGCTTGATTGGCAGGCCATGGCAGTTTATCACGATCGTAAACAAATGATTCTTTTTTATCAAAATCAAAGCTTTTATTTAACCGGGCCAACGAGTAATTTACATGCTCAATGTACCTTTTTTGAAACACATTGAAAATATAAAAAGCATCATTAAGGTTACCTGCTTTAATGTCATCATCAAGCACTGTTTTGTATTTTTCAAAGTCTTTAACATCTGACGCTAAAAAATAGCTGTGGTTTTCGTCTAATGATTTGATGTACCGGTTGTATATAATTGTCGATATAGAATCATTCAACTCAACCTTTTTATAATTGTAATTGGTAATCAGTTCGGCAATCTTTTTGCACACAATAACCTGTTGCTCATCTGGCTGCAAATCCGAGGCTGCAACTTTAATTGGTTTTGATGGCGATGCCTTACATGCAAGTGCAGCGGCCAGTAATACTAATAAATATACTTTCTTAAACATATTTTTTACTGTAGTTAAATCGGGAGTGGTGTAAAACATCAATACTTGTGCCTAATAAATTATTGCTAATGTAAAAAAAAGAGACAGTCAAAATGCTGTCTCTTAATAACAATAACAATTATACGATAATGTTTTACTTGTAGTATACAAGCAATGGCATTTTACGCTATTGTTACATAAAAAATTTATTTAATTACCTTTTTAGGCTCCTGTTCGGCGGTCTCCGCATAACGGATCTCGGCTTTAGGGTTATCTTTATTGTCTTGCAGGTAGCGCATTTGTTTGTTAATGCTGGCAACATCGGCCGTAAAGCCGTGGCTATTGGCCATATCGCGGGCTTCATTTAAATCCTGCATGGCCTGGGTAAAATCGCCATAGCCTGCTTTGCAGGTTGCCAATCCCATTAAGCTGGTAATGGTGTGCTTGTCGTCGTTTTGCTGGCGCGATATCTGCAGGCTTTGCAGCCAATACCATTTAGCTTCGGATAAGCGGTTTTGCTTAAGGTACATTTGCGCCAGATCGCTAAAATTATAGCTTGCCGCATTGTACACCCTGAACCTCATATTATGCTGTGCGGTTTTCATTACCGCCATCTCCTGCAGGTAAAGCGAATAGGAGGCGAGATCAAGGTTAACAGTGGTAATTTTATGTTTAGCTAACTGCGCCGCAGGTAGCCGGCCAATGGAGTGGTCTTTTACATCAGCAATCAGCGGAAAGCGCTCGTGTTTTTTAAATACGTTACCTATGCTTTTAGCCGGTTTTACCCACCATTGTGCCGATGCGGATATACTTGCGGAGCATAAGATAATTAGTAAAAGATATCTCATTGAGCCTTTTGTCTGAGTTTAATAAATTAATCAGTAAACAAATATAATTATAAAAGCCAGTTAATCAATACCCTAAAAGGGGGAAATGCCAGCCTTATTCATTTTGTAAGTGGATTTAACGGAGCGTGGGGAGATAATGTTATGCTCGCTTAACCCTACTCCTGCTAATGCATTGACAATAAGGCAGAATAAAATTTCTTTTTGGTTTAAAAATTTACCAGAAAGTACACCGCGGTCAAGAACCGGCTTTTATTAAGGTTTTGCAACCATCCCGGTAAACGCATCCGAAACTCCTGCTAATTGATTAGCAATTTGTAGCCCCGGCCATGTACATTAATGATCTCTACATTGGGGTCATCTTTTAAATACTTCCGGATTTTGCTTAAAAACACATCCATACTACGGCCGTTAAAATAATTATCGTCATGCCAAATATTCAGGAGTGCTTCTTCGCGGGTAAGTACTTCGTTTTTACGCATGCATAGCAGGCGTAAAAGTTCGGCCTCCTTGGTAGATAGCTTTTGAAGTGTTTCGCCTATGGTGATGATTTGCGAGGTATAATCAAAAGTATAGCGGCCAATTTTAAAGCTGGTTTGCTTTTCCTCTTCAGTTTTTTCGGTACCGCTGCTGCGTTTCAGCAAGGCATTTATTCGCAACAGTAGTTCTTCTATACGGAATGGCTTGGTAATATAATCATCACCACCAAGGTTAAAGGCCTGGGTTTTATCCTCAATCATGCCTTTGGCGGTGGCAAAAATAATGGGTACGTTGGGGTTTATTTTCCTGATATCTTTTCCAAGGGTAAAGCCATCTTTTTTGGGCATCATTACATCAAGTATCAGCAAATCAAATACATGTTTGGTAAATGTACGCAGCCCTTCTTCGCCATCTTTGCACAAGATAACATCAAATTTCCCTTTCAACTGCAGGTAGTCCTGTAGCAGTAAACCTAAATTGGCATCATCCTCAACCAGTAGTATTTTCTTCATGTTGTGTTTAGTCCGGAAGTCGGAAAAGTCCGATAAGTCCGAAAGTTTTTTTATTTTTTAGTCCGGAAGTCGGAAAGTCCGAGCTCATCTAAGCAACCGCGAATTTCAATTCAAATTCCGATCCTTTTTCTCTTTCAGATTTTACGCTGATACTGCCGTTCAATCGTTTTACGATGGTATTTACATAGCTTAAGCCCAGTCCAAAACCTTTAACATCGTGCAGGTTACCTGTAGGGATACGGTAAAACTGTTCAAATATTTTTGTTTGCTGATCGCGGCTCATGCCTATCCCTCTATCGGCCACCTTAATTACCACCTGCCCGTTTTTATTAAAAGTGCTGATGGTTATTTCGGGGTTTTCATGGCTATACTTTATTGCGTTATCGATAAGGTTATACAACACGTTTGAAAAATGAAGCTCGTCGGCAATTATTACCGCGTTTTCGGCTTCCAGTTCAAGTGTGGTTTTAGCGTTGCATTTATGCAGCTTAAGCGCCATACTATCCAATACAACCGCAATCATATCGTTTACATCAAGCGGTTTTTTATCAAGCTTAAAATCATTTTTTTCGATGCGGGCTATATTTAATACGCGCTCTATATGGCTACCTAAACGTTCGTTTTCCTCAAAAATTATATTGGCCAGGCGTAATACCCTATTTTGATCGTTTGTAATTTCCCTATCTTTTAAAGCCTCACTGGCAATCATGATGGTTGATACCGGGGTTTTAAACTCGTGGGTCATATTATTGATGAAATCTATTTTCATCTCTGATACTTTTTTCTGCTTCAGGATTGAGAAAATGGTATATCCAAAACAAAATATCAAAACAATAAGCAAACCGCCGGTAGTACCCATAGTAGCGGTCATTTTACTTAAGATGAGTGAGTTTTTTTGCGGAAACGATAGCTTGATCTTTCCCGGATCGTTGATAACATCGCGGCTAAAAATAGCGGTTTGATAGGTATTGGCGGGTATAAACACGGGCTTGTTACCGTCCAGGTCACTGGCGTTGGAAAATATGAGTGAATCACTATTGGCTGTACTTACTTCGTAGCTAAAGGGCAAAGATATTCCCTTGTTATGTAGTTCAAAACGTAAAAGCGTATCTATCCAAAGCAGGTTTAAACGCTTAGTAAGTGGTTGTCCCGATCTGCTGTATTCTTCGGCCAGGTTAGCTATCACATTTGCCTTGCCGGGGTTTGTGTTTACGCTTACGTTTTGGATCGAATCGGTCTCCAGCATTCTTTTGATCTGGGCAACCTGTCTTTCCTTTTGCTTGCGCACTTGTTCGCGCTGCCACAGGGGATTAATGCGTGGTATCAAAATCAGCTGTTTGCCAAATTGCGGGTCGGGGTATTCGTAACGCAACGTATCATATTTGCGCAGTTTGTGAGGTATTTTTGCGGTGTGGGTAATGTGCGTGCCAATTACCTGCTGTTTGTAGCTGGCATGCACTATGCCCGCATCATCGGTAAACTGTGCCATGGTAACTTTAATATCCACTGTGCCTTCCTGCTGTAGTAAATCGCTTAACTCATCATCAAGTTTTTGATGTTTAATCATGCGCTCAAGGCTATCGCGCAGCAGGGCTATTTTTTTTTGCCGCAGGGTTTGCCGCTTGCCTGGCTTAGCAGTAAACAGCTTATTTTCAGCACTTTTTACAACTTTTATTCCCGCGTCATCTATTTCTACTGCTTTAACCTGGGCTTTTGAATTTAAAAAGTTGTTGGCGTCCTGCTTGGTTACTTTTGATACCACGTTGTTAAGAGCCTCATTAACAGAGCGGTCAAAAAGTTCGGATTGCATTTGGTACGATTGCCTTAAAAAATACAATTGCATGGCCATTACACCCAAAAGTGCAAGTCCCATTAAGCCAATAATCAAACCAATACTGCGTTTCTTCATTTGTTAACAAACAAAAATATTTTAAATAAGCCAACAAAGGGGCTATTTAACAAAATTTAACAATTGTAAATTAATAATAACGCTTTGAGATATAACCTATTGCCGGTAGCTGGCAGGTGAAGGAGAGGCAATAAAAAAAGGCCCCAATTGAGGCCTTTTCTTATATTTTATGCAAATGACAAACCAATTAAAATGGCAAATCATCGTCATCGCTTGATGAGCTGATGTCTGCGGCCGGTGCTGCATACTCTGGTGAAGATGCCGCGCCTGCACCTGCAAGAACGTTAATTTTCCATAACTGTAACGAGTTGAAATAGCTTTTTTTGCCTGTTTTATCAGTCCATGGACGGCCACGCAGGTTAAAGAAAACTTCAACGTCATCGCCTATCTTTACATTGTCAATCAAAGCACAGCGATCTTGTATAGCTTCGAACTTCAGATATTCAGGATATTGAGGGTTTTCAATATATTCTAATATCAATTCGCGCTTCTTTAGTGAGTCGGTTACCTGTTGTGTTGGCGACACTTCATGTACTTTACCTTTAACTTCCATAATCTTCAAATAATTTAAAATGTAAAGTTAATAGATAAGAAATTAAAATAGGGCGTTTTTAATGCTTAATTTCGCAAAATATCATGCAAGTTTTCCACAACGAAAGTAAAATAATAATTACCTGCAATAAAAGATTGTCAGGCTATCTTCAACAGGAGGTAGAGGCTTTGGGCTATACACCGGTCCGCGTTTTTCAAACCGGGGTTGAGCTTAAGGGCACAGTTACAGATACCATAGCGCTTAACTTAAATCTGCGCTGCGCAAGCCAGGTGCTTTATTTAATAAAGAGTTTTAAAGCCGCCGACCCTAAAGAACTATACGACGAGTTAGTGACCATTGAATGGGAAAAGCTGATCGATTTCAGCGGGTACTTTTCGGTTACATCAAACGTTAATAACGAGCATATACTTACGCCTTTGTTTGCCAACGTAAAGGTGAAAGATGCTATTGTTGACAGGATTAAGGAGGTTAAAGGCATTCGCCCTAACTCTGGCGCCGAAGCAAATAAAACCCTGGTGCACCTGTACTGGCAGGACGATGAGGCCGATATATTTATGGATACATCGGGCGAAACACTTGCCAAACACAGCTACCGCAAAATACCTGGTAAGGCCCCCATGCTTGAAGCTTTGGCCACATCAACTATTATGGCAACCAACTGGGACAGGAAGAGCACATTTATTAACCCAATGTGTGGATCTGGTACTTTGGCCATTGAGGCGGCTCTGTTGGCTACCGATAAGCATCCCGGTTTATTCAGAATGAACTATGGCTTTATGCATATTATGGGGTACGATGAAAACGTGTTTTTTGTTGAGCGCCGTAAGTTGAAGGATAAAGCTAAGAAGGAGACAGGTTTTAAGATTATAGCTACCGACATATCTGAAGATGCCATTGATATTGCCCAAAAAAATGCTAAAACCGCAGGAGTAGAACATTTAATTGATTTTGCTGTTTGTGACTTTGAAGATACCGAAGTACCCGAAGAACCTGGAGTAGTAATGTTTAATCCGGAATATGGTGAACGCTTAGGTGTACACAGCAAGCTGGAGATTACCTATAAAAGAATGGGCGACTTTTTGAAAAAGAAATGCCTTGGTTACAGGGGATATGTTTTTACAGGAAACCCTGACCTTGCAAAAAAGATAGGCTTACGCCCGTCGCGCAGAATTGAGTTTTACAATGGCAAGCTGGATTGCCGTTTATTTGAGTATGAGTTATATGATGGCAGCAAGCGCGATCCAAGTGAACGCCCACAGCCAAAGTAACCACATTAACATAAGAATACCATTAATGAAAAAGATCATATTATTAGCCGTAGTAGTTTTATCATCATTTTGCGCTATGGCGCAAACACAGCTTGCATTCCCTTTCCAGGGTGGCGCACCTGTGATGAACTCCTTTTTTAAAGACAGCGTTGTTGTATCGCCCGAAATAATTAAGAAAAGGGCTGCCGGTACCGCGGTATTTAAATTTACTGCCGATACAAAGGGCACTATAACAAGAATAGTGATTTATTATGCTGATGACTATGTTTTAACAGTGCCCATTATTGAAGCTTTAAAAAAATCAACCCATAAATGGATTATCCCCGATCATGAAAAGACTCATGATTTTGTATTGCCCTTCTCTGTAGGCTTCATTCCGCCGGCCTTACCGGGTAAGAGTTTAGAGAAGCACATGTTTGATTTTTATGCCCAACGCAAGCCAATAATTACAGATAATCAAATTCCGCTTGATAACGCTACGTTATTGCCAACGGTGGTTATCAGTTACGAGCTGGGGCAATAAGCTAAAATACTATCCAAACAACTCGCTGCTCAGATACCTGTCGCCACGATCGCAGCAAATAAATACGATTAGGCCCTCTTTTAATTCGGAGGCTAATTTTATAGCTGCAGATAAGGCGCCGCCACTGCTCATGCCGGCAAATACGCCCTCAACTTTGGCCAGTTCGCGTGCCCTTTGGGTAGCTTCTTCTTCCGAAATATCCATTACCCTATCAACCCTTGATGCATCAAATATTTTAGGCAGATAAGCCGCGGGCCACCTGCGGATGCCGGGGATAGATGAGCCCTCTGTAGGCTGGCAGCCTACTATCTGGATATCGTCATTTTGCTGTTTAAGGTACATAGAACAGCCCATAATAGTGCCTGTGGTGCCCATCGCGCTCACAAAATGGGTTATTTTGCCTTCCGTATCGCGCCAAATCTCGGGGCCGGTGCTTTTAATATGTGCGCCAAAATTATCCGGGTTGGCAAACTGGTTTACCAGGTAAAATTCGCCGGTTGCGGCCCGTTCTTCGGCGTAATCACGGCAAAGCTCAATGCCTTCTAACAAAGTTACTTTGGCCCCAAAAGCCTCCATGGTAAGCGTGCGTTCGCGGGTGGAGTTTGATGGCATTACCAATTCAATCTCCAAATCAAACAAGCGGGCAATCATAGCCAACGCTATACCTGTATTGCCGCTGGTAGCCTCAATTAATTTGGTGCCGGGTTTAATATCGCCACGCTCGATGGCGCTGCGGATCATGTTAAGTGATGCGCGGTCTTTAACACTGCCGCCGGGGTTGTTGCCTTCCAGCTTGGCAAATATCTGCACGTTGGGATTGGGGTTCAGCTTTTTTATTTCAACCATAGGCGTGTTGCCTATTAAATCAATGAGTGTAGCCATTGTTGTTTTGTTTTGGTAGATGTAAAACAGATGGTATCATTATTATTTTTGCTCGCCAAAAATGCGCCGGGTTAGTTTTTTCAGAATACGGATGCTTGGCGTGTGGTACACCCTTGAATTGGGTGGCAGGCTTTTGGTTAGCCATACATTTCCTCCAACAACGCTGTTGCTGCCTATCACCGTTTCGCCACCAAGTATGGTAGCGCCAGAGTATATAACCACATTGTCTTGTACCGTTGGGTGGCGTTTGGTAAATGCCATACTTTTATCAACACTTAGTGCACCAAGTGTAACGCCCTGGTATAATTTAACATGCGCGCCGATGGTGCAGCTTTCGCCGATGACAATGCCGGTGCCATGGTCAATGTAAAAATAATCACCTATAACGGCTGCCGGGTGAATGTCGATACCTGTTTTTGAGTGGCCATATTCGGTCAGTATCCTGGGGATCAATGGAATATCGCGGGTATATAAGCTGTGCGCCAGCCGGTAAAGCGAAATTGCAAAGAAGCCCGGGTAGGTGCGTATAACCTCGAACTCGCTGCGGGCAGCCGGATCGCCATTAAATATAGCCTGTATATCGGTATTTAAAACCTGGTAAAGCTGCGGTAGGGATTCAAAAAAGCCGGCAGCACGTTTTTTGTTGTCGCAATCGGCACAGGCGCTGGTGGCCTCCATAATTTTGTAAAGTTCAGCCTCCAGCAGCGCAAATTCCGACTTTAGTTCGTCAACAGTTGAAAAGATTTTTGCTGTTTGCTCCGGATATAGCAAATGAATAACGCGCAGCGCCCACCGGGTAATTTCCTTGTTAGACGGCACGTAGTCAAGCTTTTGCTGCTTGGTAAAAATTTGCCCGTAAAATTCTTCACTCATGTTTTATAATACGCTGTTGAGGAGCAACAATCGTTTTGTACTGCAAGTTTAGGGAAAAGAATGTTGTTTATATGTAAAAATGGCTACTTAATTGATAGGCATAATAATTTTCGTATCAAAAAAACACGACCCGTAATGATAGTGTGGCTGGTAAAAACGGATAGGCGCTAAATCACATAAATAAACGAGAATTCCACAAGGTTAATGCTGTGCAAAGCAACATCGAAACCGGTTTTATTTGTGTGAAACAGTACAAATTTACCAGCTTCCTTTTATATCTCAAAATCGCCTTTTTTTTCATGCATTAATGCGTAAAAACAAGCAATTAATTCAAACTTTTGGGCAATAAATGTGCTATTTATTGATACAAAACGTGTATTTATTAATACAAAAATAAAATGACGATATTTTGCTAAAAAAAACAGAAAAAGCAGGCTGAAAAATCGGACATCTTGGATTTAAAAATCCCGGGAGCGCCACTTCTACGCGCTCGTAGTTGAGGGGCGAATTTAACCAGGTGGGTAAAAAATTGCAAATGGCTAATCATACTATCCGTCATAAAACCGATCGGTTAATGGTGCAGCCTGAAAAAAACCCCGAAGAATAAGTAACCCGAATTATATTTTATTGGAGCATAATATTTTGACCTTAACCGGTTGATGCCCGCGCCGTAATTTGAACTATCATAACCCAGCTCCAGCCCAACGCTGGCATGTTCGGTTGGAATGGAAAAAGTTATCATGGGCGAATAAGCAAAGGTATAGCCTGCGTTTGTTGATTTGCCCTCCAGTTTTTCGGTATAATCATCCCGGGGTTCGCTGTAACGGTATACATCGCCATATCCAACATTATAGCCCCCTTTTATGGAGAGGGCAATGGCTATTTGTACATCGCTTTCGGGATTGATACAATAGTGGGGCGTTACAGCGATACCGGTATACAGGGTTGTACCTTCAAAACGCTTGTAATCATCATCAAAATAAAAATTATAACTCATTACATCGGCGAAACCGGTAATATCAAACCCGGAATGGCCGCCGGCGAAAACTTTCCCGTAGCCGATATTAACCCGGAACGAACCTTTGCTTACATTGCTGTCGAGCAGATCTGCCATTGGCTGCATAGTGCCAATCCTGATCAGCAAACCACTTGATTGCGCATGCGTTTTTAATGCGCAGCAAAACAAAAACACTAAAACCAAACCTGCAGGGAGTTTCATATTTGTATTGTGATAGGTGTAAAAGCAAAAGGTGTAAGGCCGTTTGTAACAATATGACTGCTTTTTAATTGCTTAGTTTAATTAAACTATTCAAATAAAATCAAGTCTTTGCTTTTAGTATTGTTTATACAGTATATTTACATCACCAATCATAAACACCACCAATTCTTCACTAATTATAAAATATAATTATGACTACCAGACGTTCATTTATTAAAACTTCGGCTGTGCTTACTGCCGGACTTTTAGCAGCACCAAACTTATTTGCTTACGACAAAAAACAGATAGGCCTGCAATTATATACCGTGCGCGATGCCATGGCGAAAGACCCAGCCGCCGCATTAGCTAAAGTAGCTAAGTTAGGGTACAACACCGTTGAAGGGGCAACTTACACAGGCACCGAGTTGTTTTACGGTATGAATGCCAAAGGATTTGCCAGCTTATTGGCGCAGGAAGGCCTTGCAATGCCAAGCGCGCATTATCGCCTTGGCGAGGAGCAGGTTAATGGCGCATCGCAGATAGGAACCATCCTTAACGACTGGAAAAGGGCCGTTGATGATGCCGCCGCCGTTGGTGCCAAGTACATGGTTTGCGCTTACTTATCACAATCAGAACGGGGCGACGTGGAGCATTATAAAAAAGTAGCGGGCTTACTTGATGTTGCCGGTCAAACATGTAAAAATTCGGGCATCCAGTTATGTTACCATAACCACGATTTTGAATTTATACAGGATAACGGACAATACCCGTACGAGATTCTGTTAACAACCACTGATGCCGACAATGTAAAAATGGAAATGGATTTGTACTGGATGACCAAAGCCGGACAAGACCCTATTGCCTTTTTTAATAAATACCCGGGCCGTTTCCCATTGTTACACATGAAGGATATGGACAGCACTCCCGAAAAGAAATTTACCGAGGTAGGTAATGGTGTTATCGATTTTAAAAAGATCCTGGCCCAATCAAAAAAGGCAGGCGTAAAATATTTCTTTGTTGAACAGGATATATGCCCCGGCGATCCGTTTGATAGTATCGCCAAAAGCATCAGCTATATCAAAAAGAATTTGGTATAAAATCTTTGTTACAAGCATAAAATACAGGCCGTCACTATAAAACAAAGTGATGGCCTTTTTATTTTACGATAATTAAATCGCTTGTACTCAAAAATTTCGTAGGTTATGGAAATGAACACCACCATGCTAAAATATTTGCTTATCATATTAGGGGCCTCGTTTCTGTTTACCTGCGCGGCACAAGCCCAAACCGGTAAAGAATTACTAACCGGCGACGCCATGCCCTCATTTTCGTTGCTCGACCAAAATGGCAAAGAATTTAAAACCGCCGACTACGTGGGCAAAAAGGTTTTGGTTATTTATTTTTATCCAAAAGATGAAAGCATGGTTTGCACCAAAGAAGCCTGCGCCTTTAGGGATAGTTTTGACCAGTTTACTAAGGCCGGCGCTATGGTGATAGGCATAAACGGCGGCACGGTTGCCAGCCACAAAGGCTTTGCCGACCATTACAAACTGCCGTTTACTTTACTGAGCGACCCCGACAACAAGGTTTATAACCAATTTGGCATCCACAAAAAGTTTTTTATGACCGGCCGCGAAACTTTTATCGTGGATTTGAAGGGCAAAATAGTTTACACCCACGAAGCCATGATGCAGGGTAAAGAACACTCGGACGATGCCCTTGCATTTATCAGGGCCGCAAAAACCAAATAAGCGCAGGCCATGATCAATGCCTTAAAAATTCTGTTTAGTGTTGTTTTGGTGTGGATGTGTTATGTGGTGATAACAACCAGCCTGAACAGCAACCTGTTTACCAATTGGGATTACCTGGGTTCCATCCCCTGGATGCGGGCCACGCTATGGGATTTTTACGCCAATGTTTTAGTTATATTTGTTTGGGTATGCTATAAAGAGAAGTATATCATTGTTAAAATTATCTGGCTCATCTTATTATTTGCGCTGGGCAGTATTGCCAGCTGTGCTTTTGTGCTCATCCAGCTTTTCCGGCTTAAACCGGGCGAGGGTTTAAAAGAATTATTTGGGAAGAAAAATGGATAACAGTTCGCTTTTGTGTTTGGTAATTTATTGCCTGTTGGCCTGTTGCGGCATTATGGTGCTGGTATGGCTTTGGGCACATCAAATTAAAAACGCGGGCGTGGTTGATATTTTTTGGTCGTACAACTTCCCGGTTATTGCCATTATCCTGTTTTTTTTAGCCCCCGGTTATCACGACCGCAAGGTGTTGATTTGTGCCATGGTAATAATAGCCGGCGTGCGTTTAGGTACCCATTTGGCTACCCGCATTACCAGGCATTTGGATGAGGAAGAAGGCCGCTACCAGCAATTGCGCAAAGAGTGGGCACCCAATGCCGAAAAGAAGTTTTTCTTTTTCTTCCAGTTCCAGGCCATTTCAAATGTGCTTTTGGCCATTCCCTTTTTTATCTCTTGCCTTAACACCAAAACTGTATTATCTCCGCTGGAGTATGCCGGTTTTATCCTTTGGTTTATCAGTGTAACCGGCGAAACCATTGCCGACAGGCAGCTGGCTACCTTTAAAAGCGATCCGGCCAATAAAGGTAAGATTTGCCAAATAGGCCTTTGGAACTACTCGCGCCACCCCAATTATTTTTTTGAGTGGCTCATGTGGGTTTCCTATTTCGTTTTCGCGTTAGGATCGCCATGGGGCATTTTGGCTATCATTAGCCCGGCTGTAATTTTGTACCTGCTATTAAAAGTTACCGGCATCCCCGCCACCGAAGAACAATCCCTGCGCTCCAAGGGCGAGGCCTTTAAAGAATACCAGGCCAGTACAAGCGTGTTTGTGCCCTGGTTTAAAAAGAAGTAGGCCTATAGTAACGGGCCAATCAAAGATGAAAATTTCGAGCAAAGGCGTTAAGTGACTTGCTCGCGTCGCAGCCTCCAGACTTGTGCGCCCTCCAGCTACCGCAAGCGTTTGTGCTCCGGCTGCCGCAAGGTCTTATCGCTGCCGAAAGCCTCCAGGCTTGTGCGCCAATTGATGGGTAAACGCCATGCTAAGTAATAGATATGCAAATCCCGAAAGTAAGTTTCACCCGGGATTTTATATTTTTAAACGGGTTCTCAATTTGCAAAGCGAAAGAATTGAGTTTGACGAGAAACATAGTTGATTGTCCTAAAGGCACGGCGCATACTTAGCATGCGGCCACCCCGATTAACCATCGGGGCGGCAACGTGATCTGGTCTTTTTGCGTCTTAGCTTCTTTGAGCGACAAATACCAATAAACATTTGCAGTTGCAGCTAACTTGTTAACAAAAGCCTTGGGTTTTAATTGCCTGAACAGCAGGATGAATAACGGCCTAAAAATTAGTGTAAAACTATTTGTTAATAACATAATAAGCTGTATCTTTGCAGTCCCGAAAATGCGGGGTATAATAAACGTTTAAACAATTTAATTTAAAGCAAGTGAATACGTTAAGTTACAAAACTGTCTCAGCCAACAAAAAAACCGTTAACAAACAATGGGTTGTTGTTGACGCACAAGGCGAGATTTTGGGGCGCTTGTCCACTAAGATCGCAATGATCATCCGTGGTAAAACCAAGCCAGATTTCACCCCGAACGTAGACTGCGGTGATAATGTAATAGTTATCAATGCAGACAAGGTAAAGTTGACCGGAAACAAATTCAGCGCAAAGCAGTATGTTTCTTACACTGGTTATCCAGGTGGTCAGCGTTTCATTTCTCCTAAGGAGTTAATGGCAAAACATCCGGAACGCGTAATTGAAAAAGCCGTTCGTGGTATGTTACCTAAAAGTCGTTTGGGTAAAGCATTATTTGGTAACCTGTATGTATATGCAGGTGGCGAGCATCCACATGAGGCCCAAAATCCAACAACCATTTAACTTTTTAATTTCAAAGGAGAAAAAAAATGCCAACAACTAACACTTCAGGCAGAAGAAAAACAGCCGTTGCCCGCATCTACCTTACAGAAGGAAGTGGTGCGATCATCGTTAACGGTAAAGATTACAAAGAGTACTTCCCAACATTGCCATTACAGTACATCGTAACTCAGAGCACTGAGGTTTCTGGTAGCACCGGAAAATTTGATGTTAAAGTAAATGTTGCAGGTGGTGGCGTAAAAGGACAGGCAGAAGCCGTTCGTTTAGCTATCGCTAAAGCCATTGTTGAACTGGATCCTGAAAAGAAACCAGCATTACGCGCTAAAGGTATTATGACTCGCGATGACCGTATGGTTGAGCGTAAGAAACCAGGTCGTAAGAAAGCACGTAAGAGATTCCAATTCAGTAAACGTTAATCACAGGAGGACAACACAATGGCAAGAACAACATATCAGGATTTACTGGATGCAGGTGTACACTTTGGTCACCTTACCCGCAAATGGGATCCGAAAATGTCACAGTACATTTTCATGGAGCGTAACGGTATCCACATTATCGATTTAAATAAAACCTTAACTAAGGTTGAAGAAGCTGCTGCAGCTATCAAACAAATAGTAAAATCAGGCCGTAAGGTATTATTCGTAGCTACAAAGAAACAAGCGAAAGATATCGTTGCTGATTATGCAAAAAGTGTAAACATGCCCTACATCACCGAGCGTTGGTTGGGTGGTATGTTAACCAACTTTGCTACCGTACGTAAGTCGATCAAAAAGATGTCAAACATCGATAAATTGACTAAAGATGGTACTTACAGCAACCTTTCTAAAAAAGAAAGACTGATGATACAACGTGAGCGTATCAAATTAGAAACCCTTTTAGGTGGTATTGCTGATTTGAACCGTTTACCTGCAGCATTATTTTTGATCGACGTTAAGAAAGAACACATCGCTGTATCTGAAGCTTTGAAGTTGAACATCCCTACATTTGCTATGGTTGATACCAACTCTGATCCTTCAAACATCGATTTCCCTATCCCTGCGAATGACGATGCTACCAAATCAATTTCATTGATTACCAGCATTATCATCAAAGCGATTGAAGAAGGTTTGGAAGAACGCAAACGCGATAAAGAAGACGAAGCAGAAAAAGAAGCAGTTGCAGCTAAATCAAAAGCTGATGCTCCTGAAGTAAAAGACCGCAGCGAAAACGAAGGCGGTAAAAGAACCAGGAAAACAGCCGAAGTTGCAGACGTGGTAGCAGAAGCTGACACTGAAGCACCTGCCGAAACAGAAGAGTAATTATATTTTAGTCGTAAGTACTAAGTACTAAGTCTGGAATTACTCTTAGGCTTTAGGCTTAATACTTACGACTTTTTCCATATAGGTTGTAGAATTAAGGTATATATACCGATACTTTACAACCTGTATTTTTTAATACTAAATACAGTTACAGGTTACAGGGGCATATTAAATTTGCCGGTGGCCTATAACTCATAACATACCACTTAAAACAAAAAAAGATGTCTACAGTACAAATATCTGCAGCCGACGTAAATAAACTGCGCCAGCAAACTGGTGCCGGTATGATGGATTGCAAAAAAGCATTAACCGAAACTAACGGTGATTTTGAAGCAGCTATCGATTTTTTAAGAAAAAAAGGTGCTAAAGTTGCAGCAAGCCGTCAGGACAGGGAATCAAATGAAGGTGTTGTTATATCGCGCACCAGCGCCGATGGCAAAACCGGTGTTATCATCGAGCTTAACTGCGAAACTGATTTCGTGGCTAAAAATGCTGAGTTCATCGCTTTCGCTAACGAAATTGCTAACAAAGCAGTTGAAAACCAGCCAAAAAGCATCGAAGAACTTTACGCGCTTTCTATCGATACAGAAAACACCACTACTACTATTGGTGAAGCTGTTATTGACAAAACCGGTAAAATCGGCGAAAAAATTGGTGTTTCTAAATTAGAGATCATCACGGGCGAAAAAGTTATTGCTTATGTACACGGTAACTTCCGTTTAGGTGTATTGGTAGCCTTAAACTCAAACCCTGAAGGTGCTGATGAAGCTGGTAAAGATGTTGCTATGCAAATTGCAGCTATGAACCCAATTGCGGTTGATAAAGATGGCGTTGATGCCACTGTTATTGAGCGTGAACTGGAAATTGCTAAAGACGTGATCCGCGCTGAAGGTAAACCAGAAGAAATGGTTGAAAAAATCAGCTTAGGTAAACTGAACAAGTTCTACAAAGACTCAACCCTGTTAAACCAGGAGTTTGTAAAAGATTCATCTAAAAACGTTGCCCAGTTCCTGGCCACCGTTGAAAAAGGCCTCACAGTAACCGCATTTAAGCGGGTAGCTTTAGGAGCTTAATTATATTATCCCCCTCGTTTAAAACGAGGGGGATTTTTTTTGCAATATTGTTTCGGATTTCGGCGACGACTCACCCGGTCGAGGCTACGCCCGACCACCCTCTCTCCGGCGTCGCGCAAAGAGGGTTGAGGAAGAAAAAAAAACTTTTCCGCCCCTCTATGCGGCGCAGCCGGAGAGAGGGACGAGCGAAGCGATGTCGGGGTGAGTCGTCTCCGTAGTTCATCGCAATGACATGTAGGTAAAACTTCAGGCATCATGATAACAGCACTCCACAATCTCCAACTCATTTCCAATGGGCAAATTACCCAGGGCAAAGCCGTTTTAATCTCAGGCAACACCATTATCGATGTTATTGATGATACAGCCATTCCCGTTGATGCCGGTAAGCATGATTTAAAAGGCTCATACCTTGCCCCCGGCTTTATCGATTTGCAGATTTATGGCAGCGGCGGCTTATTATTCGCGGGCACGCCAACGGTAGCTGCTTTGGAACGCCTGGAAAGCGATTTGCTTAACCAGGGCACCACCGGCGTTTTTGCTACTATAGGCACCAATACCAATGAGATTGTTGAAGCGGGAATTGATGCAGCTAAAGCCTATCGCAAACAAGCGAAGGGCGCTTTTTGGGGATTACACCTGGAGGGGCCTTATTTGAACGCGGCAAAAAAAGGCGCGCATCCCGAAAAGTATATCAAGAAAGCTACCCTCGCCGAGGTAAAAGGCTGGGTAGAACGCGCCGAAGGCGAAATAAAAATGATTACCATAGCGCCCGAACTGCAGGACCAGGAAGTGATTGATTTCCTGCACAACGCGGGCGTTATCATATCATCGGGCCACAGCAATGCTACTTATGCCGAGGGAAAAGCGTTTTTAAACAAACCCATCCCCGCGGTAACCCACCTGTTTAACGCCATGCCGCAAATGCACCATCGCGAACCGGGCTATATCCCCGCTATTTTTGAAGAACGGCCGTATACCAGCATTGTTGCCGATGGTAACCATGTAGATTGGGCTATGATACGCCTGGCCAAACGCGAGCTGGGCGATAAGCTGTTTTTAATTACCGATGCAGTTACCTCAACAACCGAAGGTGCGTACCAGCATCAATTAGTAGGCAATAAATATGTAATGCCCGACGGCACCCTCTCCGGTTCGTCGCTTACGATGTTAAAAGCCGTTGAAAACTGCGTAAAGCAAGTGGGTATTGATTTAGCCGAAGCTGTTAACATGGCTTCATTATACCCGGCCGAATTGGCAAAACACGGTAAAAAAGGCAAAATTGAGAAAAACTTTATTGCCGATATGGTTGTTTTTAATGCTGATTTTGAGGTAGAAGCAACTTACCTTAACGGTCATTTATTAACAAAGACAACATAAAATTTTAACACTAATTTTTATTCGCTACTTTTGCGGAACGACACCTCATATGAACAACGCTTTATCAATTCATGATATCTACAAAAGCAAGTTCCCTTTATTTCTGTTAATAACAAATCACACCAAATGAAGTACAAAAGAATTTTACTGAAGCTTTCGGGCGAATCGCTTATGGGTACCCGGCAATATGGCATTGATAATGCACAGGTTTTGCAATACGCCCAGGATATTAAAAGTGTTTACGACACAGGAATGGAAATTGCGATAGTAGTTGGCGGCGGTAATATTTTCAGGGGTTTGAGCGCCGAAAAATCGGGCATGGAACGCGCCCAGGCCGATTATATGGGCATGCTGGCCACCGTTATTAACTGTATGGCACTGCAAAATGCCTTAGAAAGTATTGGTGTTGAAACCCGCCTGCAGTCGGCTATTAAAATGGAGCAAATTTGCGAACCATACATTCGCCGCCGCGCTATGCACCATTTAGAGGTTGGTAAAATAGTGATTTTTGGCGCCGGTACCGGTAACCCATACTTTACTACCGACACTGCTGCATCATTACGTGCCATTGAAATTAAAGCCGATGTGGTATTAAAAGGCACCCGCGTTGACGGCATTTACACCGCCGACCCGGAGAAAGACCCAACAGCTACCCGTTACGATGAGATCAGCTTCCAGGAAGTGTATGATAAAGGCTTAAACGTAATGGATATGACCGCCATTACCCTTTGCCAGGAAAACAAGCTACCTATCATTGTATTTGATATGAACAAAGAAGGCAACTTCATGAAAATAGCCAGCGGCGAAGCCATTGGCACATTGGTAAAATAAGAGCCCTCCTTACTTTACAAATGAGCTCGTTTTTTATGTCATTGCGAGGCACGAAGCAATCCCGAACTATGTGGGACTTGGCATATAGGGGATTGCTTCGTGCCTCGTAATGACATAGCAGGTTACAACCACCTGCTATACACTAAAAAAATCTTTAAGCCCCGTTTTACCGTAATTGGACTAAAAGGGGCTTAATTTTTTAGTTATGAAAATGATTTGCACAGCATTGATATTATTGATAACCACCTTGGCCGGACCAGCCAATAAGCCGGTTGTAAAGGTTGATTTGAACAAGTTTTCGGGTAAATGGTATTCATTGTCATCAATACCAACTATGTTTGATAAGGATACCAAAGAAACCACTACCCATTATACCCTGAATAAGGATGGCTATTATAATGTAGTAACAATGGCCAAAAAGGGAGAGGATAATGAGCTGAAAACCTATAAATCAAAGCTTTTCCCGGATAAGGATGATAATGCGGCCCAAATGAAAGCCCAGTTTATATGGCCAATTAAGATTGATTACTGGGTTATTGATATTGCCGACGATTACTCCTACGCCGTTGTTGGCCACCCCGATTTTAAATTCCTGTTTATCATGAGCCGCAAGCCAACCATGCCGCAGGGCGAATTCGACAAAATTGTGGCCAAATGTAAAGCAATGGGCTACCCTGTAGATAAGCTGGTATCGCAGCATCATCGGGCAAACGAATAAGTGCACACGAATTTTTTCTAATTGGATCGAATTTCACGAATTATCGATTCGGCTAAACATAACGATATTTATATTACCTTCCTGAGAATGATAAAAGCCGCCCGGATGGGGTGGCTTTTTATTTTGATGATGTTATTGCAGCGTAGATAATAGTAAACATTATAGTCCCGAACCACAGCGTAAATACTACGGCGTGAATTGTTACAGCCATCCGGAAGATTTTGCCTTGTTTTATTAGTTTAAATACCGATCGAAAAAGCAGAACGATGTTACCGATGACGGCTATCAGGATGAAGAGTAAGTCGAGCCCCGCCCCGGCTAAATTGGTGGGCGAAATGAGTGCACCAACGATGATCAGTAAGATGGCAAATCCATAAAACATAACAATTGGTTGCCATTTAGTTTCAAGTTTATCTATTGGATTTATCATATAGCGCATAAAATGGAGACTTCCGAAGTTTTTCAAACTTCGGAAGTCCGTCTATAATTCGTGAAATTCGATCCAATTAGAAAAAATTCGTGTGCAAAATTCGTGTGTATTATTTATCACTCAGCATTATCGGGTTTCCCTTGCCGCCGCCCATGATGATCACTTTGGCGTTTGGCGAAGTGGCTATAGCAATCTGGGCTTTAATAGCCTCATATTGTAGTTGTTTATCCGACAAGCCGGTTGAAAGGATCTTTTGGTAATCGGCAATACCCTGGGCCTCTACACGCTTACGTTCGGCTTCCTGCTTTTCTTTTTGCAATACAAATTGCATTTTTTGGGCATCCTGCTCTGCATTTATTTTTGACTCGATGCTGGCCCTTACAGATGCTGGCAGGGTGATATTACGCACCAGGATCTGTTGCAATTCCAGGCCCCGTTTGGCAAAGTTGGCCGTAATAAACCTGTTTATCCTATCCTGGAACTCCTGCCGTTTGGTTGAATAAAGATCGACAGCCGCATAATTAACAGCATTATCGCGGATAGCAGTCCTGGAAACCGGGCGCACTATTTTTTCCAAGTAGTCTTCGCCAATATTTTGCATAATAAAAGGCGCTTTATCGGCATTTACCTTGTACTGAACAGAAAGATCAATAGCCACCTCAAGACCATCAGACGACAGTACCCGGATTGCATCGTCACCCTCTTTTGAGCCCTCGTCATGAACGGCGCTCATGGTGTAGGTTTGTAAGCGCACATCAAAGGTCGTGATCTCGACAACGGGGTTAACAACATGCAGGCCGCTTTCTAATATATGGTCCTGCACTTTGCCAAAAAGCACTTGTACACCTACCTTTCCCGGCTCAATAACCTTGAAACTGGATAGCAGCAAACCAATAACCACCAATGCCCCGCCAACTATACTTATGGTACTACTAAAGTGGCTGGCCGGTTCGGGCGAGCGTTTGAGTACGATGCCCACCACGAGCACGATAACTCCTAATATTGCTATAAACATGCAATGAAGTTACACCTTTTTTTGCGAGTTCTTTACGTCTTTTAACAGTCTTATTTTCAGGAAAACTACCACCAGGCCCACGGCAATAGCTGCAGCCATAACCGGGTAGCTTTTGGCCATAAAATACCGGTAAGCCACAAAGGCGCATAACACCAAACCAATGGTATACAGCACGTTAAGTATTAATTTAAAAGCCATGATTAATATACACTTAAGTCAGGGTCGATCTCGGCGGCCCAGGCTAAAATGCCACCACGCAGGTTATACAGGTTAGTAAAACCCCTTTGCTCCAGCTGCATAATAGCCGCCGCGCTGCGCTTGCCGCTGCGGCACATTACCACAACCGGTTTATCTTTAGCTACTTTTTCGCTCTCAATTAAAATCCCGCCAAGGGGGATAGATAATCCACCGAGGTTTGATGTTTCATATTCAAAATCTTCCCTAACGTCAATTAGCTGAAAATCTTCGCCTTTTTCCTTTTTCTCTTTTAATTCCTGTACGGTTATCTCGTTCATGATCAATAAAATTATAATCCAAAGGTAGCTTTTTTTCCAATGCAAATAATTACACGCAATTTTTGTAACAATCAATGCCTAAGAGCGTTTATTATATGATTTGCTGCACGATATGCTTTTTTAACCATGTTTGCCCGGCAAATGGCGGATAGCCCGGTTGATAATTTGACACAAATATTAACCGGCATCTATTTAAAAAAACGATATACATGAAAAAAGTTACCCGCTTTTTCTGGTTTTGTTCAGGAGCGCATATAGATACACTTAAAAAATACCCCATCGAGCATAATAAGTATGTGGGCATTGGGGCTACCATTTTTTTCACGGCATTGTTTGCATCTCTCTCGGGAGGCTATGCCATGTACTTTGTTTTTAACGGCGATGCCTTTGCTGTTGGCTTTGCAATACTGTTTGGTTTATTATGGGGAACGGCCATTTTTAATATGGACAGGTACATTGTATCGAGCATTAATAAAGAGGGGACAACCAACCAGCAGATACTCCAGGCATCACCCCGGATATTACTGGCGATAATGATTGGGATAGTAATATCGCGCCCGTTGGAACTGAAGATATTTGACAAAGAGATCCGTCAGAAATTAAAACTGTCTTACCTTAAAGGCCAGCACCGTAAAATTGATACCCTCGAAAAAACGTACAATCAAAAGTATGCCATGGAGATGGGTAAAACCAGCGATCTGAAAAAGGAAAAAGATTCGCTCGAGAAAGATATTAACCGGAGCCGTTTCCTGCTTAACCAGGAGGTTTTTGGCGATAAAACCAATCAAACATCGGGCATCACCGGCTACGGCACCTACGCCAAGCAAAAACAAGCCGTGCTGGAAGAAAAAGAAGCGCGCCTGAAAACGGTTACCGATAACCTGGGTCAGCTTGACGAATACCTGGGACACCGCAAAGATTATGAAGGGCTAAACAGTACCCGGCTATTTACCGATCATCAGCTGGATAGCCTGGCCAATGTGGCCGGTTTCTCTGACCGAAACTGGGCGCTGGGCCAGCTATCATACAATGAAAATGGCACCCGCGATCTGGACACGTATATGGCTATCTCATTTATTGGCTATCTGTTCATTTTATTTGAATGTTTGCCGGTACTTGTTAAACTAATGTCGCCCAAGGGGCCGTACGATGTTGCCGTTGCCAAAACAGCCGAGGCCAATATGTACATGGCCGACAGGGATAAAGACCTGAATATTACCGTGACCGATAACACTTACGACCATAGCCTGGAAACCGATGTGGAACGCCGGAAACGCGTGATTTCCTCCGAGTCGAAATATGAGTTTTAGGGATTAGCTGAACATCATTTCATTATCCAAATTTTCTACAAAAAGCGGCCAGCATTTCTCCAGATTGGTAGTTTATCCTTGTGTAAATTAAATTTATCATGAAGAAGAAACTATCTTTTTTAATGGCGCTCGGCCTTGCTTCGGGCGTTGTTATGGCACAGGACATTAAGTTAAAAGATGTTCCGGCCACAGTAAAATCGGCATTAACCAGCAAATACCCTGCTGCAACCAAGGTAAACTGGGAAAAAGAAAAAGGCAATTACGAGGCCAACTGGGGTGGCAAATCAGGAGAGGATAACTCTGCTGTGTTTACGCCAACCGGTACTTTTGTTGAAATTGTAAACGCCATAAAAATAAGCGCGTTACCTCAAAGCATTGCCCCGTATGTTGCATCACATTATAAAGGTGCAAAAATAAAGGAGGCCGGAAAAGTTACCGATGCTGCCGGCAAAACCTTTTATGAGGCCGAAATAAAGGGAGGCGACCTGATTTTTGACGAAACAGGAAACTTTGTAAAAAAAGACTGATTGATAATCTGCTGACCAGATATACGCCTGTTCCTACGCCGGAATGGGTGTTTTTTTTAATGCCTTAGCCACTGCAATTACATTTGCAGCAACCAATTTGGCAGTTTGTTTCGACCAATCTTTTCTGAATTCCGAATGGAGATAAGCTTTGCCTGGCCCGGGGCCATTGTTCCAGTAAGTATATGATTGTGGGGCTATAGTAAAGCCAACGTCCATTAGTCCGCCCGCTATTTCGGTAACTACATGCCTGGCGCCGTCTTCTTCGCCGGTAACTACAAAGCCCGCTACTTTATTGTAAGTAACAGGCCTGCCCTCATCATCTTTAACCGGGTATAAGCCGTTTATGCGCTCCATAACCCGCATGGCTATACTTGATAACGTGCCCATCCATGTTGGGGTAGCCATAATTAATATATCTGCGGCTAATAATTCTTTCAGTATTGCCGGCCAGCCATCGCCTTCGCCCATGTCTGATTTTGAGCCGGTTTTTACATCATAATCTGCCACGCGGATGATTTTTGTTTTGGCGCCAAGTTTTTCCAGCGCATGTACAACTTCCCTGGCCAACGCTTCGGTATTTGATGGCAAGGGCGATGGTTTCAGTGTGCAGTTTAATACCAATGCTTTCATGTATTGATAACTATGAAAAGCCTGTAATGTTTAATCCGGTATTGCCTAAACCTGATTTCGGGAATTATAACATTAAATGGTATGGCGTTGAGTTGTTGTCTAAAAAAGATTTTTTTAGGCACGACACCCCAATAAAGATCCTGAAAAAACAGTCTAACTATGAGTTAATATATACTGCCGGCCCTGGTGGTATTTTTTGAGGAAAAACTGTCGGACTTCTATTTTTAAGCTGAATTTAAAAGATGATGTTCAAATAGAGCCTCCTTAAACACCATACCCTGTTTCACATAGGTTAAACCCACTTTAAATTATTGGTTAAAAACACATTGGTAATACCTTGTTTCATTTTGTAAAAAACGGGTTTTACACCCTCTTTTTGAGCCCGTTAGAAAAAAAAATTAAAAACAAAAAATCCAAAGATCTATTAATATCGTAAACAATAGTTAGTTAACACATTATTAGTAGTAATGAAAGATACGCTGAATTATAAAGTGAGGGCTATTGCGGCCAACATCAGGAAAACCAGGGAACAGTTATCCTATACGCAGGAGTACCTGGCTGCAAAGCTAAAAATATCGCAAAATGCATATAGTAAAATCGAACTTGGTTATACCAAAATAACAGTGGAAAGGCTTTTCCAGATAGCTGCCATATTGGAGGTTGAAGTGCACGAACTGATAGCCACAGAAAATACAGCCGCCGCGTAATTTGCATTAAATAAGTTCCTTTTTCGCCGGGTAATGTATATTTGCAGCCGGATGGAAACAGGAAAATTGATAGATAATACCGTACAATTTGTACGTGAAACGCTAAAAAATGCCGAAGGTGGCCACGACTGGTGGCATATACACCGTGTTTGGACCAACGCCAAATTGATAGCCCAAACCGAAAAAGCCGATCCGCTTATTGTTGAACTTGCCGCTTTACTTCATGATATTGCCGATAGTAAATTTCATACCGGCGATGAGGAAATTGGGCCGCGCACTGCCGGCAACTACTTGCTGAGCCAGGATGTTGATGCGGCTGTTATTGAACATGTGCAGCAAATTATCCGGCATATGTCGTTCAAATCAAGCTTTGATAAACAAACCTTCCACTCGCCCGAGCTGGCTATTGTACAGGATGCCGACCGCCTTGACGCCATTGGCGCTATTGGCATAGCACGGGCCTTTAACTACGGAGGTTTTAAAGGGCGTGAAATTTACAATCCCGAAATTGAGCCCAATTTAAAAATGAGTAAAGACGAGTATAAAAATTCGCCTGCCCCTTCCATCAACCACTTTTACGAAAAATTATTACTACTGAAAGATAAGATGAACACCCCAACCGGCCGCCAACTGGCCGAACAGCGTCATCAGTTTATGGTAGCGTACTTACAGCAATTTTACCTGGAGTGCAAACCATAAGCCCCGATAATCGTTTCAGCATCAACTTTTACACATGAAAAAATCTTTACTTTTTATAACGCCGCTGTTGTGTACCATACTTACAGCAAAGGCACAGGATACGCTTAAACAGCAACGGTTCAACTTCCATTTCCAGCAAACGGTTATTACCCAGTATAAACCATCCTTCGGGGCCAATTATACCGGCGATAATAGTTTGCTTACCCAATCAGAAACGCAAAGCTCAATCACCACCACGCTTTTTGGCGGGGCCAGGCTTTGGAAAGGCGCGTCGGCTTTTTTTAATCCCGAATTGTCAGGCGGATCGGGCTTGAGTAAAACCCTGGGGGTTGCGGGTTTCCCCAATGGCGAAACTTTTCGTGTTGGCGGCTCAGAGCCTAAAATTTATATCGCCCGCCTGTACTTTACCCAAAATTTTGAATGGGGAAAAGAGAAAGATACCCTGCAGGACGATAATAACCAGCTTGCCGGCTTAAAAAGCAAACGCTATTTTTCGGTAACTGCAGGTAAATTTGGCATGGCCGACTTTTACGACGGTAACGAATTTAGCCACGACCCACGCTCACAGTTCATGAACTGGTCGCTGATGGATAACGGCGCCTGGGATTACCCCGCCAACACCCGGGGCTATGCCATGGGTATCCATACCGAATTAGGTATGCCCAACTGGACGCTGAGATTTGCCTTCACCATGTCGACAACTACCGCCAACGGAGCCATCTGGGATGCCAAAGTTGGCAAAGCCAACACCCAGACAATGGAGTACGAAAGGCGCTATACTATCAATGGCAATAAAGGGACCCTGCGCATTTTAGGATTCCGCAATAACGGCAAAATGGGCAATTACCGCGATGCGCTTGCCATAAGCGCCGTTAACCCGGTAGTTGATACCAATTTAGTTTATGGCAAACACAAATACGGTTTCGGCATCAGCGCCGACCAGTACCTGAGCAAAGATTTTGGCGTATTTGCCAAACTGAGCTATAACGACGGACACACCGAAACATGGTATTTTACCGAGATAGACCGCTCATTAAGCTTTGGTGGCGTGTTAAAAGGCAACTCCTGGAAACGCAGCGACGACGAACTTGGCCTTGCATTTGYGGCAAACGGCCTATCTGCCCCGCACCGCGATTACCTGGCCGCAGGCGGTTATGGTTTTATTATTGGCGATGGCAAGTTAAATTACAGCAACGAGCTGATTGCCGAGTTGTATTACAAGATTAACGCCTATCAAAAAAAATTCTGGCTTTCGCCCGATTACCAGTTTATTGTAAACCCGGCTTATAATAAAGACAGGGGGCCGGTGAATGTGTTTTCGTTAAGGGTGCATGTGGAGTTTTAAATTTGATATTGTATTTGAAAAAAGTCCGATACAACATTAAATTTGACTATGCCTAATACTTACACTCAATTATACATTCACTTCGTCTTCGCTGCAAAATTCAGAATGTCCGTTATTCAGACCGAATGGGAAGATGATTTGCATCGCTACATTACAGGTATCGTCCAAAACAATGGGCACAAGTTATTGGCGATAAATTCGGCGACAGATCATACTCATCTTTTCATTGGTCTTAATCCTAAACAGTCTATATCCGAGATAATGCGCCTTGTAAAAGGTGATAGTTCTGAAATGGTAAATAAGCAGGGATTTACTAACCGGAAATTTCAATGGCAGGAGGGATATGGAGCATTTAGCAACAGTAAATCTCAAATTGATTCGGTGGTCAAGTATATTTTTGCCCAAAAAGAACACCACCAAAAGAAATCGTTTAGGGATGAGTATATTGATATGTTAAAAAAGCACGGCATCGAATACGATGAAAGGTACATATTTCACGATCTGTTAGACGATTAGCACTGTTGGATCAGGTAGCCTCTACGAGGCAAAAATATCTTGTGACGTTTTTCTACAAATAGGTTATCCCTACGGGATAGATTTGCATCGTTTTGTTAGGTTAGCAGGGAATATAAAATTGTATTAACATTGGGTTTAACAACGTTGATACTGATTGTTTCGTAGCTGTTACCTAATATTGGATATTACAAGTCTAATTATCTACGGGGATTGCGCCGTAGGCGCTACCAATTTGTAGAAAAAACAAGGAAATAGTTTTTGCTCTGTAGAAGCTACCTGATTACCAACAATTTCGACAACGTATCAAACTAATCATACCTGTACTTAAAATAATAATCCCGTATCGTGATGCTCATTTGTTCGGCATCGCCGGCAATTAAAATGCCCGCTATCGAAATTCCGCTGGCTATATACCCGTAGTAAATCCTGACTACGGGGTTTTTTATTTGGGGCCAGTTACGCCACGTTTTTCTAAGCGACATTTTTAACCCCTGTACCTTATCTACACTTTCAATATCACGCCAGGCAATGGTATAGCCGTTTTTCCCGATAAAAATAAATTCGCGGGTGATTATTATTGCGGGAGTGCCTCTTAGCACATCATAAATGTGCCGGATAAAAAACATCAGGAAATAATCGACAACCAGCACCAATATTATCGCGCCCTGGTAATCTTTATAAATCAAAAGCTTATTAAAAACCGAATTTACCGGTTGGCTCATTAAAAGCACAAACAGTACCATGGGCAAAATGAAGTATGGATTGTATTTATAAATTCGCATCCCATCCATATCTCAACCTTTTAACTCATCAGCGCCAGGGTGCCAAAGTAAACCAGCATACAACCCGAGCTTAAAAAGTTCATGCGCATGGCGTTTTTAAAATCGGCATTAGCAGTCGATTTTCCTACTTTGTAAAACCAGTAGTTGAAAAATAGAAATATGGGCAGCGCGCATACCAGGAAAAAGTAAAAGTTGGCCATTTTGCCCTCCAGATGCCAATAATAAAATGAGCAGGCTATCCCCAGTGAAAACATAGCGCCCGAAAAAATGAAAGACCCCTTGTAGCCCAATAATAAACTGATGGTTTTGTCGCCACGGCGGCTGTCTTCTTCGTGCTGGTAAACCTGGGTGAGCGGGTAGGATGCGCCTATCAAACACGAGCAAATTGCCCCGGCTATTATAAACCCGGTATCCCAATGCCTGAACAGGCTAAGCCCGCTTAATGCCGAATAGGTGACATAATAAATAAAGCATCCCTGAAAAATAAACACCGTTAAAAAACTGATAATGGCGTACTTTTTTAAGCGTGTAGCCGAATGGCTATACAATTTAGACATGATGCCATAAATAAGCACCGCCACCGCAAACTCCCAGCTAATTAAAAAACCCAGGCCAAAGGCCAGCGCTTCCAACAGGATAGAAAAATAATACAGGCTGATATCAACCTCGGGCGGTTTTTCCAACAGGCCAATGCTATCCTCGTCCTTATCAAAATAACTGTTATACCCGTTACTTGCCGGGAACGCCAGAAAATGCCAGATAAAAAATATAAGCACAGCCTGCCCCGGCTGTACAAATGTAGCCTGGCTAAAAGCAAACAGGTAAACAGGCAACAAAAAAACAGAGAAAACAAAACGCATGTGGGCCCAGGCCGATGGTGTGGGGATTAATTGTTTCAATTTCATGCGGGCATATTTATATCCATAGGTAAAAGCAACCAATACTATTTGTTGAAACGTATTAAACCTGCAGCAGGTTGCTTAATCTTACTAATGTAAAAATTAGTTACAGATAAATTATTATGTTTGAAAATCACCTTAGCAGCAGTATGACCAGGAAACTATTTAGCATTGCAATTTTATTTTTTTTAGCAGCAAACACGTTTGCGCAAAATAAAGTAACCAAATCGGCGGTTACTTTCAAAATCAAAAATCTGGGCTTTAATGTCGAAGGCTCTTTTGGGGGCTTTAACGCCGACATTAATTTTAAGCCAACCAGCCTCGCAGCAAGTTCAATTGAAGCTTCTGTGGCATCAAACACAGTTAATACCGATAATGAAAGCCGCGATAACCACCTGAAGAGCGAAGACTACTTTGATGCGGCTAAATATCCAAAGATCATTTTAAAGTCAGTTTCATTTAAACATAAAAGCGGAAACAACTATACCGGCAGTTTTAACGTAACTATCAGAGACAAAACAAAACTGATAGAAATACCTTTTACGTATGTTGAAGCAGGTAGCAGTGCCACGTTTAAAGGCGGCTTCCAGGTTTTAAGGACAGATTTTGGCGTTGGCGGTAAAAACGTAATTTTATCCAACGAGGCCAATGTTTCGATAGAAACCGAGATCAGCAAGTAAAGTCGTTAAGTCTTAAGTCGAAAGCTCTAAGTCGAAAGAGACTTACGACTTAGAACTTCAGACTTAAATAAAGCTAAATATAAATGGAGAGTTGCATCAGTGCCATCGGGATAGCAAATCCCCATAACCGGATAGCCCAGCAGGATATTTACCATTTTATGGTGAATGCTTTTGGGTTGGATTCAACTAACGCCGCACGTCTAAAAAGCATTTACGATAATTCTGGTATCGATTATCGCTACTCCGTGATCCCGGATTTTGGCGAAACCGATCCATCCAACTATACTTTTTTTGATACATCCGGAAGCTTTACCCCTTTTCCGGATACCCGCAAACGCTTAAAACTTTACCAGGACGAGGCTATAGCTATAGCTGTAAATGCAGTTAAAAACTGCCTCGCCGGTTTTGGGCCCGATGTTATAAAACAGATTACCCATTTGGTTACCATAAGCTGTACCGGCATGCATGCCCCCGGCATTGATATTGAACTGGTAGAAAAACTGGAGCTTAACCGCGATACCGAACGTACCTGTATCAATTTTATGGGTTGCTATGGGGCCATAAACGGCCTTAAAGTGGCAGATTATATTTGCCGTGCCAACCCCGAAGCCAAGGTTTTGGTAGTAAGCGTGGAGTTATGCACCCTCCATTTTCAAAAAGATAATACGCTGGACAACTGGGTGGCCAACTCTTTGTTTTCAGACGGGGCAGCTGCGGTACTGGTAGAGAATACTTCGCAACGCATGGGGACTGGCGCCACCCTCACCTTAAAAAACTTTTACTCGGAATTTGTGACAGAAGCCCGCGACGATATGGGCTGGTATGTAGGCAATACAGGGTTCGAGATGAAACTAACGTCACGGGTGTCAAAGCAAATCAAAAAAAACATTAAGGCTTTAACAGGCCGCTTTTTGCAAAAGGCAAAACTTAATGCAAATGAAATAACCGCCTATGCAGTACACCCGGGCGGCCGTAAAATACTGGAAGCTGTAGAGGAAGCGCTGGAACTGCCGGAAGAGAGCAATGCTTTTGCCTATGAAACGCTGCAGCAGTATGGTAATATGTCATCAGCCACCATCCTGTTTGTACTACAAAAAATGCTTAAGGCCGAAAGTTTGATTGATCAAAAGATCATGAGTTTTGCTTTTGGGCCCGGGCTAACGGTTGAGGGTATGATATTGGAAATGTCTTGCTAAAGCCTATGAACGATGTAATTATAGTTGGCGGCGGCCTTGCGGGATTATTTAACGCAATATTATTAAACCGCGCCGGGCTTAAGGTTACCCTCATCGAAAAAAAAACATACCCCATGCACCGGGTATGTGGCGAATACATCTCTAACGAAGTAATCCCGTTTTTAAATACTTTAGATATCAACCTCGATCAACTGAATGTTGCCCGCATTAACAGGTTGGAGGTTACCGCTGCCTCGGGCGTTAAATTTGCTCAAAAGCTTGATTTGGGCGGCTTCGGGTTAAGCAGATATACCCTCGACAATTTTTTATACCATAAAGCGACAATAGAAGGCGTAAATTTTATGACGGGTACAAGGGTGGAGGATGTACGCTACACCGGCAATCAGTTTGAGGTGGTTACGCCCGGCGAAGTATTAACAGCCCCGCTGGTAATAGGCTCGTTCGGCAAACGGTCAAACCTCGATCAAAAATTGAAGCGGCCCTTCTTTTATAAACGCAGCCCCTACCTGGCCGTAAAATTCCATATAAAAATGGATTTGCCGCAGGATCTTATCCAGCTTAATAACTATAAAGATGGTTATTGCGGCGTGAGCAAAACCGATGGCGACAGATATTGCATGTGCTACATGGCGCACCGCGATGACCTACGCAAATACGGCAGCCTGCAAGGGTTAGAAGAAAACGTTATCCGCAAAAATCCATATCTCGACGATATATTTGCCAATGCCGAGTTTTTACTGGATAAGCCCGAGGTAATTAACGAGATCTCTTTTGAAAAAAAAGCCCCGGTTGATAACCATATTTTAATGAGCGGCGATACCGCCGGGATGATAGCGCCATTATGCGGTAACGGCATGACCATGGCTATTCACTCGGCCAAAATCCTGTCAGAAAAAATTATCAGCCATTACAAAACCGGCAAATTTTATGAAAATAACCGCATAGCTTTAGAGGCCGATTATACCGATGCCTGGAACCGGCAATTTGCGCAGCGGTTATGGGTAGGCCGGCAATTGCAGCGCCTGTTTGGCAATAACAACACAACCGCCCTTACACTTCGCCTGTTAAACGGCTTGCAGCCATTATCCAGGTACCTGATTAGTAAAACTCACGGAAAACCTTTTTCATAAGGTTATTGTATTGATACCATGCCCAATTTAAAACACCGCGCCTTTGATGCCGAAATCATGGACGACCTAAACTTGCCCGACAGCGAGATAGCCCCTGTGTTGGAAGGCCTGGGCAAAGTAAATTCATGGTTTGGCGGGCATAAGGAAGCAATAACCGCTTTAAAAAACTTCCCGGTAAAGCAAGGATATTACATATGCGACTGGGGCTGTGGCGGCGGCGATACGCTGGTTTCCATTGCCAAATGGGCAACGCAACAGCAAATGGCCCTAAAACTTACCGGTATTGATGCTGCCCCTGCGGCTATAAACTATGCGCACAATGCTTCCAAAACGTTTGCCAATATTAGCTATGTGCAGGCCGATGTAATAAACGATACCCATCTTTTAGGCAGGCACGATATCATTATCAGCAACTTGTTTACGCATCATTTTGACGACGAACATTGGATCACGATGATTAAAAATATGTATGCATCGGCCCAAAAGGGAATAATTATTACCGATTTGCACCGCCATTGGGCGCTGTATTATGCGGTTATTTTCATTACACACGTTTTAACCCGCAATAAAATGGTACGCTACGATGGGCCACTATCAGTAAAGAGGGGTTTTAAAAAACAGGAATTATTAACACTGCTAAAAAAAGCACAAATTGATAACTTTAAATTAACATGGAAGTGGCCTTTCCGCTGGGCTTTAGTGATCTATAAATTGTAGCTTTACGCTATGAATTTGCGTGTACTGGTTTTAATTACCGCAACCGGGGTTGCCATAACCCTATCGGCGGTTAACTTTTATTTTCAGCATAAATGGTATGATGTGATGGTTACTTTCACCATTACCATAGCGGTAAGCTACTTTGTATTTTACTACCTGATAGAAAAGTATATTTACTCGCGCATCAAACTTATTTATAAACTCATCCACAATTTAAAACTGGGCCGCGATTTGCGCGATGCCCTGGGCGAACATGTAACCGCCAACCCCATTGACGATGTGGAGCAGGAGGTAAAAGAATGGGCAAAACAAAAAAAATCAGAGATTGACGACCTGCGCAAGCAGGAAAAATTTCGCCGCGATTTTTTATCCAATATCTCGCATGAGTTTAAAACCCCGCTTTTTGCCATACAGGGATACATTGAAGCATTGCAGGATGACGACATGGAAGACCGCGAGATGGCGCGTCAGTTCCTGGAAAAAGCCTCTAAAAATGTGGATAGGTTAAGCTACCTTATTAAGGACCTGGATGAGATCTCGAAGCTGGAATCGGGCGAGATACCCATCAATTACAGCAAGTTCAAGATCAACGACCTGATTAAAGAGGTTTTTGAATCGCTCGAGATAAAAGGCAAGCAATACAAAATTAAGCTGATTTTTAAGCAGAAATATGATGAAGGCATCATTGTATATGCCGACAGGGAAAAAATAAGGCAGGTATTGGTTAACCTGATTGATAACTCATTTAAGTACGGTAAAGAAGAAGGAAGCACATCATTAAGCCTTTTTGTACTTGACGACCAGGTTTTGGTTGAAGTTACCGACGATGGCATTGGCATTGAAGAAAAGTTTTTACCGCGCCTGTTCGAGCGCTTTTACCGCACAGATACCAGCCGGTCGCGCCAAATTGGGGGCTCTGGATTAGGCCTGGCCATTGTAAAACACATTATTGAGGCGCACCAGCAAACCATTAATGTGCGCAGTACCGAGGGGTTGGGATCAACTTTTGGCTTTACTTTGCAAAGAGCGAAACAAACTTTACCTTTCCCCAATATACCAGTGTTAAAAAGTTAACATTAATTTAACATAGCAACCGTACCTTTACACCAATTTTAAGCATCATGTCATTAAACAGCATTTTCCAATACTTTGTACCTAAGGACAAAAAAATATTTTTTCCTTTATTTGAGCAGGCAGCAAACAATGTAGTAGCAATGGCTACTATTTTGGTAGAGGCTGTTAACTCCAATAACTCCACCACCCGCGAAGAGCTGTTTAAACAAATTGACAAGCTTGAAAACAAAGGCGATGAATTTACCCACCAGATATACCTGGAACTGGGCAAAAACTTTATTACCCCTTTTGACCGCGAAGACATCCACGCATTAGCTACAGCTATTGATGATGTTGCCGATTACATCCAAGGCGCTGCCAACCGCATGAGCCTTTACCGGATAGATGATTTTAATGAGCATATCCGTAAACTATCTGACCTGATCCTCCAGGCAAGCATCGACCTGGAAAAAGCAGTACGCGAATTAAAAGACCTGCGCAACGTGCGCAACATTGCCGATTCGTGCATCAGGATAAACAGCGTGGAAAACCAGGCCGATTATGTATTTGACCGCGCCGTGGCCGATTTGTTCCTTTACGAGAAAGACGCTATCCGCCTGATAAAATATAAAGAAATCCTTGCCGCCCTTGAAACCGCAACAGATATGTGCGAAGATGCGGCCAATGTAATGGAATCTATTTTAGTTAAAAACGCTTAAGCATACCTAATCATCACTAAATGGTTACCTCCCTACTTGTTGTTATAGTTTTACTTGCACTCGTTTTTGATTACACCAACGGTTTTCATGATGCTGCCAACTCTATTGCAACCATCGTATCAACAAAAGTACTTACGCCTTTTCAGGCTGTATTGCTTGCCGCTGTATTTAACTTTGCCGCGTACTTTTTTATAAAAGACCATAAGGTGGCCAATACGGTATCAAAAATTGTATTGGAACATTATGTTACCCTGCACGTAATATTGGCCGGTTTAGTAGCCGCTATATCCTGGAATTTAATTACCTGGTGGTTTGGTATCCCTTCAAGTTCATCGCATACGCTAATTGGCGGCTTTGCCGGCGCGGGTATGACCAATGCTATTTACATGGGTGCCAATGCGCTACACGCCATCGAGATGCAGTATGTGCTTAAAATCATCGCTTATATTGTTTTGGCGCCCTTTATAGGTTTACTTATAGCCTATGTGGTAACTATACTGATACTAAACATCTGTAAACGCGCAAAGCCTGCTACTGCCGAGCGTTGGTTTAAAAGACTGCAATTGGTATCGGCAGCGGCTTTAAGCTTTGCACACGGTGGTAATGATGCCCAAAAGGTAATGGGTATATTATATGTAACCTTAATTGCGGGCAAAGTAATTCATGCAGGCGCACCTATGCCAGATTGGATTCCGTTGGCTTGTTATACCGCTATAGCGGCAGGTACCATGAGCGGTGGCTGGAAAATTGTTAAAACCATGGGCTCAAAAATAACCAAGGTAACCCCGCTGGAAGGTGTAAGTGCCGAAACAGCAGGTGCCATTACCCTGTTCATTACCGAAAGGTTTGGTATCCCGGTTTCTACCACGCATACCATCACGGGCTCTATCATTGGGGTTGGTTTAACTAAACGTGTATCTGCTGTACGCTGGGGTGTAACCATTAACCTTATCTGGGCCTGGATTATCACCATTCCAATTTCTGCTTTAATTGCAGCAGGCGTATTTGCCCTGTTAAAAGTGTTGGGATAATTTACTGGTAGTTGGCTCTATTTTTGCTAATTTTAGGCCACTATGAAAAAACAGATATTAATCCTTACAGCACTGCTGTCTTTTATAACTTTAAGCAGCTGCGATACACTGAACCAGGTGGCACAAGCCGCAACAACCAGTACGCAGGGAACACCTACTACGTTTGAGATAGGTAACGGCCTTAAGCAGGCCCTTGAGATAGGTACCGGCAAAAGCTCGGATAAGCTATCGGCAATAGATGGTTTTTTAAAGAACGCCGAAGTTAAAATACTTTTCCCGCCCGAAGCACAAAAAGCAGAAAAAACATTGCGCAGCATAGGTTTGGGCAGCCTTTGCGATAACGTGATAACTTCCCTTAACCATGCTGCCGAAGATGCCGCTGTAAAGGCTAAACCCATATTTATTGGCGCCATAAAGCAAATGACCCTACAGGATGTTACCAACATTTTGTTGGGCAGCCAGGATGCAGCAACCCAATACTTTAAAAAAACTACAACTTTACAATTGGCCGGCCAGTTTAAACCCGTAATTCAGGCAAGCTTAAACAAAGTTGGCGCTACAAAATATTATACCGATGCTGCGCAGGCTTACAACAAAGTTCCTTTTGTATCAAAAATAAACCCGGATATTACCGACTATGTAACCCAGAAAGCTATTGACGGCTTATTTGTAGAGATAGCAAAAGAGGAATTAAACATTCGCCAAAACCTGGGCGCGCGTACAACACCATTACTGCAAAAGGTATTCTCTTTTGCTGATAAGCAAAAGAAATAGCCCCCCAGCCCCCTGAAGGGGGAGTTTTTGATTTGCAAATGGGGGATATGCAAACTTTAAAAAACAAACGGCCTGTCAGATTTCCTGGCAGGCCGTTTGTTTTTAAGTCTCCCCTTCAGGGGAGATTTAGAGGGGATTGGGGGGCTCCCTACTTCGGCCCGTAAGTTACTATCGGTATAATCATTTCCTCCAACGAGATGCCCCCGTGCTGGAAGGTCTCATTATAAAAATTAACAAAATGATTATAATTATTCGGGTATACAAAATAGCTATCCTCCTTGGCAAACACAAAGCTCGAGCTTAAGTGCAATTTGGGCAACATCGCATCGTGCGGGTTGCGGATGTGGAATACCTCCTTAGCGTTATAGTTCAGGTTTTTGCCTTGTTTGTAACGTAAGTTGGTATTGGTATTCCTATCGCCCACAATTTTACTTGGGTTTTTTACGCGGATGGTGCCATGGTCGGTCGTGATTACTACGCGCACCTGTTTCTGAGCCAAAAACTTCAACAGATCAAACAGGGGCGAGTGCTCAAACCACGAGAGTGTTAATGAACGGTAAGCCGCATCATCACTTGCCAGCTCGCGAATCATCTGCATATCGGTACGGGCGTGCGATAGCATATCCACAAAGTTGTAAACAACCACATTCAGTTCGTTGTTCATCAGGTTGCTAACCGACTCATTCAATGCACGGCCTTCATCAATATTCAGAATTTTATGGTACGAGTATTTGCAGTCGCGGCGTAACACACGTTTCAAATGATCGGCAACAAATTCCGATTCGTAAAGGTTTTTACCACCTTCATCCTCGTCATTTTGCCACATTTGCGGGTAACGTTTTTCCATATCCAAAGGCATAAGGCCGCTAAAAATGGAGTTACGGGCGTATTGCGTTGCTGTAGGTAAAATACTGTAGTAAGTATCTTCTTCCTCCATCCTGAAATATTCGGAGATGATAGGGTTGATAATCTTAAACTGATCGTACCGCAGGTTATCTATCAATATAAAAAACAGCGGCCCTTTGCCATCCATTTTAGGGAACACCTTCTTTTTAAACAATTGCGGAGAACTTGTAGGCGCCGAATCGGGATTTTTTATCCAGTTTAAATAGTTGCGTTCAATAAATTTGCAAAACTGCATGTTGGCTTCGGCCTTTTGCATGGTCAAAATTTCGTGCATGCCGGCATCTTCCAGTTTCTCCAGTTCCAACTCCCAATAAATGAGTTTTTTGTACACGTCAACCCATTCCTGGTGGCTCAGGTTATCGTTCAACGTCATCCCCAGTGTACGGAAGTCCATTTGGTAGGCCATGGTAGTTTTTTCGGTTACCAGGCGCTTATTTTCCGTTAGTTTTTTAATGGTAAGCAATATCTGTTTTGGGTGCACCGGCTTTATCAGGTAATCATCTATTTTTGAGCCGATGGCATCCTCCATCAAATATTCTTCTTCGTTTTTGGTTATCAGCACAATAGGTACATCATTATTGATGTTTTTTATTTGCTGCAGTGTTTCTAACCCGGTAAGGCCCGGCATATTCTCATCTAAAAAAACAAGGTCGAAGTAGCCGCCTTTAAAAGCGTCAACGGCATCATTGCCGTTAGTGACAGTCGTAATTTTATAACCTTTTTCACTTAAGAATAATACATGTGGTCGTAACAGGTCAATTTCGTCATCAGCCCATAAAATGGTGGTATCTTGCATAGTATCTGGATTAAAAATATTCTGAATCAGAATTTTCAGGATTTGAGAATTTTCAGAATTGTTGAATTTGGCGAATAAGATTAAGTTAAGTCAAATATCCTGTTTTTAATCAGTTATATTCTGTTAATTCTTAAATTCTGGCAATTCTGATTCAGACAGTAAACCCCAAAGGGACGCTTTTGTTGTTGATTAGTAAAGGTATTAACAAAATTTAACAAACATCACCGGCTTATTTTACCTTTGTTTTACATTTTTGCACTTTACTTAATCCATTGAACAAAAAGAAAATAATAAACGATCCGGTTTACGGTTTTATCAGCATTCCAACCGAACTGATATTTGACCTGATTGAACACCCTTACTTTCAACGGTTAAGGTACATTAAGCAATTAGGGATGACGCACCTGGTTTATCCCGGAGCGCTGCACACCCGTTTCCATCATGCCATTGGCGCCATGTACCTGATGGATACTGCCATTGAAACCCTGCGTAACAAGGGCCACAACATAAGCGACGAAGAGGAAGAGGCCGTTACCATTGCTATATTGCTGCACGATATTGGCCATGGTCCATTCTCGCACGCCCTGGAGCGCACCATTATTGAGGGGATTGACCATGAGGATATTTCATCTATGCTGATGAGCAAACTCAACGAGCAATTTGATGGCCGCTTAGCCATGGCCATAAGTATTTTTAACAATACTTTTCCGCGCAAATTCCTGCATCAGCTGGTATCAAGCCAGTTGGATATGGACAGGCTGGATTACCTCAACCGCGATAGCTTTTTTACAGGCGTATCCGAAGGGGTGATCAGTTCCGAACGGATCATCAAAATGCTGAACGTTAAAGACGATCATATTGTAGTTGACGCTAAAGGCATTTACTCGATAGAGAAATTTTTGATTGCCCGCAGGCTCATGTACTGGCAGGTTTACCTGCATAAAACCGTAATTGCCGGTGAAGAATTGTTGGTTAAGATATTTAAACGCTGCCGCGAGCTTACCCTGAAAGGCGAAGACCTTTTTGCTACACCTGCGTTAAAGCATTTTATAAAAGGAGGCATCAGCAGAGATGCCTTCATGAACCAGGACCATCACCTGGAAACTTTTGCGAGTTTGGATGATACCGATATTATGGCAGCCGTAAAAGTTTGGGCCGGGCATACCGATTTTATACTATCAACGCTATCGCAAAACCTGGTTCAACGTAAGTTGTATCATGTAGATATCAGTAACAAACGCCCTGACAAGGAGTTTGTAAACTCCCTTATAAAAAAGGCGATGAAAAAATACAGTATAAGCGAGCAGGATGCCGGATACTTTGTTTTTACCACATCCATACGTAATAATGCCTATACCGCCGGCGATGGCAACATAGGCATATTGATGAAGGATGGCCATGTACATGACATTACAACGGCCAGCGATAACTCCAATTTGGAGGCATTAGCAAAAACCGTAAAAAAATACATACTTTGCTATAGTAAAAATTTAGTATCAAGTAGTTAGTATCAAGTATCAAGATTTTTGGCTTTCGGAGAATAATTCTGTTGTCGAGTCATGTTTTTTGGCTCTTGATTCTCAACCCGAGTTCCTCGCAGCTATCTTGATACTAATTAATTTGCTGCTTTAATTATAACATTTAAATTTGTCGATGCAATTTACTGCCCAGGATATAAGTTTTCTGCTTAACGGAACGGTGGAAGGTGACCCTTCGGTTACTGTTAACCAGTTAGCTAAAATAGAAGAAGGCGCCGCCGGCAGCCTTTCTTTTTTGGCCAACCCTAAATATGAGCAGTATTTATATACTACCAATGCCTCTGTAGTTATTGTTAATAACGATTTACAGCTTACCGGCCCTCTAACGGCCACACTTATCCGGGTAGAGAATGCCTACAGCGCGTTTTCGGTATTGTTGGAGAAGTACAACACTTTTAAGCTTAACAAAAAAGGTATCGAGCAACCTTGCTTTATACACCCAACAGCCCAAATTGGCTCCGAGCCTTATATAGGGGCATTTGCCTACATCGGCCTTAACGCAAAAATTGGCGATAACTGCAAAATTTATCCCAATGTCAACATATCAGATAATGTAACTATTGGCAACAACGTTACCTTATTTTCGGGCGTTACGGTTTATTTTGATTGTGTGATAGGTGATAATGTTATAGTACACTCTGGCGCCGTTATTGGAAGCGATGGTTTTGGGTTTGCTCCTAATCCTGATGGCAGTTACACTAAAGTAGCCCAGATAGGTAATGTTATCCTGGAAGACAACGTTGAGGTTGGCTCAAATACCACTATCGACAGAGCAACCATGGGATCGACGGTGATACGCAAAGGTGTAAAACTGGATAACCTGATACAGATAGCCCATAATGTGGAGATAGGTGCAAATACTGTAATTGCAGCACAAACCGGCGTTTCGGGTAGTACCAAAATAGGCGAAAATGTGATATTAGGCGGACAGGTAGGGCTGGTGGGGCATATCAGTATTGCAAACCGTACACAGGTACAGGCACAATCGGGCATTAGCCGTAACATAACCGACGAGGGAAAAAAATGGGCGGGCAGCCCGGCTACCCTTTACAGCGCAAACATGCGCTCGAACGTAGTAATAAACCGCCTGCCCGAATTGGAGAAAAGAATAAACGAATTAGAAAAAATAATCGCCGAATTAAAGAAGGACGTTCATTAGTTCAGTAACCGTTCATTGGTTCATTAGTTCAAGGTTCATTGGTCTTTTGCGCAGGCAAATAATGAACTTAACTAATAAACTATTCACCAATGAACAAATGAACCAGTGAACCAATGAACTAAAAGAAATGAATGTAAAACAAAGAACCATTAAATCACCTGTATCGGTTTCGGGTACCGGCCTGCATACCGGCCAAAGGGTAACCATGACCTTTAACCCGGCACCCGAAAACCATGGGTATAAATTCAGGAGGATTGATATACCAGGCTCGCCAATAATTGATGCCGATGTTGATAATGTAACCGATACATCGCGCGGTACCACCATTTCGCAAAATGGGGCTACTGTTAATACTGTTGAGCATGTACTGGCTGCTTTGGTAGGTATGGAGATTGATAATGTACTGATAGATATGGATGGCCCCGAAACGCCGATTATGGATGGCAGTTCTATCCAGTTTGTTGACATTATAACCGAAACAGGGTTTACCGAGCAGGATGCCGACCGCGAATATTACCATATACCTTACAATATCCATTACTCGGAGCCCGACCGTAAGGTAGAAATGGTTGCCATGCCTTTAGACGATTACCGTTTTACCTGTATGGTTGATTACAACTCGCAGGTATTGGGTAGCCAGCATGCCAGTATCTCGAGCATTACCGAGTTTAAAAAGGAAATAGCATCATGCCGTACCTTTTGCTTTTTGCACGAGCTTGAAATGCTGTTAAAGCACGACCTGATAAAAGGCGGCGATTTAAACAACGCCATTGTAGTTGTTGATAAAGAAGTAGACGAAGAAGAACTTGCCCACCTGGCCAAGCTATTTAACCGCAAGGATATCAGTGTAGCCCCGCAGGGTATTTTAAACAATGCCGAACTACGCCACCAAAACGAGCCCGCCAGGCACAAACTGCTGGATATGATTGGCGATTTGGCGCTGGTAGGGGTGCCGCTTAAAGGGCATATTATGGCTGCCCGCCCCGGTCATGCTGCTAACGTGGCCTTTGCCAAAAAAATAAAAACCCTGATTAAAAAGGAAAAAAGCCGTAAACAAGTTAAAGTTTACGATGCCAATGCTAAACCGGTGTATGATACCGTTGAGATTATGGGCCTGCTGCCACACAGGCAACCTTTTTTAATGATTGATAAGATATTGGAGCTAACCAAAAGCCACGTGGTGGGTGCTAAAAACGTAACCATAAACGAGGAGTTTTTTAAAGGACACTTCCCAGGCGCGCCAATATTTCCGGGTGTGTTGCAAATTGAGGGTATGGTACAAACGGGCGGTATATTGGTGTTAAACACTGTACCCGATCCTGAAAATTACCTGACCTTGTTTTTAAAGATCGAAAATGCGCGCTTTAAAAGTAAAGTAGTGCCCGGCGATACAATTATTTACATTTGCGATCTGCTGGCGCCAATTCGCCGTGGTATTGCAACCATGAAGGGTGTTGGTATGGTAGGTAACCGGGTTGTTGTTGAGGCCGAGTTAATGGCACAAATTGTAAAAGTAAAAGGAAACGAAGCATGATCCAGCCTTTAGCATATATACACCCACAGGCAAAAATTGCCGATAACGTGGTGATTGAACCCTTTGTTACCATCCACAAGGACGTTGAAATTGGCGAGGGTACCTGGATCGGTTCCAACTCCGTAATTATGGACGGAGCCCGCATAGGTAAAAACTGTCGTATTTTTCCAGGTGCCGTAGTATCCGCTCCCCCACAGGATTTAAAGTACAAAGGTGAGCAAAGCACGGTTTCCATTGGCGATAATACCACCATCCGCGAATGCGTAACCCTTAACCGCGGTACTGCTTTAGATAAAAACACCACCACTATAGGCAGCAACTGCCTGCTTATGGCCTATGTACACGTAGCGCATGATTGTGTTATTGGCGATAACGTAATTATAGCCAATGCGGTACAATTGGCAGGGCACATTAATGTGTACGATTATGCTTTCATCGGCGGATCATCAGCTGTGCACCAGTTTGTTGAGATTGGTGCGCATAGCATGATCTCGGGAGGTTCATTGGTACGTAAGGATGTACCGCCGTTTACCAAAGCCGGCCGCGAACCGTTATCATACGTGGGTATCAACTCGGTAGGCCTACGCCGCAGGGGCTTTTCAGCTGCGACTATAGCCGAGATACAGGAGATTTACCGAATACTGTTCCTGAAAAAATATAACGTAAGCAAGGCGCTTGATATCATCGAAGCCGAGTTTACCCCAAGCGTTGAACGCGACGAGATCATCAACTTCCTGCAAAACTCGCAAAGAGGTATCATGAAGGGGTTTGGGAATTCTTAATTGGTTCGGGTTGCGGGGTTCGAGTTGTGAGGCAAAGGTTGCGGGTTAGCAATTAACACGAATCCCGCAACTCGAACCCCGCAACGCCAAGCTCACAACACTCAACTCGAACCCCGCAACACCAACCACATATGACCATCACCCTCAACAACATCGGCCGCCGCTTTAACCGCGACTGGATTTTCAGGGGGGTTGATCATACGTTCACTCCCGGCGAATCATACGCTATTCTTGGTCCTAATGGGTCAGGCAAATCTACTTTACTACAGGTTTTAAACGGGAGCCTGTCGCCCTCTATCGGTACAATAAACTATACCTACCAGGATAAACCTATCGAAATTTCGCAGGTATTTAACTACCTGAGCCTGGCCGCACCATATTTAGAGGTAATTGAGGAGTTTACGCTGAGTGAAATGATCGATTTTCATTTCAAATTTAAAAACTACAAACAGGGGCTTGATAAAAAGCAGCTGATTGAGTTGTTGAATCTGCCCAAAAGCGAACATAAGCTTATTCGTTACTTTTCATCGGGCATGAAACAGCGCCTCAAACTTATCCTGGCCTTTTGCTCCGATACGCCCATGCTGATGCTTGATGAGCCCACATCAAACCTCGACACCCAGGGTGTTGATTGGTATTTAAGCCTTGTCGAGCGTTTTGCTACCGGCCGGCTCACCATCATTTGCTCCAACCAGGAGCATGAGTATGGCTTTTGTAAGCATAGGCTAAGTATCTCGGATTATAAGAGTTAGATAAACCCGCTACCCAAAAGTAGCGTCATTGGTTCGTATCTTATAATGACATCATTGTAAATTATTGATTATCAATATTGTTTTTTAATATAGAGACGCATAATTGCGTCTTCCGCATGCAAATCACACATGCAAATCGGCCTTGCAATCGCACCTTGCAAATCCTGAATGTCCTGCGGGAGACGCAATTATGCGTCTCTACAACAACCCCATTTGCAGCAATGTCATTTCTGTTTTTTCCAGCCTAAGCTGATGGTTACCCGCAATGGCGGTGGTTTAGGACTTTCGTTTAACTATATGCGTTGCGCGTCATAACATTTTTTTCAGGTTTTACCTGATAGATACTCGACGGTCAATTTATTGCATGGGTTTTTCAGGGGGAAAGGAGATGGCCCTAAACATATTTTTGTCATAATGCTATAACTACTTTAATAAATCTCAAATCTCCTATCTAACATCTCAAATCTATTCCCGTACCTTTAGGTAATCAAAAATAACAACTACTTATGATACCAGTTAAAGGATACGCGGCGCAATCGCCAACTACCAATCTTGCCCCATGGGATTTTGAGCGTCGCGAGGTTGGGCCTCATGATGTGCAATTTGATATTTTATTTTGCGGTGTTTGCCACAGCGATTTGCACCAGATTAAAAATGATTGGTTCCCGGGTATTTTCCCGATGGTGCCAGGTCATGAAATTGTTGGCCGGGTTGTAAAAGTTGGCGATCATGTAAAAAACTTCAAAGTTGGCGATTTAGCAGGAACAGGCTGCCTGGTTGACTCATGCCGTGTGTGCGAAAACTGCAAACAGGATTTGGAGCAATACTGCCTAAACGGGAGCTCGCAAACATATAACGGCCTGGAGCAAGACCATAAAACACCAACTTACGGCGGTTACTCAAACAGCATTGTGGTTAACGAAGATTTTGTACTGCATATTTCTGACAAACTTGACCTTGCCGCAACTGCGCCCTTGCTGTGCGCCGGTATAACCACTTACTCGCCGTTAAGGCATTGGAAAGTTGGTAAAGGCCACAAACTGGCTGTTTTAGGTTTAGGTGGATTGGGCCATATGGGGGTTAAATTTGGTGTTGCCTTTGGTGCCGAAGTTAGCGTTTTGAGTACATCGCCAGCGAAAGAAGCCGATGCCAGGGCATTAGGAGCACATCACTTTGTTGTAACCAGCGACCCAAAACAAATTGAAGCTGCCAAAAACTCTTTCGATTTTATTTTGGATACAGTATCGGCACCGCATGATTTTAACATGTACCTATCGTTGCTGCGCACCAATGGAGTACATATCTGCGTAGGTGTACCCCCAGAGCCCGCCAGTGTGCAGGCCTTTAGCCTGTTGGGTGGCCGTAAAAGCCTTGCCGGATCGGGTATTGGCGGCTTAGCCGAAACCCAGGAAATGCTTGATTTTTGCGCCGAACACGGAATTGTTTCAGATATTGAAATGATAGACATTAAAGATATTGATACCGCTTATGCCCGCATGGAAAAGGGCGATGTAAGGTATCGTTTCGTGATTGATATAGCTACGCTGTAGGTTCGGGATAAGTTCTTCTGCTGTCGGATGAAGCAGGAGGAGGCTTATACACGTTGCTATGCAAAATGGCCCGCGAAATGAAGTGGGCACGAGGACTTTTAAGGTGGATAAGGACGAGTTTTTGAGTCTGGCCCTTATCCACCTTTCGGAACATCTTAATGACAGTCATATTCATCCACCCAATCAGCCAGCCACTATTACTATTTTCCCTAAATTAGATTGCAACCAAACCATGCCTTTTGCATTACAGGTATGTTGTAATCATGAACCCCAGCCAGGAAGCCCAGCTTATTGAACAATGCCGAACGGACGCGGCTGCTTTTGGGCAGGTGTTTGATGCTTGGTACAAACCTGTGTTTGGCTATATTATGCGCCGCACCGGCGACTATGATTTATCGAAAGACATTGCCGCCGAGACTTTTTTAAAAGCTTTTTTAAAAATCGGGGGCTTTCAATGGCGGGGCATCCGGCTATCGTCATGGCTTTACCGCATAGCAACCAACGAGCTTAACCAATATTACCGCAGCAGTAAGTACAAACCACAATCGTTACAGCAGCTGATGGAAAACCCCCAGATGGAGAAACTGCTGCATGAAAACGCTGCCGACGAACGGGAGATGATGGAGCAGGAGCTTAAAGCCTATGACGATTATAACCGGATACGCCAGAACCTGTTGAAGCTGAATATAAAATACCAGGAGGTAATATCGCTGCGCTATTTTGAGCAAAAAACCAATACCGAAATTGGCGAGATATTGGGCAAAAACGAAGGAACGATTAAGTCGCTGTTGTCGCGCGGATTAGAGAAATTAAGAAACATGTTGTAGCACTGCAACCAAATGGAGTTAACGCATTATAAGGGTAAGTAACATGAAAAATAACGACGAATTTTTAAAGCAAATGGAAAATTTAAAAGTACCGGATGTAAACCCTTCGCAGCATCAAAATACGGTAAAAATGGCCATCATGAATGCCAGCCGTTCGGCCGCCCTTGGGGTGTGGCTTATAGCAGTGCCTTGCTATTTTTTATTATGCGTGTTTATGTTTTATTTCTTCCATGCCCGTATGGGCTGGTTCGCCGCTATGTTTAGCCTGATGTCGGGATTGGCAAAAGTTCCCTTTATTGATTTCCTGGGCCCGGTAGTATTATTTGTACTGCCCATCGTTTGCATCATTATCAATGTGCTTTCCATACTGCACGTAGGTGTAAAAAACATCGATCCCGACAGGCGTAAGGTGAAAGAGGTGAGCATTACCATTAAAGTGAAGCTTTGGAACATAGTGCTCATCCTGATTAGCCTGGCTATTGTATTTGTTTTTATAAGTTATGTAATGACCGAAAGTATCTCCATTAAAAGTTAAGCACATGAAATTAAACTGGTTTACCCGTAAAGGAATTTTTTATTTGCCCGCCGCTGTTGCAGGCTGGCTTATATTCGCCATGGCATTTGCCTATGCTGTTTACACATTTATAGATATCGACAAACGCTCGCACTCGGTAAGCGATACGCTCATCAATTTTGTTTTTAACCTGCTCATCATCGGTCTGTTTTATACGGTGATAGCCTATTTTACCGAGAAAAGGCCGGCAACAGGGGCTCCGGAAGAATGATTCCGGATGCCCCCGCCTTTTTACTTCAATTTATTATCGGCAAAATATAACATGCCCTTGCGCATAAAAGCAGCAAATTCCGGATCGGGCTGGCCGTTGGTTGTGGTATACCTTTCGTCGGAAACATACAGCTCTGCAAGGCTTTTGTAGGTTTCGGCATTTAAATCGGTAGGATCTGTAACGCCCCAAAACGCGCGGATGTTGGCATAATGTCGGGCTATCTGCTCCTGTACCATATCATTTTGCGGGTCGGCGTGCCGCAATAGCTGCAATTGGGTGGCGATATCCTTTTGATCGGTCTTTAAGCGCCCGAGGTTTAGCTTAGGCTGCTCTATGAGGGCCTTTTCCGACCGTAGCACTATGTCTTCGCCCCACTTATCTATGGCTTCCTGGCGCCATGCGGCGGCTTGGTCTTTGGGCAGGCCTTCATAAAGTTCCTCTGCATTACTCATTGTTTTGTTTTTTAAGTTGATTAGTGTTTTGTCGATAGTTTTCAATAATACGTTAAGCCTGTCCCTGCGGCGTTCTAAAGCGATGTGGTGTTCTGCAAGCGCAATGGTTACATCAAAGCCGGGTGCGTTGAGTATAGTTGCAATTTCTTTTAGGGGAAAATCAAGCTCGCGGTAAAACAATATCTGCTGCAGGCGTAATAATTCATCGTCGCTATATTGACGATATCCCGCCTTGCTGCGCAGAGCAGGTTTAAGCAGGCCGATTTGGTCGTATAAATGCAGCGCCCGGATGCTTACCCCAGCCATGCAGGCAATTTGTTTTACTGAATATGGTTGCTTCATTGGTCTTTATTTGTGCGTTAATACAAAGCTATGGTATCACGCAGGGTAAGAGTCAAGAACTATTTTAAAATAATTCCAATATGCTATCCAACCACCCACATAATCAACCAAATCAATCATTATTCCCTGGTAGATTGTTAACAAATTACAAATTGTGGAAATTTTTAAAATAGGTTTTTATTTATCAAAAAAAAGCCCTATAATTGCAATCCGATTTTTACGGGCTAAAAATCGCTTTAAGAGCTAAAAATCATGGATTTAGTAAAATTTGTTGAAGAGCAATCAATAGAAAAAAGACAGTTTCCTTCCTTCAAGGCCGGTGATACTGTAAGTGTGCATTATAAAATCAGAGAAGGAAACAAAGAACGTATCCAGCTTTACCAGGGTGTTGTTATACAACGTAACAGCGCAGGTAACTCGGAAACATTCACTGTTCGTAAAGTTTCTAACGGTATAGGTGTTGAGCGTATCTTCCCTATTAACTCTCCAAACATTGATAAAATAGAGGTGAACAGCGTTGGTAAAGTGCGTCGCTCTAAATTATACTACCTGCGTGCCCTTACCGGTAAGGCAGCTCGTATCAAATCAAAAAGAGTTTAATTACCCTACCTCTTTTTTAAGAGGCATACACCAAAGCTTTCAAAAAAGGCCTTTTCTGATTCGTCGGGAAAGGCCTTTTTTATGGAAAAAATTGAGATTGGCAGGGTTGACCTTTGCACTCCAGTGCTGCCGAACTGTAAAAGTTCGCTAAATCATGAAGGGGAATGACGTCGTGAAAAGGGCTGTCATGGTGGGCCTGTCGAACCATAGTGGGCAAAGGCCTTTCCGCGCGCGCCTTCGACGGGGTCGGGGTGACAGGCTCTGTGCACCTCGAAAATACAACTTGTAATGGGTAGCCTGTCGAGCATAGTGGGCAAATGCCTCTGCAAGCGTTCTTCGGCAGGTTCCGAAAATACGAAAGCGCATAAAAAAGGCCCCGGTAAACCGGAGCCTTCAAAATCATAATACCTATCTCATGTTTTAGTTAAGATATTTGGTAATATCGTCAGATAACGGTGTTGTTGCCGACCTGAAACGGTGTACCAGTTTGCCATTTTCATCTATCAAAAACTTTTCAAAGTTCCATTTAATGTCGCCTGTAAAATCAGGATTTGGCGCTGTTGTAAGATATTGAAATAAAGGATCGATATCTAAACCTAAAACGCTAACTTTTCCGCTCATCGGGAAGGTTACGTTAAAATTGTCATGACAAAAGGTCTTTATGTCCTGATTAGTGCCCGGTTCCTGGCCACCGAAGTTATTAGCAGGAAAGCCCACTACAACCAGTTTGCCTTTGTATTTTTCGGCCAACGCCTCTAAATCTTTGTATTGTTTTGTAAAGCCACATTTTGAAGCCGTGTTTACAATCAACACCTTTTTGCCTTTGTATTTAGCCAGCGAAAAATTGTCGCCATCGATAGTTTTCAGCTTAAACTCATAAACCGAAGATGGGGCGGCCGTCATCAAAACGAAGCCCAATATTAAAGAAAGTAATTTCATGGTTTTAAATAATTGATGGTTAAACAAATATGTAGGTAAAATTAGCCAATAAAACTTCGCTTAGCTAAATACTCATCCTCTTTTTGTGTCATTTTTTTCTTTGTAACAACACTTTTATCTGTGTAGCCTACCAGGTGCAGCGCACCATGAATAATAACACGATGAAGTTCGTCGGTTTCTGAATGTCCAAATTTGATGGCATTTTCGCGGATGCGTTCTATCGATATAAAAATATCGCCCACAATATCGCCTTCAACCTCACTGTTGTCAAAAGTGATGATATCTGTATAGGTATCATGATCAAGGTATTGCTGGTTAAGGGTAAGCAGATAAGCATCGGAGCAAAAAATATAGTTCAGCTCTTTTAATTTAAAACCCTCGGCGCCAATGGTGTCTTTAATCCATTGGCGCACAAGGGCCTTGTTTTTTAGCTTATAGCTTATGTCTTCTTCAAAAAAGCTGATAGCGGGCATTATATTTTAAAATGTAGTTCAATCTCGTTGCCCTTTGCATTGAAAATGCACTGGTCGGCCAGGTGCTTAATAATAAAAACACCACGGCCGGTAAGGCTTTCCAGGTTTTCTGGTGCTGTTGGGTCGGCCAGGTGATTGTAATCAAAGCCTTCACCCTCGTCGGTAACAGTCCATATTACCCGCTTGGGGGCAACATCGGCATTAATAATTACCTTTTTTGCGGCATCAAGTTTATTGCCATGAATAATAGCATTTATAGCGGCCTCGTTTAAGCAGGTCATCATGTTGGCAAAGGTATCATCTGCAACATGGTATTTGTCAGCAATCTCTTCTATCAGCGCTTCAAGCTGCGTTATGCTCTCCGGGTTCGACGGTAGCTGTAACGTGAATAATTCGCCGGTTTGAACATTTGCCTGTTCCATATTATTTGGCATTAAGTTGATCAAAGTAAGATTTAATTTTTTGCTTGTAATACAAATTAAGTGCCGGAGATACTGTCTTTACCTGTTCTGTCTGCTTTGCCCTTTGTTGCTGGTAACCCTGCAACGCTTTTATGTATCCCGGAGGTATATTTTTGCCGGCCTGGCTTTCTCGCTGCTGATCCTGCTCACGCTCCTGTTGCGCTTTTTCAGCTTCCAATAACCGGCTCTGTATTTGTTGTTGCCTCTTTAGCGCCTCGTCTGTAATCTTCCTGTTTACGAGATCACGCTCAGTTTGTTCCATTTCTTGCGAAATTTTATCTAAATTACCTAATTTACCCGTACCATTCTTATTTTCTTCGCGATTTATCTGCTCCAACTGTTGTCTTATCTGCTGTTGCTGGCGTGCCATGCGGGCCAACTGTTCGCTCATGTTACCTTGTCCGGGCTGGCTTTGCCCCGGTTTATTGCCTTGCTGCTGCATTTGCTCCCGCGCTTTTTGCATGTTTTTGTTTAGCTGCTGCTGCATTTTATTTAGCTGCGATATAGATTGCGGTTTGCCTTTACCGCCCTTGCTTTTATTCATCATTTTTTGCAGCTGATCTAATGCTTCGCTCAACATCAGGGCAAGGTTGTTCATGGATGTCATGGCAAGCTGCTGATTGCGGTTGGCTTCGGCCGTGCGCCTATCGCCCAGGTTATCCAGCGCCTGATCTATACGGGAATTTATACTGCCAATTTCGGTATTAACGGTTGATTGAATCTGCGGGATTCGCCTGCTGAGTGCATACAAACTATCTTCGGCCGTTTTAAGGTTATCTTTAATATCTTTTTGGCTTTGCGACAATGTGATGTACGCAGGATCTGTAGGGCTGGTAGTCTTTAGCGTTTGCATCAGCTTTTCCTGGCTAAAGGAACTGTTCACCAGGTTTTTCAACAGCTCACGTAGTTGCTGGGCATCAACCGCGTTTTCTTTGCTTTCGCCCTCCTGGTCTTGTTGCTGTAGCTTGCTTGCCAAATCCTTCATTTCATCTGCTGCCTGCTTTTGCGATTTACTGGCTTTGTTTTTATCGTTCTTTTGTAAATCGCCGGCGCTTTGTTCCATTTTTTGCGCTATGCTTTGTGTTTCTTTTTCCGGACTCTTGAAATCGCTTTTGTGCTCGGCTTGTTCATTTGTTTTTTGCAGATCGTCAAATCCTTTTTTTACATCGTCAAATTCCTTTTTCAGGTTATCCTGCTCCTGCTGCAATTGATTTTTATCGGCGCCTTGTTGCTTTGTTTGTTCAGATAGTTTTTGCTCTTTATCGGCAAGCTTATTTAGCTGATCAATCTGCTGGTTTAGTTTCTGATCAAATTCCAGCTTTTTATATAACTCCAGCATGCGGTCAAGTTCCTTTTTTAGCGACTTGTTGTCCATTTGCATTTTGGAGAGCTCATCGCGGGTAGCGTCCTTTTGTTGCTCGTTTAGTAATTGCTGCAGGTTTTGTAACAGCTCCTTTGTTTTTTGGTCAAGCACGTTGTTAAACAAGTCTTCAATTTGTTTTTGTTTGGCCAGGATCTCTTCATTTTGCTGTTGGTTTTCCTGCCTGTTGTATAGGTTTTTTTTGTTATCGTCTTTTATTTCCTTTACCAAATCTTCCAGGTCTTTTCGTTTTTGCAGCAGGTCTTCTACCTGTTTTTTTTCATCAAACGAAAGAGTGTTTTTGTTCAACAGCAGTTGGTTTAGTTTCTGCGATTCTTTTTCAACCTGCCCCGCAAGTTTAATGGCCGATTGCATTTTTTGTTTGATAGCTTCGGTACCGGCATTCAATTGCTGGTTTACTTCTTTGGCATCGGGCACATGAAGCGTACGTTCAGGAGTGCGGGCTTTTTTGGGCCCGTTTACGCCATCATTATCTGCTACTTCAAAAAAGTAGGTCACCTGGTCGCCCGGGCTAATGCCCATATCTTTTAAGTTCCAGAAATAAAAGAAATCTGCCTGCGTTTGTCCCATATCCGCCTCCACACGCTTTACAAACGTCTTTGTATTAGCCTTATTGCCGGATGATTGTACATTATAATGAAAATTCAAAGCCGAAAAACCGTGGTCGTCCTGGATTTTTCCATTAAAATACAGCGATTTCATGCTTACCGAATCAGGTTTTTCATCAACATTGATCACCGGTGGTTCATCCAAAATTACGTTGATATGGTAGGCGGCCGAGTCGCTGTGGTTTACCTGGTTGTTTACAGGGTTAAGCCTGTAAACCGCGTTTTTGTAAACATTTTCGTTATGTACAAATAAACCGGGCCCATTTGCCACTGCCTGGCGTGGTTCATTATTCATAAAAAACTGCAGCCCGGTTGCATATTGCGTATGTAACAGCCATTTGACTGCTGTTCCGGCTGGTATCACCAAATCGCCCGCATTTGCAAGCGTTTCATTTTTTTTATGCAGATAGGCGGGGTAATTTAATTCTACATCAAAATGAAGTAAAGCCGGTTTCTGGTTCACCTTAATCTCAAACAATGCAGATGTAAAACCATTGCCAATAAGCTTGAATTTGGTGTTTTGCTGCAAATTTGTAAACTGGTAATGAAAGCGGCTGATATTCTCTTTATCAAGCTTAAAAGTATTGTTGGCCGTTTCTACGTACACGTCGGCAGGTAATTTATCGCCATCCAGCTTCAAATCAAGCTTCAGGTCATCGCCTTGAACTACAGAAAGGGTTTTGTTGAGTATATTGAATTTGAATGGGGCAGCAGGCACAAAGAACTCATTATGCCTGATTAACCTTTTTGTGCTTTCCGTTAAAATAGATGGCGCAGCCAAAGCGATGATTAGGATAACTGCAACCGGCACCAGGACATACTTAAGATATTTACTATTCTCGCGGATGTTGATGGCTGATGGAAAACTTACCGGCTTTAACGACTCTATTTTTTGATCGATACTGGCTTCGATGAGTGCGCGGTGTTTTTCGTCATCGGCAGCCAGTTTTTTTAGCTGTAGGGTGTTCAACAATTTGTCGTTTACATCCTGAAAGTGTTTGCCAATAATTGCAGCTGCCTCATCATGCGTTAATGACCTTCCTAATTTAAGCCATGACAACAAGGGGGGTAATATGAGCCAGCACACAAGGGCAGCGTTGAGCAGAATAAAAAAATAAAAGAGAATAGTGCGGAAGAGAATATTAAAATTCCCGAAATATTCGCTCAGCGTAATTATTACATAAGCGGAGAACAAGCCAGCGCCTAAAAATATCAGGCCACGCAAAAAATTATTAAAATAATACTTCCTTATAAAGATATTTATCTTTTCAATGAGTAATTCATAATTTTCGGCAGAGGTCATAGTTCAGTGCTAAAATATCAAATACATAATTAAACGAAAAATATTTGTAAATTATATTTATCAAGGGTGTTAAGATAAAAAATCAAAACACAATAAAGGCCATTGCTATGACATTTAACAATATAATAGCAGAAGCCCCTTACTCAAAACGGTAAAATTAGCTAAAAGTGTCTTTTGAACTAAAAAGGTGGTGATTTGATTTACAGTTTTGAATTAAATCCGCAAATTATATATTTGCATTCCCTACATAGTTCGGGATGTAGCGTAGCCCGGTATCGCGTCCCGACTGGAAGTCGGGAAGATCGGAGTCGTTCATTATTTAAAAACAGTTCGGGATGTAGCGTAGCCCGGTATCGCGCCAGCATGGGGTGCTGGAGGTCGGAAGTTCGAATCTTCTCATCCCGACTTGAAAAAGAGTGATTAAGAGCATATCATAGTTGGTTTTGGCCTTTTATGATATGCTCTTTTTAGTTTGTTTACGGTTCTGTTTACCTTTTTTACCTGCCTACAACTAGTGATCGCTACAGATCATACGGAATTACTCGGTCGGCCCTCCCACAGAATATCCAACCGGTTCAAGTATCGTTATTGCAGCAGGATAAAAATGGACTAAAATGTTAAATTTTATAACCAACTCAACAGCCGTCGCCTACTGCTGTTGAGTTTTAAGAGCAAATACATTAACCAATAACGTAGTATAAAGAACGAGGCGATTGTTTTTTAATGGAGGGGCGATAATTTACACGTCCTTACTTATTAATGCCAATGAAAGGGCAGCCATATCTCCTATATTTTCATGAAGTCCGGCAGGCACTATCCGGCAGGCTTCCACCGATTCGTGATAGGCCTCTTTTTTAATCACTTCCATCATAACCGGTTCAAGCAACTGCTGCACGCGGCCGTAAATGCTGCCCAGGATAATCATTTCGGGATTAAGGATATCCATAAGCAGGGCCAGGCCGCGGCCGAGGTATGTTGCGCAGGTTTGGTAAACGTCAATAGCGGCCTCGTCGCCTTTAAGGGCTGCTTCGGCTATAGTTTTTGCCGTAATGTTTGGCAATTGGTCAATACTGTTACAAAAGCCAACCTTTTGGCCAACCTGGAGTTTCTCGCGGGCTTTGATTTGCCCCAACTGGGCAATACCACCGCCACTACAATAACCTTCAAATGAACCTGCCTTGCCAAAGCCAACCGGCCCCGTTTCTGATAACCGGATATGACCAACCTCGCCAGCCAGGTCGGATGGGCCCGAATAAAGCCGGCCATTCAGAATTAAACCGGCACCCATCCCGGTACCGAAAGTTAAAAAGATGAGGTTATCGATACCTTTTCCCGCCCCATATTTCCACTCGGCAACGGCACAGGCATTGGCATCGTTTTGCAGCAGAGTTTTTACTTTAAACCTTTCTTCGGCCATTTTTACAATAGGGACCCTGTCCCAGCCAATTAAGTTTGGCGGCGATAATATTAACCCCTTTTTGCTGCTTAACGGTCCGCCGCAACTGATGCCTATACCTTTTAAATCACCAGTGTTAAAATGGTGCTCAAACAATAAATACTCTGCTGTTATAAACAACAGGTCTATCATTTCATAAACGGGTTTATTTGTGGGGATAACCCGTTTGTCAACAATGATAAGCTCGTCATTATCGGCAACCTTACCTAATATTACCGCGCACTTTGTACCACCAATATCAAATCCTAATAGCATATATGTTAATCTTGTTTAAGGGCGCTTACGGTAATCGACTTAAAATTTACTTTGCCATGCTTGGCATAAAACCAGGCAAAATTTCCGTTTTGTTCATAAGTGCGGTTAACAATGGTACGTTTATGGTCTACATCTACGTCAATGATCCCATCCTTCATTACAATATCTATTTTGATGGGTTTACTTAAGCCATCAACACCCTCAATAGTGGTATTGCCCAGCTTTACCGTTTTATTAGGGGCCGAAAAATTGAGTCGGTACCCCCCCTCGGTACGCTCGCCCGAGCGCAGGTAAAGCCCAAATTCTTCGCTGGCACCAATTGGCTCAATCTCGAGCGTGATGCGGCAATTAAGCGGTACGTTTTCGATATGTGCTGAACCAACACCGCCCGGCGAATTGATGATTATGCTGTTGTTATCGCCAGATGAAGATTGCTGGTCGCTTATAATTTTAAGATCCATCGGCGTCATAGTTTCGGGGACCATCTCTGCCGGAAAACTGGTGGTGAGGGTACCATCGGATTCCTGTCCAACTTCCCTGAACAAGGAGTTACCGCCAAAAATTTCGCCGTTGTTGTCTTTACCTTCAAACCGGTTGGGTACCCAGGCGGCGGCAATGCGCCTGCCGTTTTTAAATTCGGCCGTTTTAACCACGTTCGACCAATCTTCGTTCAGGGCCTGGTAACGCGGTGCCTCCCAGGGGCCGTACGGATTTTTTGATTTTACGTATGATGTATTACTGTTATCGCTGTAAATCAGGTAATACCAGCCCTTCCAGAAAAAGTAGTCGGGACATTCTGGGGTAGAGGCCTGCCCGGTAAGGATAGGCTCGTGAACGGTCCAGTTTTTCAAATCTTTGGAGGATAAGTGTACCAGGGCACCGCCGTTGTTTTTCATCACCGTGTTTTCCTGCCAGCTGGATACAAACAAATGGAACTCGCCGGTTTTCTCGTCTACAAAAACCTTGGGGTCTCTAAAATCGCGCTTGCTGTAGCCAGGGGCCGATGTATAAAAAGGATTGGGCTTTTGCTTTTCGAAGTTTACGCCATCGTTGCTGATGGCATAGCTTAACTGCTCGTTCACCTTGCCCTCATTAAGCAGGCGGGTTGCGTAAAAGGCGTAGTATTTGCCTTTGTAAAACACCACCGAACCTGTACAAATGGATTTTTCCCAGGGCTCATCTATTTTAAGCACTAAAGGGAATTGCTGCCAGTTTTTTAAATCAGACGATTCGCTGAGCGCCCATTGGTGGCCGCCCAAACCGTTCAGACTTTTATGGTGTGCCGAATCAAGCAGCCARTAATAATAATAAACCCCATCTTTTGAAAAGGGTATGCAATCGCCCACAAACAGGTTGCCCTTGGGCTTAAAGTACTGCATGCTTTTGGTTGATTGAACTGTCGGATCGTACTTAACGCCTAACTGTGCCCTGGATATGAATGCTGTGGTACACAACAAGCACGCGAATAGTATTTTTTTCATATGATGTTTGGATAAATAATCAGGTTAAATTTCTTTCGGGCTATCGCCATTGCGCCAATGATTTTCAATAGCCTCCAACGATTTTCCTTTGGTTTCGGGGATGTAATAATACCCCCATACGGCACCAATAACGCAAATAAGGGCATAGCTCCAAAAGGTATAATCGATACCGAGGTGGTTTACCAGTTTTAAAAATGTAAAGGCTATAACAGCGTTAAAGCCCCAATGTGCCAGCGAGCCTATGCTCATGCCCACGCCGCGCACGCTAAGCGGAAAAACTTCGGAGATAAGCAGCCAGCCAAGCGGCGCCAGGCTTATGGCTATAAAAATGATATAACAAACGATGCTGAGTACTGCGAAAACGGGCAGACTTGCACCCAACGCTTCTTTAAAATGGAAACAAGCGCCCAGCAGCGCAAGTGAAGGGATCATGCCAAAGATGCCGACAAAATACAGTTTGCGCCGGCCGACTTTATCCAGCAAGAATACCGAAAGCAGGCATGCCAGTACATTTACCCCACCTATAATTATAGCCGGGATGATGCTTGCCGTATTGCTTACTATACCCGCTATTTTAAAAATAATGGGCGAGTAATAAATGATGGTATTAACCCCCGAAAACTGCTGAAAAAAGAAAATACCAATGGTGATGATAAGCGGCGCGCGTAACCAGGGCTTTAGTATTTCGCCGGCAGATACTTTAAGTTTGGATGATGTGGTGATCTCATCCTGCAGGTCGGCCAGCGTCTTATCTACCATATCGGCATCCTCCAGTTTCAGGATTATCTTTTTACCCTCGTCCCAGCGGTTTTTACTGATAAGCCAGCGCGGGGTTTCAGGTAAAAAGAACATTCCGAAAAGTAGCACGGCCGCAGGCACAAAACCAACCAGGAACATCCAGCGCCAGCTTTCATTATTACTATCGTTTGATAGCCAGTAATCTGTAATGTATGACAGCAGGATACCCAAGGTTATCATTAGCTGGTTTAACGTAACTAATGCCCCTCTTACCCGCGCGGGTGATATTTCGGAAATGTACATGGGTACCACATACGATGTAATGCCAATGGCAAAGCCGATGATGATGCGCATAACTATCAATACCAACACACTTGGGGCGTAAGCACAGCCCAATGCCCCCACAGTAAAAATGATGGCATTGATGATGATCATTTTTTTACGTCCGATGATGTCGGATAGCTTCCCGCTGGTAATGGCCCCTATAACCGCACCGATGAGCACCGTAGTAGTTATCCATTCAATACTGGCATCACTAAGATGCCAGTATTGTTTTAAAAAAGGTAATGCCCCTGAAATAACCCCGGTATCAAAGCCGAACAACAGACCGCCGGTTGCTGCAACCACCGCTATTAACAGGACATTGGATTTTAGTTTCATATTGTTTTGGTTAGAAGCCTGGATTTTGCTTATATAATCCCTTACTATAATTGATCTGGTTCAGCGGGATTGGTAAATATTCATCCCTGCCTTTGGTAAATTTAGCAGTTTTAAGGTAAGTACGTTTGGTAGATTCGGATGTAAAATAACTATTCAGGTAGGTATCGGCAATGCCCCATCTTACCAGGTCAAAAAATCTGTTACCCTCCATGGCAAACTCCAGGCGACGTTCCTTGCGCAGGGCCTGACGGGCATAATCCTGTGTCCAGGTACAGTTGATGCCAGGCTGATAAGTTGTTACTTTATACCTGGATGTAAATGATCCATCCGCCTGTTTTAACCTGGCCGTGCTGTTGGCAGCACGCTGCCTTATCATATTAATAAGTGGCAAGGCTTCCAACGGGCGGTTCAGTTCTATAAGTGCTTCGGCTTTCCAAAGCAGCACATCTGCAAACCTGATGAGTTCCCAGTTTTTGGAGCTCGACATAAAGGGCGGTATTTTTTGGAATGACGGGTCATTTGCCGCGGCATCATCCTTCATGCTGGTAAAAGGTCCGTAAATGGCTGGTGCACGTGCCCATGAAGTTTGGTATACAAAAGTAGGCACATACTTAAAGGGATGGCCGGGGATACCAACCGTATGGTCAAGCCTTGGATCGAACGTTTGATTTAAAAAGTCGCTCGCTTTGGTGGCATCGGTGTTGTTATAGCCGGTAAACAGGGGCAGCCCGTCGGCATCTGTTTTAAAATTGTTTACCAAGTCCTGGCTTGGTATATGTTGCCAGCAGCAGCCATATTCTGGATTCATGGGATAGGTAAGCGAATGCCCCATATCTATCCGACCAAACGGTGTGCCATCGTTTTTAGAATATTGGATAGCAAAAACCGACTCAGGGCCGTTCTCTGTAGCGGCCAAAAAGTTATCGCCAAAATCGCCGGCCAGGGCGTATCTGCTAAAGCTGATCACGCTATCGCAAAGACCAACTACCTGGTTTAATTTAGCCTGGTCGATGCCGGTTACAGTATGCTTATCATCCTGGGTATAGGCCTGGTACAGCAATGTTTTGGCCAGGTAGGCCAGTGCGGTGTATTTATTGGGCCTGCCCTTGTCTACTTGTGTAGCAGGCAGGGAGTTTGCCGCAAACCTGAAATCGGCAGCTATTTTGTCCCAAAGCTGGGTGCTTGTTAGGGCCGTATTTGATATGGTTATGTAGGTATCGGTTGGCGCGTTTTCATCAATGTAAGGTACCTGGTTCCATAGTATTTTGGCCATAAAGTAATGGTTGCCCCGTAAAAAGCGTAGTTCGCCCTGCCTTGATCTTTTAAGCGGATAATCGGCTTCGCTAATGGTATTTACGCGCAGCAGGGCATTGTTGGCCCGGGCTATATTATTGTATATCTGCGCCCACATCTGGTCGGTAAGGCCATTGGTGTTTTGGTTGGTTACAAAGGTTTCGTAATCGTTCCATTCGCTGTTGTCTCCAACCCCGTCGCCGCCTTTGTAGGCATCGCCGCTGCGCATGCTGCCCCATGGCCACAGGCTGTTTGATGTATGCAGGTTTTCGTTGCCAAGCGCGGCATACGCCGATGTTACCATCTTTTCTACATTCTCCGGTGTGTTTAATTGTTCGCTGGCAATTACGCCCTGTGGCTGTTCGTCAAGCGCCTTTTTACAGGAGGCAAGCGCCCCAAGCAGGCAGGCTATCAGTAATAAATATTTTTTCATGTTGTTGAGTTTTACAGTTAAAATGAAAGATCTAACCCGATGGATGTAATAGCGGGGATAGGGTACGCGCCATATGGATTTTCGGGATCGGTGGCTGTGTACGACTTACTTTTTACGGTAAACAGGTTATTGGCCTGCAGGTAAATCCTTGCCCGCTGTACTTTAAACTTTTTAAGGGCATCCTTCAGGTTATAACCTATCTGTAAATTGCGCAGCTTCATATATGACCCGTTCTCCAGGTAATAGGTAGATGTGCGCGCCTCGTTATTCCTGTCGACCAATGTTAATGCCGGTATAGTTGAGCCGGTATTGGTTGGCGACCATGCCTTTAACACCCTCTGTCCCCAGTTGGTACCTGGCCATATGGAAGTAAAATCTGTATAGTTTTTGTACGAGTTGTAAACCTGGATTCCCTGTACACCCTGGAAAAATAAGGCTACATCAAAGTTTTTATACGAGAGGTTGAAATTTAATCCATAAGTGAAATCGGGATTGCCGCTGGTTATAAAATCACGGTCGTTATTATCAATCACATTATCGCCGTTAAGGTCTTTATACCTGATGCGGCCAATGCCCTTGCCCGGCTGCGCGGCGGAGTTGGTTACCTGGTCCTGGCTGGTAAATAAACCATCGGCCACGTAACCATAAATAGAGTTGATGGAGTGGCCGATAATGGTTTGCGTAGTGCCGTTACCCGGGTAGGCCGTGATCACCTCGGATGGTATATAAGTTACCTTATTGCGGAAGGTTGCTATATTACCGCTGATGGTAAAGTTCAGGTCTTTATTGATCTGACCATCATAAGTTACCAGAGCCTCGATACCCTTATTTTGCATAGATGCGCCATTAAAGGTTTTGGTACCCCCTTCGCCAATTACAGCCAGGTAACCGGGCGTGATCAGGATATCAGATGTCTTTTTCACAAAGTAATCGACCGATCCGGATAGTCTCTGATCGAACAGGCCAAAGTCGATACCAAAGTTGGATTCCTTTGTGCCTTCCCATTTCAGTGAGCTGTTGCCTTCCTGGATCTTGACAAAGCCCGATGGCAATGTTCCGGTGCCTGCGCCGGTAATGTCATAGGCGGTGCCCCTATCGGCGGTAAATGTTGGAACAGTACCGTAAATAGCCGCGTAAAGCGAATTGGTGGCGTAATTGCCTATGGTTTGGTTACCGGTTTGCCCGTAGCCGTAACGCAGTTTTAGATCAGAGATAGCGGGAATCTGTTTGATAAATTCCTCCTGGCTTAAACGCCAGGCCACCGTTGCAGATGGAAATGTACCGTAGCGGTTGTTGGCGCCAAAGCGCGATGAACCATCGCGGCGGATAGTAACAGAGGCCAGGTACTTATCATCAAAAGTATAGTTTACCTTACCAAAGTAGGAGAGGAGTGAATATGCCCCGCCATTACCCCCGTTAAGGATGTTTGACGAACCTGCATCAAGGTATGCGTAATTGATATCCTCTAAAGCATAACCCTGCCTGCTGCCTGTAAAGTTTTGGTTCATGTAGTGGATAGATTCCTGCCCGGCCAACACATTTACGCGGTGTCTTTTAAGGTTGAGATCATAAGTAAATGTATTTTGCCAGATGAGGTTACCATCAAAGTTTTGCGAGTTGGCAACCAGGTTTGAAGGATCGGTAAGGAAACCTGAAACGTAGGATTTACGCAGGGTACGCTGGTACAGCCCATCATAATCAACCCCGTAGGTGGTTTTAAAATGCAGGCCGGGTAGTATGGCCAGATCCGCAAAGGCGTTGCCTGTTATGCGGCCAAAATAGCTTTGGTTTTGTTTGTTGTCCTGTATCAATCTTACCGGGTTTTGCCTGTCGGTCATCCCGGCAGCCGGGCCGCCCCAGCCGCCGGTAATTGTATATACCGGCACAATTGGGTTTTGCACCAGGGCCGTGAACAGCACCCCGTTAACATCAATAAGGCGATCGTTAATAAACGAAAGGTTAAAGTTCTCGCCCACCTTTAAGCGCCCGTTAAAAAAGTTGTAATCGGAATTTAAACGAATGGTGGCTTTTTTAGTATGGGTTTGTTTTACAATCCCCTTATTATCGTAATAACCTACCGAAAAAAAGCTGTTGCCCTTTTCGCCGCCGTTACTAAAGGCTACGTTATAGTTTTGCAGCAGGGATGTTTGTCCAATTTCATCAAACCATTTAGTATCCGCGGGCTTCATGGTTTTGGCTCCGTCAATAAAATCGGGCAGTATTACTTTGTTTAATAACGGGTTAGCAAAATCCTTATTCCAGTCAAACTGGTATATCTGGTTATTATTGGGGTCGGTACCATCGTTAATAGATGCCTTAAAGTAGGCTTCGCCATGCTGCTGTGTGTTCAGCACTTTTAGCTTACTGTTGTAATACTGTAAGGACGATGACGCGTTAACATCAATGCGGCTAACGCCCCTTTTGCCTTTTTTGGTAGTTACAATAATTACGCCGTTGGCCGCCCTTGACCCATAAATAGTTGCCGACGACGCATCCTTCAGCACCTGCATCGATTCAATATCCGCTTGGTTTATCTCTTCCAGGCCGCGGGTTGTAGGTACACCGTCAATTACATATAACGGATCGTTATTATTCAGCGTTCCTATACCACGGATACGCACCGTGGCGCCGCCTTCGGGCGATCCGTTGGTAGTAATGTACACACCTGGCACCCGGCCTTGTAAAGCTTTGGTAGCGCTTCCCTGCGGGATGTCTTTAATGTCGGTCATTTTCACAACCGCCACGGCGCCTGTTAAATCGGCCTTTTTCTGGCTTTGGTAACCGGTTACCACCACCTCGTTCAGGTTGCCCGATTGAGGCTCAAGGGCAACCAAAACCGGATAGTTACCTGCTTTAACGGTGTAAGTAAAAGTTTGCATCCCCACGTATGAGAATGTAATTGTTGAATTTAAAGCAGCCGAAATACTGAATTTCCCATTAACGTCAGTGATGGCGCTTGTGCTGTTTGTTTTTACAGTAACCCCTGCCAGAGGTGCTCCCCTGTCCTTTTCGGTTACGGTGCCTGTTACCACCTTTTGCTGGGCATACACCCCGGTGTAACAAAGCATAAGAATGATGGTTAAAAATTTTTTCATACTAATTTGGGTTTAAATTTTGGTTTCATAATCATCTCATTAAGCTTGGTTTTATTAAGGAGAATTTCACTTTAATCGATTAAAGTAATGGGTAATAGCTATGTTCATATATTAGGTTGTTTTATTTTGGGGTTTATATTTTGGTTTAAAAATTGCTTTAATCGTTTAAGGTGACGGGGCAAAAAAAATTATCGTTCCCGGCATGATTTTCCGGCCACAAACGTGGAGTTAAAACTAAGTCGTTTATGGCTCTTCTTTTTATCAATAAGGCCAACCAGCGTATTAACCGCGGCGTTCCCCATTTCTTCCAGTGGCTGCCGCCCATGGGTAACGGGGCAATAAAACAGGTCGAACGCGTCGGCCTCGTCAAAACTTAATAAGGAAATATCTTCCGGAACCTTTACGCCTAACGTGTTAAACCGTTTTAACGCAGCAATGGATAAAGTATCCGTAGCCAGGAACACCGCGTCGCAGCTATCGGAAGGGTTCGTGATACTTTTTATCACCCCTTCCATATCCTCGTTCAGGAATTTCCCCCTCACTTTCTGCAGCCATTCCGGGCGTTGCTCCAGGTGGTTATCCTTTAGGGCATCCAAGTATCCCCGGTTACGCTCCTGTAAATGAAACAGGTTAGTTTCCAGGTTAATAAAACTTATCTTTTTATGGCCGGTGCGGGCAAGGTAGGTGGTAGCATCGTATGCGGCCTTATAATTATCCAGGGCTACGTAATTGGCATCTATCTCCGGGAAATACCTATCTATCAATACAAACGGGATTCCAGAACGCTGAAGCATCAGGATCTGCTCCTGTGATTGCTCGCCGGGCACCAGTATCAGCCCATCCACCTGCCGGTTAACCAACACATTGGTAAGCTCGACAAATTTATCGGCGTCCTCATTGGTGCTGCCAAAAATTACGGTGTACTTTAGCCGTTTGGCTTCGGCTTCAATGGCGCGGGTAATGCCGGTACTGAACCTGTAATTAATATCGGCCACCACCAGCCCAATAGTGTGTGTTTTTTGCATACGCAGGCTTTTGGCTACCTGGTTGGGCTGATAATTGAGCTCTATAGCTGCAAGCCTTATTTTTTCGGCATTTTCCTTACTTACCTGTTTTTCTACAGCCTGTCCGTTTAAAACATACGAAACCAGTGCGGTGGAAACACCAACATGCTGGGCGATATCTTTCAGGACCACTTTTTTCACAGAAATACAGGTATTATAATTGGGCTAAATTGGAATTGAATTCAAATGTAGCACTTTAAACGATTAAAGCAAATAAAAAAGTTTTTTTTGTTATAAGCCTACATTGAGTGTGGCAGACCTACCGGCTGAAAATTCAGAAGCCCTTGGCGGCCCGGAAGTTCGAATCAAACTACGTCCCGATCCGATAGTAGCAAACTGCGGACATTTCGAATCTTACGCTAACCTGAACACGTCATGCTTGTCTATAAATATCCCTGAAGCGTTTTTTCTCTACCACCTGTTTTTCAGATATTTATACGTCAACTTAGCAAGCATTGACAATGATCAATTCTGAAATATCCCCGGCAAACAGCGCGCGTATCCACTCCATAGATATTTTACACGGAGGCATCATGATCCTGATGGCCGTTGATCATGTTCGCGTTTATTCTGGCATGCCATCCGGCGGCGCCGATCCTTCCATCTTTTTTACCCGATGGGTTACCATCCCGAAATAGAAACTTTATTGAGGCAGTACGGGGCAACTGATATACAAAATACACGTGGGTGAACTTATAACATGCTCCTTTGGAAAACATCTTTTTGAAAACCGGAGCAAAGCTGTTACTTTTCTCTAAACACAAAAAAAGCCCCTGACCTTCCAGCCCGGAGCTTCCACTATATGGTTGATTGGTTTGTTTGCTTAGTTAAACCTTACACTAACGTTACCGCTAGAAGCTCCGGCCGTTACCGGTGCGCCGCCGCCGTTTACAGTGCCTTTGATATGTTCGTTGTCCCACTGCCCGGTAAATCCATTTATTTTTGATGGGTGCTGGTTAATGGCATCGCCACGGATATCAAGGCTGAGGCCCTGGTTTGCAGGCAGCTGCAAATCGATATTGCCCGAGCTTACATCCAGTTTCAGGAACTTACCTACTTTAACCATTTGCGCACGCAAATTGCCGGCGCTTGTTGATGCGTCAAGACTGCAGTTCATACCTTTAAGGTCGATGCCGCCGCCCGATGTACTGGTAACCAGCTCGCCTTCAATATTGCTGCCTTCAACACCGCCGCCGCTGGTATGGGCATTTACTGTACCATTTAAATTTTCGAGGCGCAAGCCACCTCCAGATGTTTCCAGGCTGATTTTACCTGTAAGGTTTTTAGCCTCAATACCGCCACCGCTTGTTTGCAGGTTAATGTTATCGCCGCTGTTGGTAACCCTTATTCCGCCGCCCGATGTGGTGCCTTTGATGGTGCCGTAAAGCCTGTCAACTTCCAAACCGCCGCCGCTGGTGGTAAATGTTTCATTGCCTTTTAAGTTATCCAAACGGATGCCGCCACCGCTTGTTTTCAGATTGGTAGCAACCTGTTGCGGAACAAATATTTTAAACGATATGCTGATTGACTTTTTCCAGCTAAAGCTTTGGTTTTCATGCTTGCTTTTGGCTATGGCACGTACTTCGTGTCCGGTTACGGTTACGCTTAGGTCGTAATCTTCATCAAGGCGTTTTTTTATTTCCTCTTTAGATAGATCGCGGCCGTTATTACCCCTGATGTATACTTCAACCCTTGGTGCCTGCCCGGTGCGCCCGCTTACTTCAATACCACCGGCCGATGTGTTTACCACAACGCTGCTGATGGCATCGCTTGCGAGCGATTTGGTTAGGTATGGGGTTTTGCCGTCATTATCCTGCGCTATAGCCGCTATGGTTTGGCAGGCAAGTAATGCCGAGAGAATATATGTTTTCATGATGCTTTTGTTTGGTTTATGTAGATAAGACAGCGGTAAACAGAAAATCGTTGCAGGGGGTGGATAATTATTTCAGAAAGGCAGTTATACGTCCGTCCAAAGCAACACGGCTATCGTGTTGTAATTCACAACCGTCTCCGAAAATGCGTAAAACGAGAACTAAAGAATATAATCTAATAACTGTAACAACTCCTTATCTGTGATTGTCGATTGCTCAGATTTATCATACATATAAAGCAAGTAAACTTCTTCTTTTTTAACTACAACACACGAAATCACCCTTGCGCCACCAGCCTTGCCTTTGCCCTTAGACGCAATTGCCACCCGGATTTTATAGCAATCATGGCCAATGGCTGTACCAAGTTCAGGGTTTTCTGCCAGTTTGTTAATTAGTATTGTCAGTTCAACTTTAAGCGAAGGGTATTTTTTCAAGTACCGTTTAAACTGTTTGTCAAACGGCTGGATGGTACGAACACTATAGCTCATTCAATAGTTCGGATGCCGGACGGCTTTTGATCTTGCCCGCTTTTACTTTTTCAGCAAGAGCCAACGCTTTTTTAAGATGAGTTAACTCTTCCAGTACCTCAGCATCGGGAGCAGACAGATGCTTGGCTTTTACGTAAGAAAAGCCTTTAAGCAACTCCAGAAAGGCGTCGGCTTTGTTATCAGCTATGTCAATTACCAGTTTCATTTATCTTATCCTTATACTACAAATATATTATTAAAACATTAAAAAGTAAATAGAATATCAGACCCTTTGAGCGTATAACCATGTTGTTCTAATTAGCTATTTACACATCAAAAATATATTTCTCTAACAAAAAAGGATCCTAAGTTATCTAAAGATCCTTTTCCATCTAATACATATTGCTTTCAGTTTTCGATTAGTTACCTCCAGACTCCATTAAACCCTTTGATGTATCACTACTTTAATGGCTTGTTATTTTCCACCAACTGCCGCCGTTGCCTTAAACAACGGATCAACTTTAAAATAGGTGCCATCAGCAAAACTGATCACGTAATCTGATTTAAAGTGAGTGCTTTTTTTGTAATAGTCGGTGCTGATAATTTGGGCGCCCGATTTTTGCGCGGCCACAAATGAGCTTTTATCATTGTTACGGGCTTCCTCGGTGTCCGAATCGGCACGGGTGCGGATGATGTAGCCTTTTTTTACCAGTGCTTTTATTGCAACAAGGTCTTTTTTAGCATTGTTCATGATGTGGATAGCAGCTTCGGGCGTACCGGGCATGGCATCGGCAAATAATACCCTGCCTTTTAACGATGGATGACCGGCAATATAGGCGGCCCGTTTGGCACCTTTTTCATCCAAAATAAAAATGAACTTGCCTTTGGCGGCTTTAAGCGTTGGCCAGTTGTTGTGCAATACGGCGGTTTCCAGCGTTTTGTACTTTCCCCTTACATCGTCGGGGGTTATTACGTATTGTTTGCCCAGGTAATCTAAAATCTCTTTATCTAATGCAGCAAATGTAGCCGCGTTGAATTTTTCGGGGATGGTAAAGCCGGGCTTCTTCATCGGCTCATCCTTAGCGTTCATGGTAATAAAAACAGGGCCATGACCGGGATGGGCGTCACTCCATTTTTTTAACTCCTGCAGGCAAAGTTTAAAGGTTAAACAGTTACTGCGGTAATCAATATCCTGCACGTGAAAAACCTTAAAGCCGGGAGCTTTCATTACGCCTTCGGTATCATAAGCCGGCTGGCCAGGTACCCAGTCCAATCCTTTCGGGTGGGCATATTTGCCACCTTTGGCATCGGCATAAACATCTATCTCCAGAGCGCCAAGGCCCAAATTAAGCTGATCTGACAGACCGATGTGTTCATAATCAATTTTACTCATACCAACAGAATCGCGTTGCTGCAAAAACTTAAACAGTTTGGGATCGATGGCCCGCTTGTAGCTGTTGTGCGATCCGATCACCTGTATTTTGTTGATGGTAATATCATCCGGATCGTTTTTTAAAACGGTTAGGGGGAATAAAAGGCTAAACAGTAAGCCGCTAATGAGTTTCATAGTATTATATTATTTAGCTATCAAATTAAAATGAAATAAGCGCAAAAGACGTGTCCTTTGCGCTTATTATCCATTAACAAATATTAATAACCAGGGTTTTGCACCAGGTTAGGATTTGTTTTTAATTCGGTTGATGGAATTGGGTATAACCTGCGGGTAGGATCGGTGTTCATTTTCAGGTCATCCGTTTTACCACCGGCAACCGGCAGCGGATACTCTTTTTCAAACAAACCATAACGGATCAGGTCATTACGACGCCATGCTTCCCATGAAAGCTCACGTGCGCGCTCATCCAGCAAGCCATCCAAATCAATTGACGAGGCTACCTGCGCGTGGGCACGGGTACGCAGCTTATTTACCAATGTAAGCGGGATTTGCACTTCGCCGTTTATGGTAGTTGGCGTTGCCCCGCGTAATATAGCTTCTGCTTTCATCAGGTAAACATCAGCCAAACGGAATACCGGTACATCATTACTGTTTAACCGGGTTGCCTGAATGATGTTAACATCCGGGTAGTATTTTAGTGAACGTACCCCTTCTGATTGCGAAGTAAGCACATCATTACCCAAATCCATTGGCTTCAATCCTGTTAAGGTTAAAGTGGGAATGATGTTAATTTGTGTGTTTGGCGGAACGCCCGCAGCTCCCACAGGATAGTAAACCGGCTGATTGGTAAAGCCGCCATTACCGTCCGGATAATATTGCGGGCCAGCCAGCCATGTTTTGGTACGGTCGTCGCCCGGAATGTTAAAACGGTTGTAAAACTCGGGCGTAGTGCTCATGGCAATACTTAAACCCACGTTAAAGCCGTATGCATTAACCAGGTAGTAAAAGAAACCAAAACGGGTAAACTGGTTGCCCGGTATTTGCTGATCGTAAGGTACTGCAAATATGGTTTCATTAATTGCAGGGCCATTTGTTGGCAAAAATATGTCCCTGTATTTGGCATCCAGGAAATAGTTGGTGTTGGCCTGTACGCTATCGCACATGGTAACGGTTTCCTGGTAACGGGTGGTACCGGTGTATACGCCCGAATTTAGGTACATTTTTGCAAGGAGGGCGAACACCATGCCTTTTGTTGGGCGGCCATACTGCGATACATTTGTTGGTCCGTTATTACTTTTAGCCGGCAATAAAGGTAAAACGGCTTTAAGTTCGCTTTCAATAAACGCATACACTTTGGCACGCGGTTGGTTGGCGGGCTGTACAGTTACCGGAAAATCGGTTATGATAGGTACGTTGCCGTACAAATCCATCATAAAATAAAGGTACAGGGCGCGCATTGCTTTAACTTCGGCAACAGAGGCCGCTTTTTTTGTAGCCGAAGACGATGAAGCGTTAATTACGCTGATGATACGGTTACAGGTGTTGATACCGCCAAAACCCCATTGCCAAACACCTATTACGTTGGGGTGGTCAAAAGTCCAGGTGTGGTAGTGTAATTGCCTGTATTGGCCGCCGTCGTCAAAGTTACCGTCACGGGCGGGCAAAATGGCCTCATCGGTAGACATATCCTGCATGCGCCAGTAAGGCACCGCGTAGCTTGCAGACAGGTTTGAATAAATTGTACCCAGTAATGCGGTATAATCGGCATCGGTAACCGGGAAATTTGTTTTTACGTATTGTGATTCAACAGGTACATCTAATTTTGTACATGAATATGTGCTCATGATCACGGCAATTGCGGCACATATTATTAATATCTTTTTCATCTTTTTATCTCCTTCTGATTTTTTAGAATTGTGCAGTTATGCCTAAGCTGAACGTGCGTGTTTTAGGATAGAAATCGCGATTATCGATACCCGGGGTCAGGCCGCCAATATTAATTTCGGGATCAACGCCACGGTATTTGGTGATGATAAAAATGTTATTGCCCGATGCATAAAAACGCAGGCTTTTAAAGGCCTGGATATGTGGCTTAATGGTATAACCCAAAGTAGCGTTATCTAAACGCAGGTATGAACCACTTTCCAGGAAACGATCAGAGATCAGGTACGCATTGATATCCTTAAATGATTCGCCTAACGTAAACGTAGGGATATTCTGCAATTTTGAGTCGGCCGGGTTGTTTAGCGAGGCAAGGGTTGCGTTCAATACTTTGTTTCCATATACACCACGTACCAGGAAGTTTACGTCGAAGTTTTTATAGAAGAAACTATTGCTCCAGCCGTAAATCAGTTTAGGTTGCGCATCGTATTTAATAAACTGATCGGAGGTAAGCGGTTGGGTAGCGGTTGTTGATCCGTCGGCCTTTTGATAGGTACTTACGCCGTTAGCGTTTTTACCTAAATAATGCCACAGGTCAAACGTACCAATAGCATAGCCAGGCTGAATGATCTGGCTGTAGTTACCTGACTGACCTTTACCGCCTAACTGGGCTGTTTGAATAAAGTTAAGGCCAAACTGGCTGTTTGATAAACTTTGTACAACGTTTTTGTTATGCGAAACGTTGAATGAAGTACGCCAGGTAAAATCGCGTGTTTTTACCGGCACTGCGTTGATAACAACCTCGATACCACTGTTTTTAATTTTACCTACGTTAGCCGTATAGAATGGATAGAAATACAATGTGGTTGATACCGGGTAAGTGTAGATCAGATCGGATGTTTTCTTGATATAGTAATCAACCGAACCGGTGATACGGTTGTTCAGGATCCCGAAATCCAAACCAATGTTGGTGGTTGCTGTACTTTCCCATTTCAAATCGGGGTTATCATTACGTACAGGGCCAATAGGGTTAACAATATTACCATTGCTTAAAAATTTACCGCCGCCCGGAGGAACACCGTAAATTAACCTCGCGGTAAAGGCGTCGAAGCCTAAACTGTTACCTGATACACCGTAACCAGCCCTTAATTTCAGGTCGCTGATAACCGGAATAGATTTCATGAATTCTTCGTTAGTGATCTTCCATCCTGCAGAAACAGCCGGGAAGTAACCATGGCGCTGGTTAATACCAAATGCCGATGATCCGTCTTCCCTGAGTGAAGCCTGAAACAGGTATTTATTCGAAAATTCATATTGGCCACGTGCGTAAAATGATATGAACCTCAAAGTTGAGATATAGTTAGGATTGAAAACTATTTGCGAAAGCTGGGTGGGATTAGAAAGGGCCAGGAAGTTATAAGTTAAAGCATCATTTGAAAAGCCCTGAGTTTGCACACCAAATCCATCATTATTACGATCTTGCTGATAAGAGTAACCGCCTAATAACTTCAGCGAGTGCTTACCAAAAACACGATCATAGTTAAAATAAGCTTCAACAACGTTGCTTGTATTAGTGTAAGCACTGCGTACAGCTACACCATTTGCGTTAACATATATGCCCGATTGGCTTGTAGAATATGTATTGACGTTGTTTTGTTCTTTTTGCGTTGACCCAGATATGGTAAACTTTAACCCGTTTAATATATCCACAGAGGCAAAACCATTGATGAGCGTTTTGTTATTCTCTGTTTTGGTGAAGTTGTTATTGATTAAGCTCAGCGGGTTTAACGGGCCACTACCAGTACGGGAGTAGTTTTCCTTGTAGGTACCATCGGGGTTAAAGGGGCTAACCGTTGGCAGGTAGAATAAAATACCCGATAACACCTGGCTTTGAAATATATCGTTGTTTTTGGTAACACTGTTGGTAAGGGTGATGCCCAGTTTTAAACGATCATTAAAAAACCGCTGGTTAATATAACCTTTGTAAATAGTACGCTCAAGGCTGGTATTTCTTAGTATACCATTGTTTTTCATATAGTTTACACTTGCGCCATACTCCGAATTGGTGCCAGCGCCGCCATATGAAAGGTTATGGTTTTGAGAATAACCTGTTCTTTCGGCAAGCTTTTGCCAATTGGTATTGGAACCGTCATCATCAGTAGGCTTGGCCAATGCTTTTACACCATTGTCGGCCAGGTATTGGCGCAACTGATCGCCGGTAAGTACGTCAATGTTTTTTGATACATTCTCAACAGCACCATAACCGCTGTAAGTTAGCCTTGTTTGCCCGGCTTTGGCCCTGCGGGTAGTAACTATAATTACACCGTTTGCAGCACGTGAACCGTAAATAGCTGTAGACGACGCATCTTTTAACACATCAATGCTTTCAATATCCGCCGGCGCAAGCAGATCGATAGAAGCACCAGGAACACCGTCGATAACATAAAATGGCTGTTGCGCAGCACCCTCACGCAGGGTTGATGGTCCCCTTAAAATAGTTGCAGGCTGTTTGTTAGGGTCGCCGCTTTTGGTAATGTTTAAGCCAGCTACCTTACCCTGTAATAGTTCGGCGGGAGTAGTTAAAACGCCCGCGTTAAAATCTTCAGCTTTTACCGATGTAATAGCGCCGGTTACATCTTTACGGCTTGCCGTGCCATAACCAATAACCACAACGTCCTTAAGCTGCTTGATATCGGTTACCATAGTAATATTTACAACCGTTTTGCTACCTACGGTTACTTCTTTAGGTACCGAGCCTAAAAACGTAAACTTCAAAACGTCATCGGCGCCGCTTACGGTTACCTGGTAAACACCGTTGCTGTTAGTTGTTGTAGCTTTGCCTGTACTTTTTACAGTTACCACAACACCGGGCAGGGGAGCATTGGTTTCATCGGTAACGGTACCCCTGATTGAGGTGCTTTGCGCAAATGCGCTTGCAGAGGCTATCAGCATAAAAAGCAGCAGCCCGGCTACTTGCCGAGCGTCGTAAAATAGCCTTAAAATGAATCTGTAGTTTTTTTTCATAGTGTTGATTTAATTTTATACCCTTTTGTGTAAGATCATTGCCGGCCCAAAGAATATTAGCCAACGATATTTTTGTGCAAAAAAACGCTTATGTTGTTAGCATGAAATAAAATAGATGTTAACTTATCGGCAAATAGGTGCCGGGTAATAATTGGTTATGAAACCAAATTAAATAAAATTATGCCTGATTTTTAGGGAAATAAAAAAATAAACATCTTTTTCCCAGTTCCAAATGTTAACTAATGATTAACAGCGCTTTAAGAGATTTTACAGGCGTGTAAATATTACACCAAATGGAGCCGGGGATTTAGAATATCATGTGGGCAATAATAAGCGCAGCGGCTCAGAAGCCTCTTCTTGACAGTATCCGTCACATTTTTTGGGTGGTTTATCACATTTTAATTATTCGGACAAATAGCTTTTGTACCATTGTACCTGTAAACACATATACCTTAAATCACACAAGCAATGTTTAAGCAAATAACCTTTAAGTTTAAAAACGATGTAACCCGGATTGAGTTTTGGGTAGTAACCGGCTGCATTATAGCGGCGCTGCTGCTTTCGATATTTGATATTTTGAGGGATAACCAAATAACAGCGAATAACATGCTCCGGGCGGGGCAGCAATTTGTTGCTCCCGCAGCATTAAGTACCACACTTATGCCCGTATTGTTTAGTTACCTGGTAACATTTATCATTTATATGCTGCTTTGCTTTTACCTTGCCCCTGCTTTTGAGGGCGATGGCGGAGATACATTAAAAGGCTCCCTGTTTATTTTTATTTTTATCGTGCTCTGTTATTTAGCGGGTATTATAAGTATATATTTCACGGCTTTACTCGCCCTTAAAATACTGTTCATTTATTTTAACCGCAATCGCCAAAACAGGGATAGCGCTTTATATTTTGAAGCTGCTTTACTTACCGCATCATGGATATTAATTAATGTTGGCTTACTGTATTTATCAACACCGACTACCCTGCGAATTTATGCTTCGTTCGATGCAGCGGCCGCAGTTGTATTATATCTGTATGCTATGTATGTGCTGCTGCCAAACCAGAAGTTAAAGAACAAGAATATCCTCTATTATTTCTTCCGCATGTTCCTGCTTGCTTTACTGTCATCGCTGGTGTTGTATCTCATTTGCCTGGCCTTTGAAGGAGGAAACGGATTAACCAGGCCGGCCGCTATATTTGTACTGGTTATTAATATTGGCGACGCTGAAAACATCGCTACGTTGGTTTTTCTAAATTTTTTAACACAGTTGTTTATTGTAATGCCGCTGGCCCGCAATATTTATAAAAGGCGCAGCGCTAAAAAAGACGAGGAAATTAAAACGCTTAAAACCGAGCTTGGCCAGTCAGATGCCAACCTTAACTTTTTAAAATCGCAAATCAACCCGCACTTTTTATTCAACGCGTTGAATACGCTTTATGGCACCGCCCTGCAGGAAAATGCCGAGCGCACCAGCGAAGGCATTCAAAAACTGGGCGACATGATGCGCTTTATGCTGGAAGAAAACGTGCGCGACAAAATCCTGTTATCGCGTGATATTGATTATCTTAAAAACTATATCCTGCTGCAAAAGCTGCGTACGTCTACCTCCTCGGGCGTTATCATCGAAAGCCATATTGAGGACTACCAGGGCATGCTAACAATTGCCCCTATGCTGCTAATTCCGTTTGTGGAGAATGCTTTTAAACATGGCATAAGCCTGCAAAACCCATCGCATATAAAAGTTACCCTGCAAACCGATAGCAACACGCTTTACTTTGATGTGCACAACAGCATCCACATACGCCATGATAACGACCCCGAGAAAGGGCAAAGCGGAATTGGGCTCGAGAATGTAAAACAAAGGCTTGCGCTGCTTTATCCAAACCGTCACGATTTGGTTATTCATGAGAACGCCAAGGAGTTTTTTATGCACCTAACTATACAGCTGGATATTAATAATTAATTTTAAGGGATGATAGCTATTGCCATTGATGATGAACCCATAGCCCTTGATGTGGTAAAGACGCATGCGGCCAAAGTTTCCTTTATTGACCTGAAGGAAACATTTACCAATGCATTTGATGCGCTAACCTATCTGCAAAAAAACAAAACAGATTTGCTGTTCCTTGATATTAAAATGCCCGACATCAGCGGAATTGATTTTTTAAGCAGTATTGCCAACCCGCCAATGGTTATTTTCACAACGGCTTACTCTGAACATGCTGTAAAAAGCTTTGAGCTGGATGCCGTTGACTACCTGCTGAAACCGTTTTCGTTGCCCCGTTTCTTAAAGGCCTGTAACAAAGCCCATGAGTTGTATGTTTTGCGCAGCAAACCCGGCGGAGGTGAAGAAGAGACAGCAGCTATATTTATAAAAGATGGGTACGAACAAATTAAAGTTAAGCTGAACGACATTTTATTTATTGAAGCGGCCGGCAACTATACCAAAATATACCTGCAGGGCGGCAGCTCATTAAGTAGCAGGATAACCATTACCGATATGTTGCTGATGCTGCCTGCCAAAAAGTTTATCCGTACGCACCGGGCCTTTATAGTAGCCCGCGATAAAATCAGCAAATTTGACAGGGCGCAAATCAATATCAACGAGCACAGCATTCCCATTGGGGCTACTTACGCACAGTGCATGCAGGAGTTTCATTAACACAGACAACCACCAAAATCCTATCTAAATTTTAATGAATATTTTTTTACGATACATCCAAAACAGGATAAGCCATTGTATAGCCAACACAAGCGTGCCTTTAATGAGCGTACTGTAAGCATCGCCAAAAACCATATCGTAGTTACGGCCCAGGTGAATATATAAACTCTCCCTGATAAAGGAGCCAAAACCATCGGCCAGCACGTAGGCCGCTATGGAGTTTGTGCCTATTACCACCAGCAGCAGCGGCCATTTTTTGCGCCCTGCTGCATCAATAACACCGTAGAAAAAGGAAAGCAGCAAAAAGCAGCATCCGCCGCTAAACAACACCCAGCCGGGCGTCCAGATGCGTTTTACAATAGGAGCTATGCCTGTAAAATGTAATAAGGCAGCAATGGCTATTAAACCAATCCCGGTTATCACAAAGCGGCGCACCAAAACAAACGGTGTAGTGCCATTACGCAGTTGGTTGCCAGCCAGTAGGCCAATAATCATGGTGCCAAGGGTTGGTATAAAGCTGAGTGTTGCATAACCGCCATTGTTGTGGGTAAAGAAGGCTTCGCGGGGGAACAGGTTTAAAAACCAGCGATCAAAGGCCCAGGCCAGGTTGGTGTTTTTATTCCAATGTGCGGCAAAACCAGTAAAGTTATGTTCCCAGTTTTGGGGTACACCTGCCGTAGCGTAATCAAAGCCACTGCCTGGCAAAGGATATGCTGCAAAAGCAGCCCAATACCCCACAAGAATTACAATAAGTGCAATAATTTGTATCCGTTGCCCGCAAAAACCAAGTAAAAACAGGAAGGTGTATCCCAGGCCTATCTGGGTCAGGGTGTCTTCGAAAGTAAAATACGTTTGCTTAGACCACATAGAACGTAAAAAAATGCCCAGGGCAATAAGTATCACAGAGCGCAGCAAAGCATGCTTTAACAATGAGGGGAACTTATCACCTTTAGCCATGCGGCCGGCTATGGAAAAAGGCAAAGCAAGGCCAACCAAAAATGAAAACGATGGCTGGATCATATCATGAAGCGAACAGCCGGCCCAGGCAACATGATCCTGGTTAAAGGCCAGGATACTCCAAAACGTACTACCGGGCAGCTTACTATACACCTCCTTAAATGACAGCGCTTCGCCCATCATCAGCATCATCACAAAGCCACGATACGCATCAACCGAGATTAGCCTGCTGCCACCAATTTTCGCAGCTTCTGTTACCGCTGGAGAGTTTTTCATTTGCCGGGGTTCTATTTACATGCAATATCGATAATTGCTTGATTTTTAAGCGCCGGCGCGAAAAAAATAATCTCTGGGCGGAGTGTCCTGTCGGGCGGATAAGCATTAAATGAAATCATGTCATGCAACCTCATCACTCCAGCAAATCCGGTCGCCTCAGCCTGGTGCGTTCCAAAGCTTGCTCAAAGCGCCATTTTTCAATTTCGGGAGTATTGCCGCTTAAAAGGATATCGGGTACTTTGTGGCCATTCCAATCGGCCGGGCGGGTATAAACCGGGGCATCCAGCATATCGTCCTGGAACGAGTCGCTAAGGGCCGAGGTTTCGTCGCTGAGCACACCGGGGATTAGCCGTACAATAGCATCCACCAAAACAGCTGCCGGTAATTCGCCACCTGATAGTACATAATCGCCTATGCTGATTTCGCGGGTAACGTAAATATCGCGGATGCGTTGATCAATTCCTTTATAATGTCCGCATAAAATAATAATGTTGCCTTTAATTGAAAGCTGGTTGGCAATGGCCTGGTTAAGTCGTTCGCCATCTGGCGACATAAATATCACTTCATCATATTCCCTTTCGGCTTTTAGCTTTTCGATACAGGCCGCAAAGGGAGGGATGGTCATTACCATGCCGCTGCCTCCACCGTAGGGATAATCGTCTACACTTTTTTGTTTGCTGGTTGAGTAATCGCGCAGGTTATGCACATGAATTTCGGCAATGCCTTTTTTTTGGGCACGCTGTAAAATAGAATGTGCAAATGGGCTTTCCAGTAAACCCGGTAAAACAGAAATGATATCAAAACGCATGTATTGTCAGAGTCAAGAAGTTAGAATCAAGATGCAAGATTAAGCAAAATTGTTATTACCCAAAAACTCCTGTCTTGATTCCTGACTCTAATTTCTTGATTCTCTCCTACCCTCTATGCTGATAAATGCTCCATAAATTACCGGCCGGATCTGTAAAAAGTGCGGTTATCTCAGGTAAATCTTTACCTATTGGTTGCACTATATTGCCGCCATTGGCTGCAATCGCTTCCACGGTAACTTCGGCATCATCAACCATAATAGAAATAATAAGGCCTGGTTCTGCCTGGGGCTTGCGGCCGGTTATCCACATGCCGCTTACCTGGCCCACACCATCATCAAAAGAGGCATTCCCCTGGTTATCCTGCCGGATATGCCAGCCAAACGTTTTTTGAAAAAAAGCCGCTGATACCGCGACATCATTCGCCGGGATTTCGATATAACAGATCTTGCCGTTACCAAAAGTTGGTTGGTTTGCCATAGCGTTTTTTATTTTAAGATTGTGTTTTTCGTCTTATCTCTTGATTCTAACTTCTTGACTCTATATCGACTTCTGTATCTGCCATCGGTGCCCAAATGGATCTTCAATGCCGCCTTGCCTGTAACCATAATCATAATCCTGCACAGGCGAGGTGGTTTTTGCGCCGGCAGCAACAGCCTGCTCAATAACGGCATGCACATCCGCTACAAATAGCCCAATAACGACAGAATGCCTACCGCCTGCCAGGCTATGTAGGCCCGAGTGTAACGTTTGTTCGTGCAGATGAAAGATGGCTCCGTTGATAGATAATTCCGACACATGTATAGTTCCATCATCGTTACTGAAACGCCGGAGTTCCTCTGCGCCAAAAGCATCAATATAAAAGCTAATGTCTTTTACGCCATTGGGTATGGCCAGTTCGGGGGCAAAAACCGGTTTATCTTTCATCGTTATCAGGTTTAATTAATCTTCATCATCTAATATAAATATAGTCTCTACCGGCTTGCCAAACACCCGGGCAATTTTTAGAGCCAGCACGGTAGACGGTACATAACGGTTGCTTTCGATGGTATTAATGGTTTGCCGCGATACCCCTATAGCCTGGGCCAAATCGGCCTGGGTTATGTTTTTAATGGCCCGCTCAATACGGATGTTGTTTTTCATTGCTATTCTTTAATTAAACGGTTATTCTGGAAAATCTTCCACCTGAAACGGATAATAAAGAATACAAGGGGCACCAGTAAATTTAAAAATAAAATATGTTCGGTATCTGTAGAAAAAATGAGGCTGACGATCAAAAATAAAAAATTAACATATACCGACCACTGTAACGAATCGAGCCGGAGCCGCACAATCTGCTCATCCTCAATTTTTTCTTTTGAGAACGCCGCGATAAATAAACCAATGGCCATTAACAGGGTTGTCGACATAAAAAACAGGTGGCGTCCGTTAAAAATGCCCTCGGCCATATCACCCCCATGCATTCCCATTAGTTGTTTTTTATACAACACAATAGGCACATGTACAACCACCAGGAAGTAGCCCAAATAACGCCCCCAGTATGGAAATAAGAATAAAGGTTTCATTGCTGTAAAGTTTGATTTACCAAATGTAAAATAAACTTTACAAATGTCAAATAAATTTGACATTTTTTAATGCACGACAATTCTGTATATTAGTGTCATAACCGCTCACAATGAACAATTCGAAATGGATTCTGTTATTATTGGGTATGCTCTTCACAGCAATAGCTTTATATTAGACTTCGTTGTCAAGACCATACACGTTATGGCTTTCTTTTATAGTTTGGATGGCTTTGCTTTTGGAACTTCAGTTGTAAAACTCATTAAAAATGAAAAATAAACGTACCTCGGCTGAAACAGGCACTAATAAACCTGGTGTTTTACTTCAATGAAAAAGCCCGCATAAAGCAGGCTTAAAGTTATATTCCTTAGTTTGATACTTCAAACCTATCCCTCCAAATAAACATCCAGCAACCCCTCGGGCAAATCGATGTAAATTTCGCTGGCCTCGATATCAATCCCTTTAATGATCTCGACATTTAGCGGAAAAAGCACCTCTTTTCCTTTAAACATCACCGTAGCTATCAGTTGCTGCGGATATTCCTGCACCTGGGTTATTTCGCCAAGTTCGCCGTGGGTTTCGTCGATAGCCATAAAACCTTCTACATCGTTCAGGGTAAATTCGGCTTTTTTCTTTTTAGGTTTCAGTTTGTTGGGCAGGTACAGGTCGCGTTTTACCAGCAGGCTTGCTTTTTCGATGGTATCCACATCTTCTAAAAACAAGTAGGCATTGCTTTTTTGCAGGTACTTGATAGATTGTACAAAATAAGGGATCATTTTGCCGGCCATATCAATAAAAAGGGCGTCAAATTTAATAGCATCCAGGCTATCAAAATCTACATATATCTGCATTTCGCCCTTAAGGCCCTTGGTTTTCAGTATGCTTCCAACCCTGAAACAATCTTCGGTTTTCATAAAATGTTGTTAAATAACAATGGCGAAGTTTTCGCTTCGCCATTGTTGATCATTGAGTTAAAATCATTAATGAAGCTTTGCAGCTGTCTTGATTCCTGACTCTTAATTCTTGATTTTCGCTTAAAAATTATTCTGCGTCTTCAGCCGGAGCTTCTTCAGCAGCAACTTCTTCGGCAACAGGAGCATTTTTAGCAGCTATTGCAGCAGCTTTTTCTTCCTTCTTTTTAGCCTCAGCAGCCAAAGCCAATTTACGGGCTTCGTCTTTTGCAGTTACCAGGCTGGTTTTTTTGCCGGTGATTTTGCCTTCTTTAGCATCAGTCCAGGCAGCAAATTTCTCTGCAGCTTGTTCTTCAGTTAAAGCGCCTTTTTTAACACCACCTTCTAAGTGTTTTTTGTACAGCACACCTTTGTATGAAAGGATAGCACGACAAGTATCGGTAGGCTGGGCACCAGTGTTAACCCACTCTAAAGTTTTGTCGAAGTTAATGTCGATAGTTGCAGGGTTGGTGTTTGGGTTGTATGAACCTAAACGCTCAATAAAACGACCGTCGCGTGGAGCGCGGGCATCTGCTACTACGATGTAGTAAAAAGGTTTTCCTTTTTTACCGTGTCTTTGCAGTCTGATTTTAGTTGCCATTTCTTTATTTTATGTATTCAACATGTCCCCGGAGTACTTTCTGCGGGGATGCAAAGGTATAAATTATTATGAAGAAAAAAACACGAATTGCACGAATTTTTCCCAATTGCACGAATGAGGGCAAATTACTGCCAATCAGCAACATGCAGCAGCAACATTGGGCTACTGAATATTATTATCGCACATTTGATTTCACACTTTAAATTTTGCAAATTACCGGCATGAGCATCACCCGGAAACCACGCATTGCCATTGACATGGACGAGGTATTGGCAGATACCATTGATAAATTTATTGAACTGTATAAACAGCGCCACAGCCATGAGGTAATATTGGCCGATATGCACGGCATGGAAATTGGGCAGGCCCTGCCGCCGCACCTGAGCAGCACAGTAAGGCCTTATGTTAACGAGCGCGGTTTTTTCAGGGATATTAAAGTAATGCCCGGAAGCCAAGAGGTAGTAAAAGCACTTATGGAACGTTACTATGTATACATAGCATCGGCAGCTATGGAGTTTAAGTATTCGCTGGAGGATAAGCAGGCCTGGCTGGAGGAACACTTCCCCTTTATATCATGGACGAACATTATTTTTTGCGGGCACAAAATACTGGATGTTGATATTATGATTGACGACCGCATTAAAAACTTTGTAACTTTTAACGGGCGCAAACTGTTGTATACATCGCCGCATAACGTGCTGATTGATGGTTTTGAAAGGGTAAACAACTGGCAGGATGTTGCCGATAAATTATTGAATAGATAGTTAATTACTTTAATATAAATACATTAACTTTATACAATAAGCCAGAGGCTATTTCAAGCATGCCGAACCATATCTACGCTGCCACAATCGATTGTATAATTATTTTTGATACCGATGAACAGAGATACCTTTTCATTAGCCCGGCTATAATTAATATTTTAGGCATTACCGCTGCGCAGCTGCTTGGCAACAACAGGCTGTGGCCGGATATGATAAGCGAAACGCAGCGCGTGGACATAGAAACTGCGGTTGCCAGCCTGGGTATAAATGACTCGGTTGAACTTAATTACCTTATTAATACACCGCAAAACACAACCAGGGGCATTGTTGATAAAAAGAGCCTTGTAATTGACGAGACTACCAATCATAAAGTTTTAGTAAGCACCATTAGTGCGCAAACACAGCTTACCGCCAGCGATGCCACAGAGGATAGCCTTTTTAGCGATTTGTTTTACAAAAACGCCAACCCGGTATGGATAGTTGATAAACAAACACTACGTTTTTTAAAAGTTAACCATGCTGCTATAGTGCATTATGGCTACACCGAAGATGAGTTTTTATTATTGACGCTTAGCGACATACGCCCGCCGGAGGAAATTGGGAGCTTAAAAACATATTTAAGCGAAAATGAAAACTTTGAAATAAGCGCCGACGATTTTAACCGGGCAGGTATATGGAAGCATTCAAACAAAAACGGCCAAATTATTTATGCCGACGTTAACTGGTTTGGTATAAAGTATAAAGGGCGCAATTGCATTTTATCAATTGCTACCGATGTTACCCCCAAGCTGCAATACCAGGACGAAGCCAGGCGCCGCGAGCAGTTTTTAAGCTCGCTGATTGATTCGCAAACCAATTTCTTGATAAGGATAGATACTAAGGGGTGCTATAGTTTTGTTAACAAACAGTTTTTAAAAACCTTTGGTTACAATGCAATCGAACTGATAGGACAACATTTTTCAATTACCACTATACCGCAGGAACTGCATTTGTGCGAAGAGGCATTTGTCAATTGTGTAAGCAACCCCGGCAAAATTGTAAAATTGCTGCACAAAAAACCGGATGTATGGGGCGGGCTTCATGATACCGATTGGGAGTTTATATCTATTACCAACGATAGCGGCCAGGTATGCGAGGTACAGGGAATAGGCCAGGATATTACCGCCAAACTTAAAATTGAACAGGAAATAAAAGAGGCCGCCGAAAAGCTGGATGCTTTTATTGAAAGTATAACCGATTCGTTTTTTATTATCGATAATGAATGGCGGTTTGTTAAGGTAAACTCGGCATTCGAAAAAATGACCAACACTCCGCGGGAGGAAATGCTGGGCAATGTGCTTTGGGACGTATACCCCGAAATTATGGATTCGGGCTTTGGCAAGGCATATTATGAGATGATTGAAAAGCGCGAGAGCGTAAAGTTTACCGAATATTTTGAACCGATTGACAAGTGGCTAAGCACATCGGCCTACCCATCTGCCGAAGGCATTACCATATACGTTAAAGATATCAGCGATGAGCGCAGGGCCCAGGAAGAAGCCCATTGGACAAAAACAAGCTTAGAGGCCCTGATAAACAACACGCATGACCATATTTGGTCGGTTGATAGGGAGATGCGGTATGTATATATGAATGATGCTTACATCAGGGAAACAACACATTTAACCGGGGTTGAACCTATGGCCGGGGAGCATTCATACCTGAATAAAGGCTATAGCGACGAGATACACAAACAGTGGATAGCCTATTATTCGCGGGCCTTACTTGGCGAACAATACACCATCACTAATGAAAGCATTGATCGGCAAACAAAAGCCCCATTATATTTTGAGGTAAGCTTCAACCCCATTTATACGCAACGGGGCGATATCATTGGAGTAGGTTGTTTTGCCCGCGATATTACCCGGCGCCTTAAAATTGAACAGGAACTGATTGATCAAAACGAGCGCTTACGAAATATTGCCTCGCTCAGTTCGCATGAAATAAGGCGGCCTGTTGCCAGTATGATGGGATTGATCAGCATCATGGATAAAGAAAACTTTTTTAACCCCGAAAACGAACAAATCATTCAGCACCTGTTCACCGTAAGTGCCGAAATTGATGACGTTATCCGCTTAATTGTAGATAGTACTTTTACCAGCCACGGCTAAGTTCTTAAATTGAATTGCACTAACCTGGTTATCTCAAACGCGACAAATTCCCTAATGGCTACTCGCGGTAGCTCCCTCTCCTGGCTTTTACTTTAAAAGCCCTTTTTGCCGTCGCGAAACAGCAAAAAGGGGGGAAGACTGCTTTACTTAAACTTGTTTTTTAATGCCGCCAGTTTAATGGCGATGTCCGTCTCTGGGGCTTCCTGTGGTTTCCTGTTGAAATTGGGCTTGTTGTTTCCGCCGGCCGGTCTTCTGTCATCATTCCTTCTGGCCGTTGGCTCGCTTTTATCGTTTTCTTTCATCGATAAGGCAATCCGCTTGCGGTTAACGTCAACCTCGGTTACGGTTACTTCAACCTTCTGGTGAACTTTCAACACTTCGTTAGGATCTTTAATAAAGCGGTTGGTAATCTGGCTTAGGTGTACCAATCCGTCCTGGTGAACGCCGATATCAACAAAGGCGCCAAAGTTGGTAATGTTGGTGACGATGCCGGGTAGCTTCATGCCCACTTTAAGGTCGCCAATTGCATTTACACCATCGGTAAAGCTAAAGGCTTCAAACTGTTCGCGCGGGTCGCGACCGGGTTTGGCCAGCTCGGCCATAATATCGTTCAGCGTTGGTAATCCCACTGTTTCCGATGTATATTTTTGCAGCGGAATGCTTCTGCGGATAGCGGCATCGCCCATCAAATCTTTCACTGTGCACTTCATGTCTTTAGCAATTTGCTCCAGCAAGCTATAGCGTTCGGGGTGTACCGCACTTGAATCCAGCGGGTTTTCGGCATGGTGGATGCGCAGGAAACCTGCCGCTTGTTCAAACGCTTTTTCGCCCAGGCGGGGTACTTTTTTAAGCTGATCGCGGCGTTTAAAAGCCCCGTTCTGGTCGCGGTAATCCACAATGTTTTGTGCCAACTGTGGGCCCAGGCCCGATACATAGGCTAAAATTTGTTTTGAAGCGGTGTTCAGTTCTACACCAACCGCATTCACGCAACTCATCACGGTATCATCCAGCGAGGTTTGCAGCTTATTCTGATCCACATCATGCTGGTATTGGCCTACACCGATTGATTTTGGGTCAATCTTCACCAACTCGGCCAACGGATCCATCAAACGGCGGCCTATAGATACGGCGCCCCTTACGGTAATATCTTTATCCGGAAACTCTTCCCTGGCTACATCAGATGCAGAGTAGATAGAAGCTCCACTTTCGTTCACCATTACGATGGCTACGCCGGGCAGGTTAAGGTTACGCACAAAAAGCTCCGTTTCACGACCGGCGGTGCCGTTGCCTATGGCAATGGCCTCAATTTTATACCTATCAAATAAATACTGAACTGTCTTTTCTGCCTCACGCGCCTGCCCGGCCCCGGTATGCGGGTAAATAGCGGTATTCTCCAATAATTTACCCTGTTCATCCAAACAAACCAGCTTACAGCCGGTACGGAAACCAGGGTCAATAGCCATAACCCGTTTTTGGCCAAGCGGAGCACTTAAAAGCAACTGACGTGCATTTTCGGCAAATACACGGATAGCTTCTTCATCGGCTTTCTTTTTGGTAAACAGGCGTACTTCTGTTTCCATCGATGGCTTCAGCAGGCGTTTGTAACCATCGGCAATGGCTTGTTTCACCTGGTCGGCAGATGGGTTGTTAGCCTTTACAAAGCTATCTTCCAGCGCGGCAATGGCTTCTTCTTCCACTGGTTTTATATCCAGCCAAAGAATTTCCTCTTTTTCGCCGCGGCGCATGGCCAATATGCGGTGCGACGGGGCCGACTTTACCGGTTCGGTCCAGTCAAAATAATCTTTATACTTAATACCTTCTACCTCTTTACCATCAATTACTTTGGATTGAAAAGTACCTTTCTCTATAAAAAGCTCGCGAATGCGGGTTCGCACTTCGGCATTTTCGCTAATGGTTTCGGCAATAATGTCCCTTGCGCCGGCCAATGCTTCTTCAATACTGTTAACGCCTTTTTCGGCATCAATAAAAACAGCGGCTTCTGTTTGCAGGTCGGCTTTGCGTTGTTCAAGCAACAAATCGGCCAGGGGTTGTAAACCTTTCTCGCGGGCCGCGGTAGCGCGGGTTTTGCGTTTGGGGCGATAGGGCAGGTAGATATCCTCCAGCGAAACCATGGTTTCGGCTTCGTTTATTTGTTTTTCCAGTTCGGGCGTTAGTTTGCCCATATCGGTAAGCGACTTCAGGATCGCTTCGCGTCGTTTATCCAGGTCGCGCAGTTGCTGGGCGCGGTCACGTATCTCGGCCACCTGCACCTCGTCGAGCGTGCCGGTAACCTCTTTGCGGTAGCGGGAAATAAACGGTACTGTTGCTCCTTCATCAAGTAATGCCATTGTTGCACTTACCTGTTTTTCGGATATGGAAAGCTCGGAAGCTATTTTTTTAGAATGCGATATCATACATCAAATTTCGGACTGCGAAGTTGAGAGAATAGCCTTACAATTCAAAAAAAGATTGTTAACAAATAGGGGAAAGGTTAAGGGTGAAAGGTAAAAGGCGGGATGCAACAACTTCAAAGCATAAACCGGCGAAGAGCCTTGTGTTGAAATAGCGATCGAGCTTGCGAAGTAAAAAAAGTCACCAGCCCGATACCAATAAATTGGTTGCGGCATTCACGCTGCATTTTTGATACTTTACGTAGGCAGATACGGATCTTGTCCTGATTGCTTCATTTGATTCATTTTTAATGTACCCGGCAATGGCATCGTGTAAAGTGTAGGCCTCGGGACACATCAGGCCGGTTGTCCAAACCAGGGGGGTAGTTTTGGCCTGGATAATAAAGCCGCTAAAGTATTTTTTGCTGATGCAGGCCAGTATTATACAATCCCGGGTTTTGCCATCAACGTTTTTAAACTTATTAGGCAGCCCGAAATCCATCAGCCCATCGTGCCCTATATAAGCCAGTAATTGGGCGTTGCCATCAATTCCTATCACTTGTTTTTTATAACGAATGGTATCCTTTAACTGCCCGGCACAACTAAACAAAAAGTCCTCGGTTGTTTTTTCAATGGCTTGCCCGTCCCAGGCATCGGCAACCAGGAAAACGTTTTGGGTGCGGTGTTTAAATATCAGCCGCTCTATGATCATCTTTTTGCCCTTTTGTTTTTTAACCAGCTGCCAATCTTTGCTTCGTTTAAAATAGGTGCGCACGCCGTTATCGCATCCCCAGTACAAATTGGTTTCGGGATCTTGTCCGTTGCCTATTTTGGGCGGTACGGGTACTATCCCCTGGTATTTATTATCGCATAAGGCAACAAAAACATGGATTACTTTAAACGAGGGGTTAGTGTAGAATATGTTTTTAATTTGTGGCCCGACTGGAGGTGTTAATGAAGATATATGATCTGCCGGCTTTGGTTTGCACGCAAAAATAAGGAGGCATATGGCAATAATGTAAATGATGGATTTTCGGCAACTCATGGTACGGTACACTAAAACGATATATTTAAGCCTCAGCATTTATACATAAGTACTAATCCGATGTGGAATTTTATAGCTGATACATCTTTCTTTCTTTAAAAACTTTAGCCCGGTACTTAAAACCGAGGTGTTTAACAATTGGTCGGTTGTTTCATTTAAAGTACTCAGGTGAATATTGCCGTAATGGCATATACTCATGATAACGTTAAATTGCGCGTCACTAAAATGCGGGGAAAATACTACGCCGTTACATCGCACCAACCAAAACAGGTGCTTCAAAAAAACAGAAAAGTTAATTTTATTAACGTTAATAGCCCCGTTAAAGCTTTTACTAATATTCTGTTGAACCAAATAATCCAAACCTTGCTTAACGGGCTTATAATCATGATCACGAAATAGCCATGGCGATGTGGTATCGCCTAAAAAGAACATCTCCTGAAAACCCATGCCTTTGATTAAGGCAGTAGTTCCGGCCGAAACATTGTTGCACAAGCCTATGGTCGACCGGCTTTCGGCATACAGTATATAGCTGTTGTACGTTTCGGGGAAGAAATATTTATTGCGGTACGGGCTCGCCACCGCAAAGTTTGGATAGTTTTTCAAAAAGCGCTTCCGCGAAACCTTTTTTATCATACCTATTCCTCAAAGTTTTTCCTTACTACTTTTTCAATCGCCTTACCCCAAAATTCGCCCAAAGCAATGGCTCCCGCTTTATTGGGATGCAGGTAAAATATACCTTGCTTCCCATTTTCGGGAATCAGCAACGTAAGGTGACGTTTCTTAAAATATTTGAATGCTTTTTTATCGCCGGTAAAAACATGTTTAGGATTAATGGCGCCGTAGCTTTGGGTAAGGCTATCTAATTTAGGCACATAACTTTGTAATCTCGATAGCCCCTCCTGCAGGTACCTGGCTCCGTTTTGGGTGTTGGGGCTGTACCAAGTGGGGTGCTGTAATATGACAACAGCCGCCGGGAAATCCGTAAGCAATTTATCGATAATGGTTTTTACATTTTGGATATAATCGTCTGGAGATACGGGCGCACCATGAGGCCCCTGGATGGCGCTATCATTAGTGCCCAGCTTAACCGAAAATATCAGTAACGCATTTTTATCAGTAAATGCACCGGCCGCTTCCTCTACTTTGGTGAAGGTGTTAGTTCCCGGCAAAAAATCAAGGGTGGTGTAGCCGCTGTGGCCCTGGTTGCTAAACTCAACGGCGCCTAAATCTTTTTGTTGACGCAGATACGCAATAGCCGTAGCCGGCGGGGCATCTTCAGGCGTAGCCAGCTGAACGCCCTGTGTTATACTGTTACCAATAAATACAATGTTAAGGTTGGGCTTTTTATCTTGGGCAAAACAGAACGATCCTCTAAATAGAAAAACGGCGACAAACAAAAAATAACGCTTCATATATTAATTTACCTCAAATGCCACCAGGGCTTCTTCCAACTCTTCACCAATGAACCAATGAACTACCACCTCACGCCTAAGTTCCAAAACATAAAGGCCCATTTATCAACCTGCCCGCTTATTACCTGCGCAGTGGATTGGCCTGCACCATGACCGGCGTTGGTTTCAATGCGAATAAGTACCGGCTCGGGGCCTTTTTGATATTCCTGCAGCCGCGAGCCAAACTTAAAGGAATGGGCCGGTACAACACGGTCGTCATGGTCGGCCGTGGTAACCATTGTTGCCGGGTATTCACGTGGCGTAAGGGCGTGGTAGGGCGAGTATTTGTACAAGTAGTCAAACATTTCCTTCGAGTCTTCTGCTGTGCCATAATCATAGCTCCAGCCCGCTCCGGCTGTAAATTTATTGTAACGCAGCATATCCATAACGCCTACGGCCGGGAAAGCTACCTTAAACAAATCGGGCCGCTGGGTAAGCATAGCCCCGATGAGCAGGCCACCGTTTGAGCCGCCGGACACCGCCAGGTGCTCTTTAGACGTGTATTTGTTTTTGATAAGGTATTCGGCAGCTGCAATAAAATCGTCAAAAACGTTTTGTTTTTTCATTTTGATGCCCTTTTTATGCCAGGTTTCGCCGTACTCGCCACCCCCGCGCAAATTTGGCACCGCGTAAATACCGCCATGCTCTAACAATATAATATTCGACGTGCTGAACGCCGGAGTTAAACTCACGCCGAAACCGCCATAGGCATATAACATTAAAGGATTCTGGCCATTTAGCACCGTACCTTTTTTATAGGTGATGATCATCGGGATTTTGGTTTTATCCTTCGATGCGTAAAACACCTGTTTCGATTCGTACTGTTCGGGATCAAACTGTACGCCCGATTTTTTATAGATACTTGATTGCCCGGTAGCTATATCCAGCTTAAAAATAGTTGGCGGGTATATGTAGCTGGTAAAAGTATAATAGGTTTCCTTGTCCTCTTTTTTGGCTGCAAAGCCACCCGCAGTACCAACCGATGGTAGGGTGATGGTTCGTTCCAGCTTGCCATCCATACTGTATTGTTGTACAAAGGAGGTCGCATCTTTCAGGTATTCGGCAAAAATTTTGCCCCCGGCAGTACTTGTCGTTAAAACATTTTTTGTTTCGGGTATCAAATCCTTCCAATGGGTTACGCCAGGAGTTGCGGCATCAACGGTAACTATTTTAAAATTTGGCGAATAAATATTGGTCAGGATATACAGCTTGCTGCCCACATTGTCCAATACATTATGCTGGTTATCAAAATTATCAACCACGGTAACTATAGGGCTATCGGCCTTGCTCAAATCCTGAATGTACAACTCATTGCCGGTGGTTGATGTGGCAGCGGTTATCACCAAAAAGCGTTCATCCTCGGTAAGGTAAGCGCCAATGTAGCGGCGTTTGGTTTTCTCGCCGCCAAATGTCAGCTTATCGGTACTTTGCGGCGTGCCCAGTTTGTGGTAAAATAACTTGTGGTACTGTGTTAGGCCAGAAAGCTGGCTGCCTGCTTTTGGCTTGTCATAGCTGCTGTAATAAAAACCATCGGTGCCTTTCCAGGCCAGGCCGCTAAATTTTACATCAATAAGGGTATCACCAACTACACTTTTATCGCTGGTTTTTATCACAATAACCTTGCGCCAGTCCGATCCGCCCTCCGAGATCTGGTAGGCTGCCAGCTCGCCGTTTTTGGTAAAATCTATACCCTGTAAAGATGTAGTGCCATCGGCCGAAAATTTATTAGGATCTAAAAATACCTCGGGCTTGCCACTATCGCCAATTTGCCTGTATAAAACCGCCTGGCTTTGCAGTCCGTCGTTTTTATAAAAATAAGTGTACTGCCCCTCTTTAAAAGGAGCGCTGTATTTCTCGTAGTTCCACAATGTTTCCAACTGTTTGCGGATGTCTTCGCGATAGGGTATCTGCTTCAGGTAATCCTGGGTAACTTTGTTTTCTTCTTTTACCCATGCCTTTGTATCTGTCGCCTGGTCGTTTTCCAGCCAGCGATAGGGGTCGGGCACCTGGGTACCAAAGTATGTATCAACGGTATCAACCTTTTTTGTTTTGGGATATGGTAGTGTTTTAATAGTCATTTGTTGCGCGTGGGAATAGCTGTAAAATAAAACAGCTAATGCAAGTAAGCAGGGTGTTCTTTTCATCTCCATTTAAATTACAGGGAACTAAAGATAGTGATTTGCACAACACAGGCACAAATGATTTAGGCCATTAAAGGTTAAAAGTTGTTAATTTTGCCCTTTGCTGCTGTTTAATTGACCGGGGCAAGCTATATTAGCGCCCTGTAACTAAAAGCGGCTGTAGCTGTTGCCTTAACCGCGTTTGCGCGAATATGGCGTGTATATTATCTGCTGATGCCCGTTTTTTAACATAAGTGCCATTGGCTATAATAATGCACTTTTTTAGGCGTTTGCTAAACCAAATAAGCAGGGTTTTGGCAAACCAGATTTATTTTATTAGGACTATTACAACATGAAACAAACTTTTACATTATTGGCTGCAGCTTTTTTTATGCTGATGGCATTTAAATCAAATGCGCAGGATGTGCAGGATGACGAAACGGTTTCCGAAAAATCTAAAAGTTATTTAAGCCTGGGATTTGGCCAGTCAAGGCCTTATGGCGATTTTAAATCAACCGATTACAGCAACAACAAATCGGGTTTTGCCAAAAAAGGCCTGGTATATTCTTTAGATGGTGCACATTACTTTTTTAAGCGCGCAGCATTAGGATATACTGTAACCTACCAGGACCAGGGTAACCTAACTTATGATGATGACCAAAAGATTTCGCAGGGGTATACGGACAGTTATGTAGCCGATGGATCGATAGTTACTGCCAACAAACGCTACCGCAGCCTTAATATATTATTGGGCCCGCAATACACCGTTGTATGGCATGCATTTTCGTTCGACTTCAGAGCTTCTGCCGGCGCAATAAAAAGCTTCGCCACACCTACCGTTGCTGTGCAGATACAGGGGGTTGATGCGCAAACAGGCGAGTTTTTTCAACATAGTTCAACTAAATTTGCTTTTGCTTATGGCGGCAGCGCGGCCATCCGCTTAAATACAGGCGCAGGATGGGGTTTATTCCTGAAAGCTAACTATGTTAACTCTGCCGGACCAAAAATCACTTACACCGACCGTCCCCTTGTATTGGGCCGCACGGTTACTAACCAGGCCATGACCGAGGGACAGGCCATTTTTGGTTTATATAAAGAGTTTTAAAGAAGAATCAAGAGATTAGAGTCAAGAATTAAGACAGAATAAAAAGGGATGTTTCATTAGGTTGAAACGTCCCTTTTTATTTAGCGTGGTATTTACGGCTTTAATACAAAGACACCGGGACGCGAAGTAATTCTTAATTTTTCTTTGCGTCCTGGCGTCTTTATGCGATGAAATTAAGCGATTTAATAAAAAAACGTTTCGGATATTATCTTATCATCCTTTACGCCAAAAACGGCTATTTCTGCCAATTGTAGCCTTTGGCCATTTTTCAGCGTCATGTCCCGGCCCATGGCTACGCTAAAAAAGTTGCCGCCCACCACTGGCTGGCTGCAAAAAAAGCTGTGTACTTCGGCTATAAGTTCCTGCCTGGCTTTTGATTTTGCCAAAACCGCCTCAATACCCTTAGTAACGGTGGGCACGCCCATGGCCAAAGCATGTTCCGGTTCGGTACAAACTATATCGGCACTATACAATTGTTCGTAAATCTCTGTTACTTTCCGTTGTTGAAAAAGTTCATTGTAGCTATCAGCTAATTCCTGTGTTGTCATTTTTTTTCTGATTTTGATAATACAAAATTAACTTGCCATGCAATACTAAAAGCATTAAATAGTGCTATATATTTGCTTAATCGTATCAATTTACAATGGACGCTTTAAGTACAATATTAGATGCAACCAGCCTGCGGAGTGTTGTTTACAGCAAAATCCCGCTTTCGGCCCCATGGGGACTGGATATCATTAAAGACGATAATTCGCAATTCTGGCGGTTGGTGAGCGGCAGTTGCAGCATTGGCACACCCGACGGCCGTATAATAGAAATGAACGAAGGCGACCTTGTATTTGTGCCTCATGGTAGTGCCCATTGGATAGCCGATAACCCAACAAGCCTGCGTATGCCATCGCCGGAATTTGTGAAGGCCCGCAGGGCGGGAATACCTGTTTTTAATAGCGGGGGCGATGTAACCACCCTGATAGCCGGCCATTTTGAATTTGATTACCAGGCCCTACATCCCTTTTTAAAGGATTTGCCGGCAGTTATTCATATCAGGCAATATGTGACCGAAAACCAGCTGCTGGTAAAGCAGGTTGCACAGTTAATGCTGAACGAACTCAATAACGAGAAGCCGGGGAGCAGGATAATGCTGAAGTGCTTATCCGAAATTATGTTCGTGAATATCATCAGGGCGTATTTAGAACAGGATGCACCCCAAAGTGGCTTTCTTTCGGCATTAAACAAACCAAGGATCAGCAAGGCGCTGACACTGATGCAGGACTCGCCCCAAAACAATTGGACGCTGGATTCTCTTGCACTGGAGGTTGGGATGTCGCGGTCTGTTTTCTTTAACCAGTTTAAAAAATTAGTGTACGAAACGCCGTTAAGCTACCTTACCAACTGGCGTATAAGACAAGCTCAAAAGTTGTTACTGATGGATAAGAACAATGTAGCCGAAATTGCGGCAAACGTGGGGTATCAATCAGAGGCAGCCTTCAACCGTGTATTTAAATTAAAAACCGGGCAAACGCCCGCGGCCTACCGGCGAAGTAAGCTTCACCGGTAAATTTTTTCCGCCATGCTTTTTTTCTTAACTCTTGATTCTAATTTCTTGATTCTTGCACTAATGCACTTCAATTTGCTCCGGGCGGCTGGCCACTACTTCGGGCTGCTCTTTAAACATTTCGAAAACGCCGGTAACACAAATCGCCTTGCGCTTAATATTCGGGAGGTCTAACGTTACTTTATTACCCTTTATGGCGATGGTGTATTTTTGATGCGGATAAGTACCTCCCATGTTAAGCAGGGTAAGTGTATCGCTCACTATTTTGAGCGAATAAACGGTATCGCATAACGTGCCGGTTTTGCCCAGGCCGGCCTTAAAGTCAGCAGCGTTGAATTTATTTTGCGCTTTTACCGTGCCTGCTAAAGCAGTTGCCATCAAAGCGGTTAATATCAGTTTTTTCATATAAACACTAATTTCACGAATGTTTCGAAATAGCACGAATACCGGCCTGGCGACTTAAAAATTATAAGGACACTAATTTCACAAACAGCGCCTAATCAAAATTCGTGAAATTCGATACAATTGCTAAACACCCTGCAAGTATTCGTGCTTATTTAAATTCGATCTTACTGGTAAAGCACCTGCGGTAATTCGAATGCTTATTCTTCTTCGTCCTCATCAACGTCCGGCGTCAAGCCATCGTCTACATTTAAGGTAAAAGCCGATTCGGAGGCGCGGGTGGCAGCTTCTAAAGCGGCAATATCTGCAACGTCAGTATCCAGGCGTTCGTTACCTGTGTCCTGGCCTTCGTTTTGTTCGTATTCGTTGCCTGGATCTTTTTCGTCCTGGTTGTCGTCAAGATTGGGATTTTCTGGAAGTGGCATAATGTGGTTGATTTTTATTGAGTAACAGTATTAACACTCATTAGGTTTTAAATTAAAGCTACATAAATAGCTGCCAAAACAACTTACAATCCGCTGAAATAATATATCCCCGAAAATACGTATTTTTGTGCGTTTTTTGAAGCAAGCCTGTAAACCGACCGAAACGTAACGCCTTTTGTAGCCGGACCATCATCAAGCAAAGCTGCTTTGATTAGCTTTTGAATATACCGAGTATGTTAGAGAAATTAGAACTGATATTTCAACGCTGGAAAACCGTTGAAGGCGAATTAAGCAATCCTGAAGTAATGCAGGATATGAAACGCTATGCCCAGCTGAACAAAGAATATAAAGACCTTGCTAAAATTGTTGACGAGTATAACATATACCGTAACATTATGAGCAATATTGATAGCAATAAAGATATCCTGGCTACCGAAAAAGACGAAGAGTTTCGGGAAATGGCCAAAATGGAACTGGATGAATTGCTTGCCAAACAGGAAGAAATTGAGGAAGTTATCCGCCTGATGCTGATCCCTAAAGATCCGGAAGACAGTAAAAACGCGATGGTAGAAATTCGTGGCGGTACCGGTGGAGATGAAGCCGCTTTATTTGCCGGCGACCTTTACCGTATGTACATGCGCTATTGCGAAAAACGCGGCTGGAAAACCGAGCTGGTTGACTATACCGAAGGCACCAGCGGCGGCTATAAGGAAATTGTATTTAACGTAATAGCCGAAGACGCTTACGGTACCTTAAAATATGAATCGGGCGTACATCGGGTTCAACGTGTTCCTGATACTGAAACCCAGGGCCGCGTACACACTTCGGCCGCATCGGTTGTGGTATTACCCGAGGTTGATGAGTTTGATATCGACCTGCAGGTGAGCGATATCCGCAAGGATTTATTCTGCGCGTCGGGCCCGGGCGGTCAATCGGTAAATACCACCTACTCGGCCGTAAGGTTAACCCACTTGCCCACTGGTATTGTGGCGCAGTGCCAGGACCAAAAATCGCAATTAAAAAATTACGATAAAGCATTACAGGTATTACGTTCTCGCGTGTACGAAATGGAGCTGCAAAAGCACCTGGAAGAAACATCCAAAAAGCGCAAAACCATGGTATCAACCGGCGACAGGTCGGCCAAGGTACGTACCTACAACTACCCGCAGGGGCGTTTAACAGAACACCGCATCGGCCTTACCATATACAACCTGCCCGGCGTATTAAATGGCGATTTACAGGAGATAATGGAAGCTTTACAATTTGCAGAAAATGCAGAGAAACTAAAAGAGGGAACCGTAGTTTAAGGTGAAAGGAGAAAGGTCAAAGGCAAAAGGTTTGCCTTAAATAATATCAAAAGGCTTTTAGCAGTATGCTAAAGGCCTTTCTTTTTTTGTTGAACTTTTTGGGCTTTTCGCTATCTTTAGTAAACACTACAACTATGGACGAACCAGAAAAACTCGATCGTATTATTGAAGCCCGCATGAAACTTAAAGCCAGGTTTGAGGAAAAGATGAAGCTTACACCATCAGTAGCCGACGACAAACCCCGCGGTACCGGTGCACCAAACAGGCATGGCATGCCGGCTATACCCATAGGTCAAACAGTTACTGTTAAATGGCCAGTGCTTGATTTGGGGTACCAACCCAATATACCAACCGAAAAATGGAGGCTGACTATTGACGGCGCAGTTGACAACCCGGTTAAGCTTACCTGGAAACAATTTTTAGATTTACCCCAAACCAAAGACACATCAGATTTTCATTGTGTAACCACCTGGTCCAAATTAAATATGCCCTGGAAGGGCGTAAGCCTGTTTAATATTGCAGCACTGGTGCACCCCAAAGAAAATGCCACTCATATTATGTGCTATGGGTATGACACTTATAGCACCAATATATCTTTAGAGGAGGCGTTAAAGCCCGATGTTTTACTGGTGCATACCTTTGAGGGGCAACCCTTGCCGATAGAACACGGCGGCCCTGTGCGCATGATTACACCCCAGCTTTATGCCTGGAAAGGCTCAAAGTGGATAAAACGGATTGAGTTTTTAACCGAAAACAAATTAGGTTTCTGGGAGGATCGTGGTTATTCAAACACGGCCTACCCCTGGCGAAACGATAGGTATAGCGATTAGCAGAAAGCTAACGTTTTGCAAAAAACAGCTTTCCGCCTTAAGCTTTTTGCTTTAAGCACCTACGGTTTCGCTGTAATTTTTGCCGATTGTTCCAGTTCGCTGCTTACCGAATCGTCAAAATACAGGCGGTAAATTACCCATTCGTTTTTGGGCTTGTAAAACATAAATGTAAACCGCAGGGGTTGGTTTTGATGCTTTACAAGATAGCTATATAATATAAGGCTATTGGATGCTTTACGCTGAACGATAAGATCTTTGCCGGTGTAAGCGCCGATGAGGCTTCGGGTAGTATCTATTTTTGAAATAAGCTTAACCAGGCTATTGGAATCAATAAGCGGATTGGTTTTAAATATATCAATCATTGCTTTTGTGGTACTCTCTTTATCGTAACTCCTGAAAAACTTTTCTATAAGGGTTGTAGGCGCTATAATTCCTGCTGCTATTGCCGTTTTCACGGCAGCCTCAGGTTTGGTTGTTGTAGCTGCGGGTTTGGTTTGTGCTGATATATTGTTGCCTAAAGCACCTGCAAACGCAATTAAAACTATAAGCCTTACGGCTTTAAAATGAGAGTTGAGCATACTGTTGGTATTTGTGTGCCTAAAATAGGTATTTTATACAAAAAGCCCCCTATTGGTTTGTTATATAAATACACTTGATGGCAAATTTATCAGCATTTATCAAGGTAGCTGAAATAGGATTTTATAAAAAACTATGCACATTAAGATAGTTACGGTAATATATACAATAAGGGAAATTGCTTTTAAAAACTTGATGCAGAAAGAAAGGTAACCGGGGGTAAGGGATGCATTTGAAGGTTTGTTATACAAATTAGCAGCAATATTTTATCTAAAATTCTTTTATGCCTCGCCTGGGGCTACCTATCTCAGTATTTATTACAATATATAAGGATGCTACGCTATAATGAGGCTACGCTACTATGAATTTATCCGGCGTATTTGCACAATAGTTGTAAAAAGCACAATTCTTTGCCATCAAAAGCTAAAATGCTAACAATCAAGCCAAAAAAATCAAAATAAATTCATTTTATATTCAATAAAATACAAAATCATTTGAAAAAATAATAATTATGTGCTAAATTCGCAATGATGGCACTCACAAAAAAAATATTCTTTGTATTATTTTTTTTCCAGCTTTCTACAGCTGCGGCTACCAATGCGGATACAATTTTAAAACATTATAACCGCTGGGGCTCAACAGCCGACGATATCTCCAGGCTGCACCACAACCTCATTAACATTGCCCAACAACAGGAACTAAGCGACGACTCGCCCGAATCGGGCAACAACTCCAGTAACCATGCGGGTGTTTACGTAAGGTTTGTCCACGTCCGTACAAACTATTCGGCAATTTTGCAGCCGGCCAATCAATCGTTGCCCGGCATTGTTACAAGCTTTATCAAGCAGGCACCCAAGCAAAACATTGTCAGGGAAGCCTTTCTTCCGACATATTATAGCTTCCTGTTCCGGCTAAGTCCCTTCTGATCTTTTTTCTGATACAATGCCCCCGCCGCGGTGCATTATAACCTCTATTTAAAACAATTAATAACATAGCCATTTTGGTACGTGAACGCTACCACTATGCTTAATGCTATCAGGAAAATGAAAACATTTAAAGTACTACTGCCCGTGCTGGCCATTATAACAGCCATATACGTCACGGGTTGCTCCTCCAAAGCACAAACCACACAAGACGAAGCCACCGACACCCTGCAACTACCTGTACTTACATTATCCACGCGCGATACGGTTATCCAAAAGCCATATGTTGCCAATATCCAGGCGTTAAAAAACATTGATATCCGTTCGCGCGTTCGTGGTTTTTTAGAAAAAGTATTTATCGACGAAGGAGCGTCGGTACAAAAAGGCCAGTTGCTTTTTAAACTCAACGACCAGGAGTTTAAAGTAAACCTCACCAAAGCCAAAGCAGCCCTAAGTAACGCTGTTGCCGATGCCAAGGCAACCGCCCTGGAGGTTGATCGCGTTAAAATGCTGGTTGATAAAAAAGTGATCTCCAAATCGGAACTGGAAGTGGCCGAATCAAAGCTGAGCGCGGATAAGGCGACCATTGAAGAGGCCCGCTCCATGGTGCAAAGCGCCGAAGACCAACTGGCCTATACCTACATTCATGCGCCTTTTGATGGCATTGTAGATAGGATCCCCCTTAAATCGGGCAGTTTGATTGATGAGGGCACATTGCTCACCAGCCTGTCTGATATCAGTTCGATGTACGCGTACTTCAGCTTCCCCGAAAATGAATACCTGCAATACGTTCGCAAACGCAAAACCGCTCCCGGCAAAACAAGCGACAAGGTGCGGCTGGTATTGGCCGATGGCCTCGACTTTCCATACGAGGGCGATATTGAAACCGTTGAAGCCGAAATTGAACAAAAAACTGGCTCTATCAATTTCAGGGCACGCTTCCCCAACCCGCAAAAGCTTCTGAGGCATGGCGCCACCGGCAAGCTGTTTATATCAACCAAGGCCGATAACGTGGTTATGGTGCCGCAACAATCAGTATTTGATATCCAGGATAAAAGTTACGTGTATTTAGTTGATAAAAACAACCAACTGCATATGCGCGCTTTTGTACCACAAACCCGTTTTTCTAACTATTACATTGTAAAAGAGGGTTTAAAGCCCGGCGACAAAATATTGCTGGAAGGCACCCAGAATGTACGCGACGGGATGATCATTAAACCAAGAAAACTCAGCAGGGATTCATTACTGGCCATGAAGTAATTTTTTAAATTTTAGTCTGAAGTCGCGAGCCTGAAGTTTTATACGCGAGGTTTTAGGCCTGAAACTATGGCTATGGGCTTTTTGACTCAAAACTTAAGACTTAAAACTCAAGACTTAGTTTATTGTATACAAACCCCAACGCGCTATGTTCGAAACATTTATAAAGCGACCGGTGCTGTCGCTTGTGATATCTTTAATAATAACCCTGCTGGGCGTGCTGGCATTAATTACTTTGCCGGTTACCCAGTTCCCTGATATTGTGCCGCCATCGGTAACCGTTACCGCCAACTATACGGGCGCCAATGCCGAGGTTTGCGCCAAGGCTGTGGCCACCCCGCTTGAACGCGCCATTAACGGTGTGCCTGGCATGACCTATATGACCACCGTTTGCAGCAACGACGGGCTTACGGTGATACAGATTTATTTTAACGTTGGGGTTGACCCCGACCAGGCTGCTGTAAACGTACAGGGCCGTGTTGCCACTATTATTGACGAGATGCCCGAAGAGGTGATTAAAGCCGGGGTAACCACCGAAAAAGAGGTAAACAGTATGCTGATGTACCTGAACATCATCAGCGAAGACCCCGGCATGGACGAGAAATTCATTTATAACTTTACCGACATCAACGTACTGCAGGAATTAAAACGTATTGACGGTGTTGGCCGTGCCGAAATTATGGGCGCCAAAGAATACTCTATGCGGGTTTGGTTAAAGCCCGATAGGATGATGGCTTACAAGGTATCTACCGATGATGTTATTGATGCTATCCGCGCGCAAAACGTGGAAGCAGCGCCGGGTAAAACCGGGCAAAGCTCAGATAAATCACCACAAATGCTGCAATACGTTTTGCGCTATCCGGGCAAATTTTTTGAACCCAAACAATATGAAAACATTGTTATCCGCGCCGAAGAAGGCGGATCTATATTAAAACTGAAAGAAATTGCCGATGTTGAATTTGGCTCGCTTACCTACAGCATGGTATCCAATACCGACGGCAAGCCATCAGCATCTATCATGATAAAACAACGCCCCGGCTCAAATGCCCGGGATGTTATCAACAACATTAAAACCCGCATGGCCGAGCTTAAGAAAAGCTCGTTCCCGGCCGGCATGAGTTTTAATGTAAATTACGATGTGTCGCGTTTTTTGGATGCATCTATCCATGAAGTGTTGCGCACTTTGGTAGAGGCTTTTATACTGGTATTTATTGTAGTGTTCATTTTCCTGCAGGATTTCCGCTCAACATTAATACCTGCTTTGGCTGTACCCGTGGCGCTTATTGGTTCGCTGTTTTTTATGCAGCTGCTGGGCTTCTCCATCAACCTGCTCACACTATTCGCGCTGGTGCTGGCTATTGGTATTGTGGTTGATAACGCCATTGTGGTGGTTGAGGCCGTGCACGTAAAAATGACCGAAGAGCATATGAACGCTATGGATGCCACCATACAGGCCATGAAAGAGATCAGCGGGGCTATTGTGGCCATTACTTTGGTAATGTCGGCAGTATTTGTGCCGGTGGCTTTTATGTCGGGCCCTGTTGGGGTATTTTACCGGCAGTTTTCGCTCACGCTGGCCATATCAATTGTGATATCAGGCGTAAACGCTTTAACACTTACCCCAGCACTTTGCGCCATAATGCTAAAGCATAACCCCGAGTCTAAAAAGAAGAACCTTACCCAACATTTTTTTACAGGCTTTAATAAACGTTATGACGGCCTGCAAAACAAGTACTCGGGCTTCATGACCTTCCTTTCGCCACGCAAAGGAATAACTATTGCCTTACTGATGGGCTTTTTTGTGCTTACCTGGGGCACCAGCGCCATATTACCAACAGGTTTTATCCCCACCGAAGACCAGGGGATGATTTACGTAAACGTAACCACGCCTGCCGGCGCAACAGTTGAACGTACCGAACAGGTTTTAAAAGAGATAGAAAGTAAAACCAAAAGCATCAAGGCAATTGAGTCGGTATCCACTTTATCGGGCTATAGTTTGGTTAACGAAATTGCGGGGGCATCCTACGGCATGGCCATGATTAACCTGAAACCATGGGATGAGCGCAAAGAATCGTTAGAGGAGATTATTGCCACGCTGACAGCGAAAACCAAAAACATAGGCGATGCATCTATCCAGTATTTTCCGCCGCCAACGGTGCCAGGCTTTGGCAACTCCAGCGGTTTCGAGATTAGGGTGCTTGACCGTACCGGCCAGGGCGATTTGCAAAAAGCAGCCAAAGTAACTAAGGATTTTGTGGATGCGCTAAATGCCTCGCCCGAAATTTCCGGCGCGTTTACCAGCTTCGACCCCAATTTTCCGCAGTACATGATCTCTGTAGATCAGCAAACGGCCGCTCAAAAGGGAATTACAGTTGATAAAGCGATGTCGACCCTGCAAACCTTAATGGGTAGTTTTTATGCATCCAACTTTATCCGCTTTGGACAAATGTATAAAGTGATGGTGCAAGCCGCACCGGAGTACCGCGCCCGGCCCGAGGATGTTTTAAACCTACAGGTTAAAAACGATAAGGGCGAAATGGTGCCCTTTTCCACCTTTGTTAAAATGGAAAAGGTTTTTGGCCCCGAGCAACTTACCCGCTACAACATGTACACGTCGGCCATGGTTACCGGCGATGCGGCTAAAGGTTTCAGCAGCGGCGATGCCAACGCCGCTATTGAACGGATAGCCAAACAAAAACTGCCCAAGGGCTACACCTTTGAGTGGTCGGGGATGACGAGGGAACAGATCTTATCGGGCAACCAGGCTATTTACATTTTTATCATCTGCTTAATATTTGTTTACCTGCTGCTGGCCGCGCAGTATGAAAGTTTTTTGCTGCCGCTACCCGTTATCCTATCGTTACCTACAGGTATTTTCGGCGCCTTTTTCTTTTTAAAGATATGTGGGTTGGAAAACAATATTTATGCGCAGGTAGCCTTGGTAATGCTTATTGGCTTGCTGGGCAAAAACGCCATCCTGATAGTAGAATTTGCCATTCAAAGGCAAAAAGAGGGGTTATCGATAGTTAAAGCCGCAATTGAAGGCGCAGTATCTCGCTTACGGCCCATCCTCATGACATCGCTGGCCTTTATTGCCGGTTTAATTCCATTATGTATTGCCGATGGTGCAGGGGCAATGGGCAACCGGTCAATAGGTACCGCGGCGGCAGGCGGAATGCTGATGGGCACCATCTTCGGTGTAATATTAATACCCGGCCTGTATGTAATATTTGCCGGAATAGCAGCGCGTAAACATAAAACGCCCGAAGAGCCGCTTACCGAAGTGCACCATGAAATGGAAATTGTTAACTAATGAAAAAGCTACTCATGCTAAAAAAAGCAAATTTATATATCCTGAATACCGCGTTTTTATTGATTTTAACGGCAGGCTGCAAAACGTACAAGCCTGTTACAGGTTCGGATGCGGCCGCAAATTTACCCGGCACATTTGGCAACAGCACGGATACTGTAACCATAGCAGCCTTACCCATCAGCCAGTTTTTTGCCGATCAAAAACTCATCAGCCTTATTGATACCGCGCTAAAGGCCAGCCCGGATATCCTTACGGCGTTGCAGCGGGTAGAAGCGTCGCGTGCCAATCTTAGGTTCAGCGCGTCGAAGCTATTGCCAACCGTTAACATAGCGGCCAATGCCGGGCTGGAAAAATATGGTGATTATACGCAGAACGGCGTTGGTAATTATGATACCAATTTTTCGCAAAACATTAACAGCAACCAGCATATCCCCAACCCAACGCCCAACTATTTCCTGGGTTTTCAAAGTTCATGGGAGGTTGACCTGTGGGGTAAATTAGGTAACCAAAAAAAGGCTGCCTTTGCCCGTTTCCTGGCCAGCCAAAGCGGGTACCGGTTAATTACAACCCAGCTTACGGCGCAAATAGCCGGGCTGTATTACCAGTTGCTGGCGCTTGATGCCGAGTTGGCTATCATCAAAAAAAACATAGCGCTCCAGGATAATGCATTGGAAATTGTAAAAATTCAAAAACTGGGCGGCCGGGCTACCGAGCTTGCCGTGCAGCAGTTTGAGGCCCAATTGGCGCGGACCAAAGGCCTGCAATACACAACCCTGCAGCAAATAACCGAAACCGAAAACCAGCTTAATTTTTTATCAGGCAGTTTTAGGGGGAAAATTACAAGGGATACCGCTATCATGAAAATTGCTTTACCGGTAATTATCGGGGCGGGCGTTCCGTCGCAGTTATTGCTTAACCGCCCCGATATCCGTGCTGCCGAGCTGGAACTCGCAGCCATGAATGCCGATATTAAAGCGGCCAGGGCCAGCTTTTTCCCTACACTTACCTTAACGCCATACGCGGGCTATAACAGCTTTAACGCGGGTTTACTATTCAACCCCGGCTCATTTACCTATGGATTGATTGATGGGCTTACAGCGCCTATATTTAACCGCAAGGGCATAAAGGCCGAGTATGAACGTACTATTGCCGAAGAAAAGATAGCGGTTTACAATTACCAGAAAACTATCCTATCCGGTTTCCAGGAGGTTAACAACAACCTGAGCGGCATCAGCAATTACAAACAGGCTTTTGAATTTAAACAACAGGAGCTGCAAGCGCTCAATAACGCCCTATCGGTAGCCAATGATCTTTACCTGGTTGGCCGCGCCAATTACCTGGAGATTATTACCGCCCAACGCAGCGTACTGGATGCCGAACTGGAACTAACCAACATTAAGCGAAATATATTTTTAAGTTCGGTAAATTTGTACCAGGCCGTAGGCGGGGGGTGGCGGTAGGCTATTTAACAATTGTGGGTAATATAAAAGCCCTGGTTTGTTATGGAACCTGGGCTTTTGTGTTGAGTGGCTAAAATGCACAAATTATCTTATCAATTGCTGCCTGATCAATACGACTACAGCTGATATTATTAAAAACAGGAACAAAACTGCTGAGATGGACGCAGCAACTACTTTAAAATTATCGTGATTAGCCAGGCCTAAGCTTATGCTGTTTATATTGATGCTGAGCATTACCATAAACAATGGCACAAAAACAGCCACAAACGTGCGTTGTTGTTTTGTCATGATCTAAGATATTGATATCGCGATAAGAAACTAATACCCAGATTACCTTTTCTTCAAAAATTCGGTTTTAAGCACAATGCTCATGCCGTCAATTTTGCAGTCAACTTCTTTGTCATCATCCGTAAGGCGGATTTTTTTTACCAGCGTGCCTTGTTTAAGCGTTACGCCGCCGCCTTTAACTTTTAAACTTTTTATCAGCGTTACCGAATCGCCATCGTTCAGGATGTTGCCGTTGCTGTCTTTTACGTTTGATTCTGCCATTGTGTATTTGTATTAAAGTAAAAAGCCCGATACAAATACCGGGCTTTTTGATGTTATTTAAATTTTAAAAGCTACAAGGAAAATTCCTATCAATCTGTAAAATCCTTAAATCGTGTTATTATTTGGTAACGTACATTACCTCTTTAACGGCTTTAACAACCCTTTCAGGGTTTGGCAGGTATTCCTGTATTAAGGTTGGTGCATAAGGCAATGGCACATCGCCACCCATAATACGCAGGATAGGTGCATCAAGGTAATCAAAAGCATCTTTTTGAACTTTAAAAGCTACCTCGGTAGCAATTGAACCTAAAGGCCAGCTTTCTTCAATAATTACCAAACGGTTTGTTTTTTTAACCGAGTTGATTACTGTTTCGTAGTCAATAGGGCGCACAGTACGTAAATCTATCACTTCGGCGTTGATGCCTTCTTTTGCCAACTCGGCAGCGGCTGCAATAACCACTTTCATGATCTTGCCGAAACCTACCAAAGTTACATCGGTACCTTCTGTTACCACTTTGGCTTTACCCAATGGGATATAGTATGTTTCTTCAGGAACTTCGCCTTTATCGCCATACATCAATTCCGACTCCATAAAAATAACCGGATCGGGATCCAATATTGCAGATTTTAATAGGCCTTTTGCATCGTAAGGGTTTGATGGAACAACAACCTTTAAACCCGGGCAGTTGGCATACCAGTTTTCGAAGCACTGTGAGTGCTGTGAGCTAAGCATACCTGCATTACCGGTTGGGCCGCGGAAAACGATTGGCACAGAAAACTGGCCACCGCTCATTGACATGATTTTGGCCGCACCGTTGATGATCTGATCGATAGCCACTAACGAAAAGTTAAAGGTCATGAATTCGATGATCGGGCGTAAGCCATTCATAGCCGAACCAATGCCGATACCGGCAAAGCCTAATTCAGAGATGGGCGTATCGATAACGCGTTTAGCACCAAATTCATCCAGCATACCCTGGCTTACTTTGTAAGCGCCATTGTATTCGGCAACCTCTTCACCCATCAGGTATATATTTCCGTCGTTGCGCATTTCTTCGACCATGGCCTCACGTAGCGCTTCTCTGAATTGTATTTCTCTCATTATATTGTATAAAATGATGTTTTTTGCGACCGCAAATATAATCACTAATGTGTGAAATGCAATTGCCGCCCACGCAGTTTACATTTTTAGTACAGATATTTTACAAATTGTACTTACATTGCCTGTGTAAACCCTGTCGCAATGAAATTCCCATCCATAAAAACGCTCGCCGAAAGCTTTTTATCTACCTTAAAGCGCTACCCATTTGAATTTTTATTCGCGCTGATTGGCACCATTGCCGGCACCGTTGAAGTTGAACTGCGCCATTTGAACAGGGTACATGAAGGCTGGCTTATGCGCGGGGTGATGACGGCCAACCTGGGTTTGCTTCTTAGTCTTTCGGCAACATTATTTACCCAAAGCCGGGTAATGAGCCGGCCAACAAAACTGTTGGTAAAAATTATAACAGCCTTATTTGCCGCATCGCTTGTTTTTATAATAGATCCCACCTCCCGGGAGGCAGACTATATCCGTTTTTTCCTGCTATCGCTTTCGTTTCATTTGCTGGTTGCCTTTGCGGCATTTACGGATAAGGGGCAGGTTAATGGGTTTTGGCAATTTAATAAAACATTGTTTTTGCGTTTTTTAACCAGTGTATTGTATGGTGTAGTTTTGTTTTTAGGGATAGCTGCCGCCATCGCTGCTACTAACTTTTTATTCAACTTTAAGTTTGAGTGGGATACTTATGCCATACTTTGGGTTTGGATAGTGGGCTTGTTTACCACCACCTTTTTCCTGGCTGGCGTTCCTGCCGATACGCGAGCGCTTAACGACGATTTGAGCTACCCCAAAGCATTGAAAATATTTACCCAGTTTGTATTGATCCCGCTATCAACCATATATGTGCTTATTTTATTAGCATACGAGATTAAGATCATTACACTTTGGAGCCTGCCAAAAGGCCTGGTATCAAATCTTATTTTAAGCTATGCGGTGTTTGGAGTGCTGTCATTATTGCTGATATATCCCATTCGTGAACATGATGGCAATAAATGGATCAAAATTTATTCGCGCAGCTTTTATTTTTTATTGATCCCCCTATTGGGCCTCCTGTTTGTGGCGGTAGGCGCAAGGGTTTTCATGTATGGCATTACCGAATGGCGCTATTTTTTAATCGCGCTTGCCTGCTGGCTGTTGTTTATTTCCGTTTATTTTTTAGCATTTAAAAAGCAGAATATAAAGCTTATCCCGATCTCGTTATGTATAGTAACCATTTTATCTGTGTACGGCCCGCAAAGCGCTTTTACGGTTAGTATGTATTCGCAAAAGCGCATTATAATTAAGTTTTTTGAAAAGCACAATGCGTTGAAAAACGGCAAATTCATCGCGGTTGATAGTACAAAGGTGAGCGAAAAAGACGGCAGTAAAGCTGTGGCATCTTTAAATTATTTCATTTATAAATACGACATCACACCTTTGCAGCCGTATTTTAATAAGGATCTTACCGCACTGTCCGATTCGTTAGGTAGGTTGAAAAGCCGGGACTGGCGTACCACGGGCGATTATGGGCGGAGAGAGTTAAGGGAAAGTAAGTATGAGTGGGCCCGAATTTACCTTGGCCTGCATCATTTTGAAACCTGGTACAACGAGAATGATAACGTTATGACCTATTACTATACATTTAGCAAAAAAGAAAAAATAATGGTTGTAGATGGTTATGATATAACCCTCGCCGCCGATGAGTATGCTGATACCCTGACTAATAATTTTAACGGCATTCAAATTAAGCAAACACAACCGGTGAACGGGTCATTTACCTTAAAACTCAATAGCGAAACTTTTAATTTCAGACCTTTTGATGTTGCCCATAAATTTCTGGCAGATACAGCAACGCTCAATAAATATCACACCCCAACAGATTCTGAGTATTATAAAAACTACGATTTGCCTGCAAGCGAGACTTTACTTGTCAAAGAAACGGCTAAGTATAAAGTTGCCTTCCAGATCAATAGTATAAATTTTAATATTACAGGAAAAGAAAAGCCGACTGATATAAAAATATCAGGCATCTATTTAATTAAGATCAAATAGATGCTCAGTAACCTTTAATTCACGTGTATTACCACTGGCAGCCCTTGCATTTCCTTAACCGATTTGGCCATCCGTTTAATAAACAAGTAATTGGTTGTGCCGCCAATAACGGCGCCAACAACCGGCACCAACCTTTCGGCAGTGCGTACGCCCAGGTTGAGGATTATTTTTTCGGCTACGCTTTCCATCATGGTTTTGCTGAGGGCAATGCCGGTTTCTACTTTAAAAGATATAGCTACCAGTTTCATAAACTCATCGAACCCCATTTGATAGCTGCCCCTGTTATGGTACATAATAGCCATAGTAACCCTGAATTGCTGGGTTATCAGGTTAAGCACATCAACAGGCATACCTATCACCATGGTTAAAACACCGCCGCTCCCCGATATCGCGCCGCTGCCGGCAGCCATAATTGCGCACTGGTTTATAAATTTATCAAGGCCCAGTTTGTCAACACCCTTTTTTACGTTCAATTGGTCGATATGATCAAACACCTGTTTAAACCCATCGTGCGATAATTGTTCGGAATAGTGTTTTATATCGGTGCCTATTTGCTTTAATGATTTCATTTTAATTGATTTATGTAATAAAGGGCAAGCCCTTATATATTGATATGCTATTCCCGTGCCAGTTTATAAAGCCTGTAAAAATGGCGCGGATAGGTAGTTGTTTTGTAATTTAAGTTGCCCCGCAGGTTGTTAAACATATAAGTATCATGGTTGTTTAGTAAATTTGTGGTTCATAAAAATTTTAAGCCCAGTTGAAAAATAACATTCTTATTGTTGATGATGTACACCCCATATTTATGGAGCAGGCCGAAGCCAAGGGTTATACATGCGATTACAGGCCAACCGTAAAAACCGAGGAAGCTTTACAAATTATAGGCGATTACGCGGGCCTGGTTATCCGATCAAAATTCCAGGTAACCAAACAAGTTTTTGATTTGGCCACCAACCTGCAATTTATAGCCCGAGCCGGTGCCGGTATGGACAACATTGACGAGGCTTACGCCGCCGAAAAAGGCATTAAACTGATTAACGCGCCCGAAGGCAATTCCGATGCTGTTGGCGAACATGCCATAGGTTTATTGCTATCACTAATGAATAATTTTAACCGGGGTGATGCCGAGATCAGGAATGGCAAATGGGAGCGGGAAGGCAACCGCGGTTACGAACTGAAAGGGAAAACCGTAGGCATTATTGGCTACGGCCACATGGGGCATAGCTTTGCCCGTAAGCTATCGGGCTTCCAGGTTGATGTAATTGCCTATGATAAATACAAAACCGGCTTTAGCGACCGCTATGCGCGCGAAGTAAGCATGGAGCAAATAGTAAAACTAAGCGATGTACTAAGCATACACGTACCGCTTACATCAGAAACCAATGGGTTGATTGATGACGAATACCTGTTTCACTTTAAAAAACCGGTATTTTTTATTAATACCTCACGGGGCAAAACAGCAAAAGTGAGCAGCGTATTAAAAGCCATTAAAGAAGGTAAAATACTGGGAGCAGGGCTGGATGTGCTTGAAGTTGAAAAATTCCCTACCCTGGCCGAGCAGGCCTGGTACGATGAGTTGCGCCAAAGCGGCAAGGTTATCCTAAGCCCCCACGTTGCCGGCTGGACGTTTGATTCGTACCGGAAGATAAGTGAAGTGATGGCGGAGAAACTCCCGAATTTGAAAATTTGAGGATTTGAAAATTTGAAAATGATTAAATGAGGCCCCGCTTCAGAGCCGGAGATGTTGGTTAGAGTGGTTGATTAGGGTGAGTGGTTGATTAAGTTGACTAAGGCCCTATAAACGATGCAAAAACTTAATCAACCTAATCCAACTTAATCAACCACTCACCCCTCAAATAAATTTGCATATTAAAACTTAAATCACTTATCTTCGTTTAATACTAAACAAGACTATGTAGGCATGGCCCATATAGTCTTGTTTGTTTTTATAGTCGTTGCGTCCTTCTTAAAAAAGGGAGGGCGGTTTTTTTTGGACAACCAATAGGATAAATAATAATTAATTTACGTGTTATGGCAGAGGTATCATACTTTACCAAGGATGGTTTAGAAAAACTAAAAGAAGAGTTACAAAGGTTAAAAACAACCGGCCGGTCGGATATATCAAAACAAATTGCTGAAGCGCGCGATAAAGGTGACTTGTCTGAAAACGCCGAATACGACGCCGCTAAAGAAGCTCAGGGCTTGCATGAAGCTAAAATTTCGCAAATGCAGGAAGTGTTGGCCAACGCCCGCTTGCTGGACGAATCAAAACTGGATACATCAAAGGTATTGGCATTGTCAATAGTAAAAATCAAAAACCTTAAAAACGGCGCCACCATGAGCTACCAGCTGGTAGCCGAAAGCGAAGCGGATATGAAAGCTGGTAAAATATCGGTGGCATCGCCCATAGCCAAAGGCCTTTTAGGAAAAAAAGTAGGCGAAAAAATTGAGATCACGGTACCGGCAGGTAAAATTGAATTTGAAATACTGGAAGTTAGTCGTTAGTTATTGGTTGATTAGGTGAGTGGTTGATTGAGTTAGCCTTCCGTAAACTTAATCAACCACTCACCTAATCAACTTAATCAACCTCAAAATGAGCATCTTTTCAAAAATTATAGCAGGCGAGATTCCGGCGTACGTTGTTGCCGAGAGTAATGAATTTTTAGCTTTTTTAGATATCAATCCGCTAGCCGAAGGACATGTGCTGGTGATTCCGAAAAAAGAAGTTGACTACATTTTCGACCTGGATGACGAAACTTATACCGGCTTGCAAATATTTGCCAAAATTGTGGCTACGGCCATTAAAAAGGCCATACCATGTAAAAAGGTAGGGGTGGCAGTTATCGGCCTCGAAGTGCCGCATGCACATATCCACCTTATCCCCATGAACAGGGTTGATGATCTTAATTTCTCGAGGCCCAAACTATGTTTTAGCGCCGAAGAATTGAGTGTTACAAAAGATAAGATCAAAGCAGCGTTTTAAATACTGGCCTGCATTAGTTTGTAAAAAACATAACGGGGTATTGCATAAAGCAATACCTTTTTTATTTGCCCCCCAAGGCAAAACCCTTCCATGATTCACTTGGCTTTGGTTAATAAGGAAATATCAGCAATGGTATTGTAATATGCCCCGGCAGTGCTTCGGTCAAATAATCCCCAATGATTTCTTTAAAATGATAACGGTGGTTAACAAGCACCAGCACATCGTTATGCATTCCGTTAATTATCACATCAACGGCCTTACTAATATCTTTTTCCTTGATGTTGTTAAAGCCAACCGGGTAACTATGTATGTGGTTTCCAACCTGTTCGGTAAACATTCGCTGACCATAACTTTCCTCAATATCCGGAATTCCTTTGGCCGACAAATGTGCTACAGATACGCTGGCCTGCATCGGTTCGGCCAGTTGAACAAGGTATTTTACAACTGCAGCGCGACAATACCGTAAATCGGCCATATAGGTTATATGCTGTATGTTTTTTAATGTCCACCTTTCGGGCACTATTAGCAGCGGACACTGCACTTTATTTAATACGCTTTGGAGGTTTAGTAAATGTTGTCGCGACCCCTCTTGCAACGTGGTGCCGCTTCCGCTCACCATTAACCAAATATTTTTTTTGATTATCATTGCGGCCAATTGCGTAGTATCAAAATCCACGATATCCTCAGCCGATATTTCGGGCTGGTAAGCCGCCGCGTCATGGCTAAGCTCATTTAGCAATCTTACTATGGGTTCCCTGGCAATCAACAACGATTGTTCAATATGATGCCCGGCCATCACTTTTGCCATTGCGTTAACCTTATAGGTGTTGGCGACTAAAATATTGGCTTGTACCGCCTGGGCAATAGCAAATGCCTGTTTTGATGCGTGAGCCGCAGAAACAGAGCCATCATTAATTACAATAATCGTTTTCATGGTGTCGGGTTTATAATTTTCTGTTGTAAAGTTCATAAATGCTTTTCACAGGAAACATGACGCCGGTCACTCTATAAATTGCTTGTGATCACCTACTAACTTGTCATCGGAGTTGTAATATCCATGGAGGGGAAAACAGTTCTGGTAAAATGCAGCAAGAAGATCATCAGGAGATCGCGTCGACAACACAGATCGGGCCCTGATAAAACGGAATCATCGATTGTCAATTTTTTTCGAACCGGCCTGTTTTTTTATCAAGATTGATCTTGTAAATAATCAGCTCCACTTTTTCACCCACATCGCTGTCGTTTTCGGTTATCCCATGCGAAGGATGATTGGCCGGGTGGCTGGCCATGGGCATTATGCGATGTATAATTCCCTGCATCAGGCGAGCCTTTTCGTCCATATCGGTTACCTCTTCAAAACGCCCCCAGGCCACAACGCTTTTCCAGCTGAATATGCTTTGGATCTCATCTACTTCAAAACACACCTCCGGGTTCTGTCGCATCATTTCAATCTTTTTACCATTTGCCGAATGGCTGTAGATATATGGCGCACTGTAAACGTAATTTATCGGGACAATATAAGTAGTACCGTCGGCATGGCATGCTAAACGACCGGTAACCTGCTGTTTCAGCAAACTTTCAATCTGTATGTCTGTAAGTGCTCCCAACATGATCTTAAATTTTAAACGTTATGGAATGATTAATAACGTCAAAAGTAGGTGCCCGCCGCAGGATAAAAAATGATTGTTTTATTGTTAAAAAGTGATGCATATCACTACCCAACGGCTAAGGGCGAGGTACCGGAGCAAATATGGGATCTAGCAGAATAATTGATTTTACTGATCCCCCCTTTTTCCATATCTGGTTCGCTTTGGAAGGGCTTTAAAACCAAAAAGCCTTTAAATCATATGACTTAAAGGCTTCTGAACATTTTTAAATGTTTTTAGCGGAATGGACGGGACTCGAACCCGCGACCTCCTGCGTGACAGGCAGGCATTCTAACCAGCTGAACTACCACTCCGTTTGGGTCTGCAAATATACGCACCATTTTGGTTTACACAAGTGGTTTTTTAAAAAACATTGGTTTAATCGCTTTTATTGGCTGTTTCATCTATTTCGCAATGTTAATGTCGACTTTTATACACGACATAACTATCTTAATATCAACGCAAAGAGGGATGACTTACTCGGTCATCCCTCTTAAAACTTTCTTAAAATTTATTTTTTTATTTTACTTCAAAGCTAAAATACTGGGCCCCGGCGTCACCTTCTTCACTTATTCCCTGCACCGATACAACGTATTTTCCCCGCTGATCGGAGGTATAAAAGGATACCTGACCCTTTCCAACCGTATTTGTATTTACATCCGGTGACCAAAACAACAGGCTCCTAAAGTCGGGCACACGACTGTTGGCCGCCTTTTCGGTATCATAAACCGGCGAATAAAACTCGCGTTTTAACTGTAAACCTTCGTAGTCTAAAACCACGGCATGGGGGTCTATTTCTACGCCTCCAAGGTCTCCTTTGTATGTGGTGAAGCTGAACACCCCTTCATTTACAGTAGGGCCGTAAAAATACCTGTCTCTTACAACCTCAAGCTTTCTTACCTTCAACGGATCAATTGCCATCACCTTATCAATATTAAATACAGGCACATCATCCAGTAAAACAATAGGGTCGCCGTCTAAAAACCCTTTTTCGTTTAATACTTTAATGTGGTACCGCCCCCTGGAGCGCACTATGTTGTCTTCTCTTACATACTCGCGCAGCACTTCTTCCATTGTGGTAAAACGGGTATAGTTATCCAGCAGGTAGGTTTTATAAGGCTGCGCAAAAAAGCCGGCGCTATCTACACCCGGATCATAAAACCGTTTGATTTTATTGAGGGCATATATATTTTGTATCTGCATGCCCAGGCTATGCTGTTCTAAGGCCTTTTGCAAATCGGCAGACAAGGTTAATTGAGGTATCGTACGTTTGCTGTATTGCTCCGAAAACGGGCTCAAAACATCAATCCGGAAGGTTGAATCTTTCTCGGAATTAGTTTGGGCGACTACTTCGCCCGGACCAAATAGCTGCTTGGTGTTAAACACAAGGTGACCCAATGAATCACTTCTGGATGCATACAATTGTACCCTTTTGCCAGGCACACTCAAATAGGCTACGATATCCTTTGCCGGCGCACCTGTTAGTGTGTTTGTTATTTTCGCGCTTATCAGGTGGTCGTTATACTCAGGTAAAAAGTTAAATGACGACGACCCTCCATTTACAATATTACTCCATTGAAACCTGCGCCAGCCCTGCGACAGCATTAGGTTGTCCATAGCGGCATTAGCTTCGGCATTTTGATTTTTGAAATAATAGCCTGCCGATTCTATATTGCCCCTCAAATCCGATCGAAGCCACAGGTAGCTAAATATATCATCAGCATCCATTTGCTGCAATGAATCGACCCGGTAAACAGAAAGCGATAAATTTGCCAACACAGCCGTTCCTTTTGCCCCTTTGGTACCCACGTTAATATTTACTTTTTTTCGCGTGGCATACTGAGGCTGATCGGCAGCCGCATCTATTTGTAATAGCTGTTTAGGGCGTTTAAAATAAAGCCGCTCACATACCGGCTGTTTGGCGTTGTTAAAAATAGTTATATGCGATACCCCTTCGCCCAATTTGCTTTTATCGATGCTAAACGTAGCCGCTCCGGAGGTAAGCGAAGAGCTTAAAGCCGCTTTAATTAATTGCCTGGTGTGCGCAAAAAGGAATACTTCGCCACCACCTGTGTTGCTGTTTACGGTAACCTGTAAATTAGGTCCGTTATCCTTTAATTGCATTACATAGCCCTGATTACTAACCAAGGGCAATTCCTTAACCAATTTATTACCCTGGCTGGTTTTAACAATGGCCTTATAGCTGTTATTTGCTACCGGCGTAAATATAAAACTGCCCATACCAAACTTTAGGGGCTCAAAACGCGCTACCGTATCGTTATGCTGATCAATAACAGCACCCCGGTATACCGCCACACCATTGCCATTTGGCGCGGTAACTTTAAAGGCCACCTTACTGTTTAAGCCCGCTACCAGGCTACCTCCTTCGGGAAAAAATTGCAGGTCGTAAGCAGCCGTTTCTTTTGCCAGGGCATCCGGCGACTTCAGAGGATTTACAATGGTAATGTTCTTTTCGAAATAATAATCGGGGCTGAAATTTTTCATCCAGCTGGTATATGCCCGCAGCGTATAATTACCATTGCTTACCGATACAGGGATGTATAGCGAGCCACTACCGGTGCCATAATTCGTGGCTATTTTGGCCTGCATAATGGCATTGTGGGCGTTATCTATAACATCAACATAAACTACCTTGCTCAAGTTTAATAATTGATGAAACGAGGCGTCAACACTATAGGTTTTAAACCAAATAATTTCGCCTGGCAGGTACACGCTTTTATCGGTATGTACATATATTTTTTCCTGCACGTTGCGCTGCCGGTATTGGTTAAAGCCGTTTTTTACCTGCTCAATTACCTGTGCAAAACCTACTGTTTGTGCAAGCAATAAAATCAAACCCGACGAGAATATTATTTTAGTAGTTCTGTTGTGTTTTCCCATAGCTAAAAGCTGGTTTGTTTAATAATTATGTATGCGGCTTTGCATTGCCGTTGTTGTTGTTTTTGTTTGTTCGCTATGGCTTCCAAAATGGGGGAGGTAATGACTTACCCCTTATCCGGCAATCGGTACATTCAACCGTTGAATACGTGTAGCCAATTAAGACATTCATATTTACAATTGACGAAACCGGTATTGCACTACCGTCAATTATAATTAGCTGCACTTCGTGCTGCATTGTTTTAGGGTTATAAAAAAGTGCCGTATCTGCCGAGCAGCTATATGGGTAAACAGGGTACCACTCTGCAGGTAATTGATTATTGTTGATGAAAATCCGTTTGCGCTGAATGTTGGTAATGGTTATGAACCCGATAACCGGCTCATTAGGGTTGGTTATACTGTGAATATTGCCCTGTAGCTGGGATGGCTGGGCATCAAAGATACTTCCCAGCTGTTCGGTATTTTTCCGGATATTTTCCCAAAACTCATATCCCTCTTTTGTTAAGCCGTATTGGTTTAATAAAATGGAGTACCGTATCGAAAGTTTTTCGGCGGTAGAAGGTATTTGTATTATCGGGGCTTGGAATATAACATCTGAGCTCAGCTTGGCGGATGATGCTATAACCGTGTTACTTGATGTATCACCTGTATAACAATAATACATCGCTTCATTCTGTCTTCTGGTCCTTATTCCTTTAGTCTCTGGATCCACAATAAAGCCCGATTCGTACCGGGCATGAAACTTCCATGCCTCCGCATAATCCCAACGGTAATAGCGTGTATTATTAGTTGCGTCATGGGTATTAACATAAATATTCAGGTTGCCGGCCTTGGGTGCAAAGCCGATGCTGTCAATAGGAGGAGTCTTTTTCACCACAATATAGTCAGAGGCGTACTCCTTACTGTTGCCCGAAATATGTAGCCGGTATTTCTTCGTTTGGTCAAGAGTTAGCACTGCCGACGAAGCGTATCTTCCGCTTTGGCCGGGCACCTCCTTCAACTCGGCAACATTTACACCGCCTTCAGCCTGAATATTAACAGCATAGCCCGCCAGTCCCGATGTTTTTACATTATCGCCAAGGTTAACGGTTTCGCTCAGCTTAATCACCGTAACACTATCGCCAACGTCAATTACCCCTTCTACCACCAGGTAATGGTTGGGGCTGCTTATAACAGATGGGTTATACGGCTTTTTACAACCCGTAACAACTATACCGGCCCATATCACCAAACACCATATATTCGTTTTTTTTATCTTATTCATATTATTCTTTCCAAAATGGGGGTGCTTCAATTTTACCTCTAACCCGGCAATCAACACAATCAACAGTAGATGCTGTATAACCAAGAACAGTATAGGAACCCTGTAATATGGTTGCTATTGGTATCAGTGGCCCATCAAGTATCAATACTTTAACGTCGTTTTGCCGGCTATTGGGATTTTGAAAAAGGCAGGAGTCAATCTCGCAACTGCCTTTATAATTAGGTTGCCACTCGGCAGGCAAAGCACCGCCTGATATAAAGATCCTTTTGCTTTGCATATTGGTTATACTAATATAGCCAATTACCGCTTCGGTTGGCTGTGTAAGGCTGTGAATATTACCTATCAGCTGCGATGGCTGGGCATCAAATATGCTGCCCAACTGCTCGGTATTTTTTTTCATGTTCTCCCAAAAATCGTAGGCTGCTTTTGTAAGCGCGTACTGTTTTACAAGGATGCTGTAACGGATTCCCAGTTTTTCTGAATTGGGGGCTATTACGATGATCGGGTTTTCAAATATTACATCCTGGGTAAGTTTTGCCGATGAAGCTAAAACAATGTTGGCTGATTTATCTCCCGAATAACAATAGTATATGCTTTCAGCAATACCCCGGGGACCAATTTCGCCGTTTCTGAGTATTAGACCTGAGTTAAATGCCGAATGGAAACGCCAGGCTTCTTCATATGACCAGCGATAATAGCGGGTATTGTTGGCCGGATCATGCGTGTTCGAAAAAATTTGTAATCCTTTGCTGCCTATTTTATAGTTCACACTATCAATAGGAGGGTTAGCCTTTACGCCTTCATAATCAGAAACATATTCATTTCCGGTCATCAGTATATGCAGGCGATATTTTTTTGTTTTATCAAGGTTTAATGCCGCCGCGCCATAACGCCCGGGTTGATACTGCTGTTCCTGTAAAGGTATACTAACGCCACCTTCTGCTTCAACAGATACCTGTGCACCGCTTTGAAACGTTGTTGTATCATGCGCGCCGAGGTTCACGGTTGTGCTTAATGTTATTATTGTCGAATCGCTGCCACTGTCAATATTTCCCTCAACCACCAGGTAGCTTTTATTATTGGTTATCACCGGCGGAGCATACGGTTTCCGGCAGCTGGCAGTACACCAGGCCGTTAATATCAAAATCCATATATGCTTATTTCCTGTCATATTTTAATTTTGCCAAAAAACTGGTGCGTTAATATTTCCTCTCACTCTGCAGTCGGTGCACTCTACAGTTGATGCCCTGTATCCTATTAACTGCCCCAGGCTATCCAATACACTTGATGTTGGTACTAAGCCGCCCTTTAAAATAAAAAGTGCTACATCATCCTGGCGGGTATTGGGATTGGCAAATAAGTAGGCATTATTTTCACACCCTGTCAAATCTATATTCCATTCATCCGGTAAAACATTTTTTGATATAAAAATTCTTCGGCTTTGCATATTGGTTACGCTTACATAGCCAACAACGGGTTCGGCGGGGTTGCTTATGCTATGGATATTGCCAACCAATTGCGATGGTTGCGCATCAAATATACTGCCGAGTTGCTCTGTGTTTTTCCTAAGGTTTTCCCAAAAGGCATAGGCGCCTTTGGTTAAGGCATATTGTTTCAGGCGTATGCTGTATTTTATCTCCAGCTTCTCAGAGTTCCGTGGAATCAATGTAACCGGATTTTGGGAGATTACATCCTGTGATAGCTTCTCTGACGATGCCAAAACAATATTACTTGATTTATCCCCCGCATAGCAATAATAATACATCTCGTTTGCGGCTCTAAAAGTTATCTTTCCGTTTTTAACAATGAGGCCTGAATTAACAGCCGCGTGAAATTTCCAGGCCTCTTCATACGCCCATCTGTAATAGCGTGCGTTATTGGTAACATCATGCGTACTTGAGTTTATTTGCAGCCCCGGGCCCGTTATCTTATAACTAATGCTATCAATAGGGGGCGTTAGCTTTACGGGCTCATAGTCCGATGCATATTCATCCCCCCCGGTTTTAATATGCAAACGATATTTTTTAGCCTTATCCAGGTTTAAACCAATTACCAGGTAACGGCCTTTAAATTTACTCAGAGGGTAGTTGGCCCCATCTTCCCGTTCCACCGCTACTTCGGCGCCTGAATCAATTAAAAGCGATGTATGGTTAGCTATATTTACTGTTCTGCTCAATGCTATCAGGGTGGAATCGCTACCGCTATCAATTACACCCTCAACTACCAGGTAGCTGGCCCGGGCCAATACCGCTGGTGGCGCATACGGCTTTCTGCACCCCGCCACCATTGTTGCGGTGGTTATAAAATACCATATGTAGTTATTTTTTACCATTGTTAAAATTCCCAATAAGGTGGCGCGGTTGTTTTTCCCTTTAATGTACAATCCGAACATTCAACTGATGCAGCTTTATAGCCAATTATCTGCCCGGTAAACGGATTCAGTATAGCTTCTAGGGGGTTCAGATGAAGCTTAATAATAAAAAGTTCAACGTCATTCTCTCCGCCATTATTTAACAAATAACCCAGCTTTTCACACAAACCATCGTCCGGAACGTACCAGGTATAAGGCACCCTGTCGTTATCAACAAAAATGCGTTTGCGCTGTGTTGTGCTTATGCTTACAAACCCAATAACCGGCTCATCGGGGTTTGTTACGTTATGCATATTTCCCTTTAACTGCGAGGGCAGCGCATCAAATATACTGCCCAACTGTTCGGTGTTCCGCCGGATGTTTTCCCAAAATTGATATGCTTCTTTTGTAAGCGCATACTGTTTTACCAGGATACTGTATTTTATAGTGAGTTTTTCTGACGCTGGCGGTACCACAGTAATTTGAGTATTAGCAATTACGTCCCGCGTCAGTTTTTCTGATGATGCCAAAATGGTATTGGACGATTTATCGCCCCGATAACAATAATAAATCATCTCTTCTTCCTGGCGCGGCACTATTTCACCGTTTTTTACAATCAATCCCGAGTTAAACCGGGCGTGAAACTTCCAGGCCTCTTCATAGGCCATCCGGTAATACCGGGTACTATTTGTAGCATCATGGGTATTTGAATTAATTTGTAACCCTTTCGGCGTTACTTTATAAGTTACACTATCAATAGGAGGGGTTGGTTTAACAGGCACATAATCTGATGCATACTCCTTCCCGCCGCTTGTTCTGATATGCAGGCGATATTTTTTCGCTTTATCAAGGTTTAACCCGATAGCAAGGTAGCGCCCTGCCTTAAACTCGTTTAACGAATAGCCTGTGCCTGCCTCACTTTCAACTGTTAAACGGGCATTGGTTTCGGTTGCCAATAAGGTGGTATCTGAAAGGCGTACAGTGTTACTCACAGTAATAATTGTCGAATCGGCGCCGGGATCAATAACGCCCTCAACTACCAGGTAACTACCGGGGGCCGATACCGGGTTTGGCGTATAAGGTTTACGACAGGCCGGAGTGGTTGCGGTAAGTAATATCAAATAAACCATATAGTTGCCCCCCTTGCACATTGTGTTTAAAACCTGATGTTATAGTTGATAAACGGAATTGGCCGGGCAAAAATAGACAGCTTGTACCCGCTTATTATACCTCCCTGTTCGGTAAAATAGGTAGAGTATGCATTTTGTCTGCCGGTTAAATTATACACCCCTATGGTGAACGAGTTGTGTGTAAGCTGATGTACTTTGTGATTACCCTCAATGTTCATCGAAAAATCGGAACGGAAGTAATCAGGGATGCGGTACTGGTTCCTGTCTGAATAATATACCCGCTCCGATCCGCCGTACTCATATTTTGCCACCGGTAATGTAATAGGCCTGCCTGTGCTGTAAGTAACGTTTAACGATACGCTAAACCTGTGCGAAAAGCGGTAATTGCCTATGAAGTTAAAAGCATGCGGCTTATCAAAATTGGCCGGATAGTATGAGCCGCCATTAATCAGCTCGCCCTCGTTAGGATTGGTTTGTCTTAAAAAAGTGCGCGAGTAGGTATAAGTTATCCATCCATTGGCCTTGCCTGTGGTTTTCTTCAGCAAAAACTCAATACCGTAAGCCTTGCCTTCGGTACCCAATACATCGTTTTCAATATGGTGGTTTAATACAAGGTTGGCGCCGCTACGGTAATCCAGGTAGTCCCTTAGTCTTTTGTAATAAATTTCGACAGACGTTTCGATGGTGTTTGCCTTCATGTTGTGGTAAAGGCCAAGCGATACCTGGTCGCCGTATTGTGGCTTGATATTAGGATCGCTTAGTTGCCAAACATCGGTAGGGGCAATGGCAGTTGTATTTGATAATAAATGGATGTATTGCCTTAACGTGTTGTAACCGCCCTTTAAAGAAGTATTATCGCCCAGCTGGTAACGTGCCGACAAGCGAATTTCGGGCCCCGAATACGTTTTAATGAACTTCCCGCTGCTGTAATTGGTACTATCCAGCAGGTTTGACGTTGTTTTTGGCAAATTAGGTGCGTAGTTGTAAACCAATTGCGGTCCCAGGAAATTGTATATAGAATACCTGATACCTCCGCTTACCGAAAAATCTTCGGTAAAATCATACTTATCGCCCAGGTACAAAGCGCTCTCCAAAGCCTGCTGCGCCGGGATAACATCAGGCGCTACCAATGACTTGGGGCTATTGGGCTGAAAGTTGCCGGGATGGAGCTTATAAAAAATAGAGCTTAAGCCAAAGTCAATGGTGTTTTTACGGTTAAGGTAGTAGGTAAAATCCGCTTTAAAATTGGTTTGGTTAATATCGAAATTAAGCTTGTATGCATTTACCGGGTTATCATAGCTGGCAATATCATATTGATACCTGTCTATCCCGGCGCCTATTACGCTAAACAGCTTATCGTTAAAGTTATGCTTCCATTTAATATTGGCGTTGCGGTTGCTGTAGCCGTAAGATGTATCGCTGTTTAACTTAAATTTATCTTTGCTCAGGTAGGTTGTTACATAAATATTGTTCTTCTCGTTTATCTGGTGACTGATATCCAGGTTTAAATCGTAAAAGGATGCCTGGCTGTGCTTATAAGCATCGGGCAGCAACTTCAACAACCAATCGGAGTAAGTGGTACGGCCACCAAAAGAAAACGAGGTTTTATCTTTAATAATAGGCCCTTCTATATTAAGCCGGCTGGTTATTAAACCAATGCCTGCCGAGCCGGTAAATTTCTTTTTATTGCCTTCGCGATTGGTAACATCCAATACCGACGACAGGCGCCCGCCAAATTTTTCAGGAATGCTGCTTTTATAAAGTTCAATGTCTTTAACGATGTCGGGGTTAAATGATGAGAAAAAACCAAAAAAATGCGAGGGGTTATAAATGGTGGCATCATTCATTAAAATAAGGTTCTGATCGGCCGACCCGCCGCGTACGTTAAACCCGGTTGTAGCCTCGCCTACTGATTGTACGCCTGGAAGCGTTAGTACAACCCTCAACACGTCGGCTTCGCCAAATACGGTCGGCACCTGTTTAATGCTCTTGATGTCGAGCCTGTTTACTCCCAATTGTACGTTACGTACGTTGGCAACTTTCTCGGCCGATATTTTTACTTCCTTCAGGCTGGTAACCTGTTCCTTCATTTCTATAATCAGCTTCCCATCAGAGTAAAGTACAATTTGCCTGCGGGTATCACGCATGCCAAGGCCACGGATGCTCAAAATCTGGCGACCTTTCGGTAGGCTAATAGTAAAATAACCAAATTGATCTGTTGCTACCCCTGTTTTAGTATTGGTAACAAAAATGCTGCCCCCAATTACCGCCTCGCCAGATTTGCTATCACGAACATAGCCCGATAGCGTTGCATTGCCTGCACCAATTGTGTTAGTTTTATTACCTATCTCATATAACTTATTTTCTGTAGTCGCCTCCGGAATGATCTTTTCTTTCTGATCGGTAAATTCGGCTACGGTTGTAGTAACGTTGTTCTTTACGGTTTCCGGGCCAGGTTTAATTCCAAAAAAGCCCGCGGCAAGCGATGGTTGTATCTCGCGACCTTTGGTTAAAAAAACCTGGCCATCAGCGGTTATCGCGTAACGAAACACGGTATTTTTGAATGCGGCATCAAGCACAACGTTAACCGGTTTATTATCTACCTTAACGGTTACCTTTAAACTATCAAATAAGGCGGGTTCATAATAAATGTGATAGCCGGTTTTGGCTTCAATTTCGGTAACAAACTGCTCAATAGTGGCTTGTTGCACGTTTACGCTAATTGTTTTAACCGCCGTTTGTTGGGCATTGCCAACTTTCATCAGGATCAAAAAACAAAAAGTAAAAAAGTAAATTTTTTTCATTCGCATATTTATTTCTCGCAATATCCTGAACTGGGTGACGGTTTTAACTACTATCTATTAGTTGAATACTACAGGTATGAAAGCTTTCTTATTTTGATAATTGATCGTATTGGGCGGCTATTAAATACATCGCTTTTTCCGGGTTATCCTTAAACTTAATTTTATTGGCCTTTATATACTGCTGCAATTCTTTTTTCTTGTCCTTTAATGCATTCAGGAAAGCGCCTTGTCCGCCTGTACTATAGTAATTATTGCCTTTTTTTAAATAGTAATGCTTTTTAGCCTCTGTAAAAAAGGTTTCGAGCGTAGTTTGGGTTGATATACTCTGTATACTTTTTGTCCACTTAACTAAAACCTGCAGGTTGCCGCCGTATATCTCTTCATATACCCCTGCGCTTATAGACGATGCCAGGTTTGTCGAATCGGCCGCAACGTACACAAAATGATGGCTAAGCAAATCAAAACTTTGTATCCTGGAGTTTATTAATGAATATTTGGAAAAGCCGTTATACAGTAGTGTTACAACAAGGTCTTTGTTGATATCGTACATCATCGGCACGTTTGCGTAAAATATACCATCGTAATTAACCGAACCGGTTTTGAATGCGTTTATGTCTAAAAAGCAAGCATTTCCTTTAATTAAAGGATCATAAAACTCATATTCGGGGCCGTTATAAAGGCGCGACATTTGACCAATAGACATATTGTAAACATCAACTACATGGCCAATGGCAATTTTTTGCATTGTACTGTCATCCGCTACTGTTTGTCCAAAGGCTCGGCCACTTATATAAGTGAAGACGATAAAAAAGCACAGGAATGGTTTATTTATCATTTAGGTTTTATAAAAAGGAAATGTACATTACTTTTAATTAATAATCAAACCCCGCACCCGAAAAGATAATCCAATGCGTATGATGTAGTGATTATGTTACAATTGTAAATACAACAATATATTACGCAATGACGAAACCGTTTGTAACAGTGACTGTTAAATGTTTATAATTTACAGTTATGAATAATGGTTATCATAATATCCCGGAGCAAACAGAAGGCGGAATGACCGACTTTATCCACTTTGCAGATCTTGATACACGCCAGGCGGCGCATGCCCTTTTCCTGCTGGCTAAAAACAGGTTAAAAGACGTTTCTAACTGGCACCAATTTGCCGGGCCTGCCTCCTCAAAGTTTTCGCTTACAGATGCGCAGGGAAATGAGCTATACCGCATGGCCGAAAAAGGAGATCATTTTTACGTAGACCTGCCTGCTCCCGGCTCGATAGCAGGAGGGGGGCTGGACTGGGTAATGATTGAAAGCATCCAGGAATTTGAAAACGCGAATTCGGAAAGCGAATTTATAGCTATTACGGTAAGGCCGGTGGCAAATCCCCGGAATCCGGGTGAAGCCATTGCCAATTTCTACGATCATAGCGCTACCAATACTTTTATTGTTGAGCGGTACTTAAACCACGTTAGCGCAGCAGTACATGGGCGAAATGAAGTGATCAATAACTCCGATACCAATTTATACGATAGCATCCGTAATACCATTATTGCGCTTACTGCGCGTCAGGGCCTATCGGGGCCACAGTGGAAAGCGCTGGTAGAGGGCTTGCTAAAGGAGTGAATTGGACAGGCATCGCCCGGAATGAAAAGGCTAGGGGAATTAAACTCCCGGCGAGCAACTTTATTTAATATATTGATATAAAGAAAAAGGGCTAATCTGTTAAAGATTAGCCCTTCAAATTATCAATGCTTTGCTTATTACAACTTGCGTTTTACTTCTACATTTTCGTAAGCTTCAACAATGTCGCCTACTTCAATATTGTTGAAGTTTTGGATGTTCAAACCGCACTCGTAGCCAGTCAATACTTCCTTCACATCGTCTTTAAAGCGTTTCAGTGAAGCCAGTTCGCCTGTGTATATAACTACACCGTCACGAACTATGCGGATTTTGCTGTTACGGTTAATTTTACCATCAAGTACCATACAACCTGCAATGGTACCCACCTTGCTGATCTTGAAGGTTTCGCGGATCTCCACGTTCGCAACAATCTTCTCTTCAAAGGTTGGTGCAAGCATCCCTTCCATCGCCGCCTTAATTTCGTTAATGGCATCGTAGATGATAGAGTATAACCTGATATCGATCTGCTCAGCTTCGGCAAGTTTACGGGCACTTCCCGAAGGACGAACCTGGAAACCAATGATGATCGCATCTGATGCAGAAGCCAACAACACGTCTGATTCGGAAATCTGACCTACCGCTTTAGATATAATATTAACCTGTATCTGCTCGGTAGATAGTTTCAGTAATGAATCTGATAACGCCTCGATAGATCCATCCACGTCACCCTTAACAATAATGTTAAGTTCCTTAAAGTTACCAACTGCCAAACGACGGCCGATTTCATCAAGTGTAATGTGTTTCTGCGTGCGTAAACCTTGCTCGCGTTGTAGTTGTAAACGCTTGTTGGCAATTTCACGTGCTTCAACTTCGCTTTCCAATACGTTGAATTTATCACCCGCGGTTGGCGCACCCTGCATACCCAACACCTGTACCGGTGTTGAAGGGCCTGCAGAATCAACTCTTTGGCCACGCTCGTTGGTTAATGCCTTAACACGACCGCTGTAGCATCCGGCCAAAATAGGATCTCCTACTTTTAAACGGCCTGCCTGTACCAATATAGTGGTTACAATACCACGGCCTTTATCTAAAGCAGCCTCAATAACGGTACCTACGGCACGTTTATTAGGGTTGGCTGTAAGTTCAAGTAACTCGGCTTCAAGCAATACTTTCTCTAACAGCAGTTCGATATTTAAGCCGGTTTTGGCTGATATCTCTTGTGTTTGGTATTTACCGCCCCACTCTTCAACCAAAATATTCATGGCCGATAGTTGCTCGCGAATCTTATCCGAGTTAGCACCAGGCCTGTCAATTTTATTGAAAGCGAAGATGATTGGTGCTCCTGCAGCCTGGGCGTGGTTTATGGCCTCGCGGGTTTGCGGCATCACGCTATCATCAGCAGCAATTACAATAATTACAATATCTGTTACCTGTGCACCCCTTGCACGCATGGCGGTAAATGCCTCGTGACCCGGTGTATCCAGGAATGTGATCTTTCCTTTATTATCCGGCAAAGTAACTTCATAGGCACCAATGTGCTGGGTAATCCCCCCGGCTTCGCCACCAATTACGTTTGTTTTGCGGATAAAATCAAGCAATGATGTTTTACCGTGATCCACGTGACCCATGATCGTTACAATTGGCGCACGGGGAACTAAATCTGCCGGATCATCTGGCTGGTCAAGGTTGGCCTCTTCATCCTGTGGCTTCACAAATTCAACCTGGTAGCCAAATTCGTCGGCCACAATGGTTAATGTTTCTGCATCAAGCCTTTGGTTGATAGATACGAACATACCCAGGCTCATACAGGTAGATATAATCTGGGTTACAGATACATCCATCATCAATGCAAGCTCATTAGCAGTTACAAACTCGGTAACCTTTAATACTTTCGATTGCAACTCCTGCTCCATTGCCAATTCATCGGCACTGGCGGCAACGTCATCGCGTTTTTGACGGCGGAATTTGGCCCGCTGTGCAAATTTGCCCGACTTACCAGCACCACTTAAACGTGCAAGCGTTGCTTTAATCTGGTCTTGTATATCTTTTTCTGACGGTTCTTCCTTAGGGCCGGTATTTTGCGGCGCATTGTTACGGTTACCCCTGAAATCAGGGCGGTTTCCACCTCCTCCTCCTTGCTGAGGGCCTCCGTTTCCTGGCGCACCATTACCGCGGTTCCTGAAATCCGGACGGTTAGGGTTAATAGTACCGCCACCCGATGGGGTATGCGGAGGATGAGTACCACCACCTTGCTGGTTTTGCGGATGGTTACCGCCACCTTGCTGCGGATTGCCCTGGCTATCTTTACGTTTCCTTTTGCGCTTATGATCGGCGCTGTTTGAATTTGATGAAGATGCTATAGGATTGCGTTTAGGCGCATTAACCGGCAATTGTATTTTACCAATAATATTAGGGCCTGTAAGGCGCTCTGCCTTGGCCCGTATTACGTCATCATCGCCATCTGCAGGTGTTTCGGCCGGGGCTTCAACAACCGGTGCCTGTACAACAGGCGGTTTTGGCGCCTCTGCTTTGGGTTCTTCTACCTTTGGTACTTCAACAACAGTTGGTTTTGGTGCTTCAACTTTAGGGGTCTCGGCAACAACCGGTTTTGGTATTTCAACAACAGGCTCTGGTTTTGGTGCTTCTACTACGACTGGCTTCTCAGCAACAACCGGCTTAGGCGCTTCCACAACCGGCTCTGGTTTTGGAGCTTCTACTACAGCAGACTTTTCGGCAACAGGCTGTGGTTTCGCATTCAGGTTATTAAGGTCAATTTTCCCAATTACCTTAACTCCAGGCAATACATCACCGCGCTCCTCGGTTTTCACCGCGGCAGCAGGGGCAACAGACTCAACCGGTTTCGGTTTCTCGGCCTGCGGTGCGGTATATTGGCCGGCATTTTTGATCAGTATCTCTTCGTTCTCAAAATCGCGTGAACGGCGATTTTCGATCGGCTTTTCAGGCAGCGGCGCAGTTTCCTCTTTCCTTATCTTACCGATACTGATCTGCTTGGCTTCCTCTTTAATACTTTTATCAAAGGCAAATTCCTTCAACAATGCGCCGTACATGTCGCCATTTAGCTGGGCCATGGGGTGCTTGTCAACCTTATAGCCTTTAGTCGCCAAAAAATCGACAATGGTACCCATACCAATGTTGAGCTCTTTTACCGCCTTAATTAATTTTATTGATTTGTCTTCTGACATTTATTATATTTTCTCTGCTAATTATCGCAAAAATACGATTTTAATTTTGGTTATTATGCTTATTCAAACTCAGCATTCAATATTGATAGCACTTCTTTTACCGTTTCTTCTTCCAGATCGGTACGTTTTACCAACTCGCCAACAGTTAAAGCCAATACCGATTTTGCTGTATCTAGGCCAATACGCTTAAATTCATCAATAATCCAGCTATCAATTTCATCTGTAAATTCTTCAATATCCACATCCTCATCATGCTCATCAGCCTCGCGGTAAACATCTATCTCATAGCCGGTTAATTTACCTGCCAGTTTAATATTGTGACCACCACGGCCGATAGCTAACGATACCTGGTCGGGTTTTAAGTACACTGCTGCTGTTTTTTTCTCATCATCTAATTTAATAGATGTGATTTTGGCCGGCGACAATGCACGTTGAATATAGAGTTGAATATTGTTGGTGAAGTTAATCACATCAATATTTTCATTTTTTAATTCGCGAACGATACCATGTATACGTGAACCCTTCATACCTACGCAGGCACCAACCGGGTCAATACGGTCATCGTATGATTCTACGGCAACCTTGGCCCTTTCGCCAGGCTCGCGTACAATTTTTTTAATAGTGATCAACCCGTCGAAAATTTCGGGAACTTCCAGTTCAAACAAACGCTGTAAAAACTCGGGTGCAGTACGCGAAATGATAATTTTAGGATTACTGTTCAGCATATCTACCTTATGTACAACAGCTTTTACGCTATCTCCTTTTTTAAAGTAGTCGGCCGGTATCTGCTCTGTTTTTGGCAGCAACAATTCGTTGCCTTCATCATCAAGCACCAGTGTTTCTTTTTTCCAAACCTGGTAAACCTCGCCGGTAACAATTTCGCCAACGCGATCTTTATATTTTTTAAAGATCTCGTCTTTTTCCAGTTCCAGAATTTTTGAAACCAGTGTTTGGCGTGCCGCTAAAATAGCACGGCGACCAAAGCTTTCCAGGGTGATTTGCTCAATTTGCTCATCGCCTACTTCCAAATCCGGATCAAACAATTTTGCTTCCGCCAGCTCAACCTCCAGGTCATCATCTTCGCTAAACCCATCTTCCATAACCTTACGGGTGCGCCAAATTTCTAAGTCACCGTTGTCGGTATTAACAATCACGTCGCAATTTTCATCTGTGCCGTATTTTTTCCTGATCATGCTTCTGAAAACGTCTTCCAAAACGCTCATCATGGTTGGGCGGTCAATGTTCTTGAAATCTTTAAATTCCTGAAAAGAATCAATTAAATTAATATTGCTCATTTTCTACTTGAATGATATTAAAACTTTTGTTTCTGTTATTTTATCTAATGGGATAACGCTCTCAACAGTTTCGGCCTTTTTCCCTTTTTCTTTTATTTTTTCTTCAATTACAATGGCATCCTCGGTTAATGCCGATAAAACACCTTCTCGTTTTACGCCATCGGCCATTTTGATACCCAATGTGCGCCCAACATTCTTGGCATATTGCCTTGGCGACGAAAGCGGGAAATCAATCCCCGGCGACGATACTTCCAGGTTATAGGCGGTTTCAATTACATTTTCTTCCTCTAAATGGAAGCCCACATGCCTGCTTACCGCCACGCAATCGCCAATACCTACACCGTCATCACCATCAAGCAAAACGATAAGTTTTCCGTTTGAGTGCATTTTAACATCCACCAAAAACAAATTCGGCTTATCGGCTATCTTCTCTTCTACCAGTTCCCTTACTCTTTTTTCAATGTTCATTACCCGCCCGTTTTTGATTGATAATTTTTAATTGATAAAATAAAAGAGGGGGCTATTTGCCCCCTCTTTTATTAATTGACTGCAAATATAATCAAATTTATTAATTTTTCAACTATCAAATAGGGTTATTGCTTAAAAATCAAATCTGTATAATGTAAGCTGCCCAGTTTATTTTTTCCTAATATAAAATCGGAGGCTTTACTGTTGGCATCATATTTATAATAGCGAACAAAATAAGTTTGGGCCGCTGCAAAAGGGGTATCGGGCGTAAATGTAACCACGCTATCAGCTACCGCGTATTTGCCCGGCTGAATAGGCTGATAGTTTTTCAGATCTGTATCGGCTGGCATTTTGTACACCGGCACCAGGCTCTGCCAGTTCCCGGCTGATGAATCGCGGTTAATATCCTGAACAATCAGCGGGTCGAGGCCGGTTATTTTGAGGGAATGTTTATCGGAGGTAAGGTTTATTTTGACTAAAGGTGCGTTTGCTGTGTTAGTATTACATGCACAACATATAATTACAAAAAGCATAATTAATTTATTCATGGAGAGGGATGCGCAATTTGGTTATGCACAAAATTAAACAGAAATTAGGGTGAATATTTCGGATTGGCAATTTAAAATGCTAAAAAAACTTTAAGCTGAAAGCAGAACAGATCAGTAAACTTATTCCATCTATGGGTGGATGTATGGCGACGGATAAAATCACAGTTGATGGACTGCAAGTAATATACATGTACCGGGAAGAGTCTGATTTTCACTTAGATAGTGGCTGGCGTTTCTTTTCGGGTACAGAAACTCAGGAGTATGTTGACGATCCAAATAACACGATGATTTATGATGTAAACACGATTGCAAACTACGATAAAGCAATAATCCCATACCTGAATCTCCCTCTTGGTGTTGAACTAGAAAGAATTCCCGGAACCAACGAATTTCAGATGATCCCGGGATAAAAAATTATTTCTTCAACGTCTCCTCAAATAATTTATAAATCCGTTTATACTCATCCGTCCAGCTGCTGGGTTGTTCAAAGGCATGGTCTTCTACGGGGTACGATGCCAGTTCCCAGTTTTCTTTGTGCAACTCAATTAGTTTCTGCGTCAGGCGGATAATATCCTGGTAGTTAACGTTCTGATCTATCATGCCGTGCAGCATCAATAAATTGCCTTTTAAGCCATTGGCAAAGTAAATTGGTGAGCTTTTGCGATAGGCTGTTTCATCTGTAAAAGGCTCGTTCAAAATATTGGAGGTATACTCGTGGTTATAATGTGCCCAATCGGTAACCGAACGAATGGCGCCGCCAGCAGCAAAAACATCAGGTTCGGTGAACATACCCATCAGCGTAATAAACCCGCCATATGAGCCGCCATATAAACCAACATGTTTGGGGTTTACGCCATATTTATCAACCAGGTATTTTACGCCATCAACCTGGTCTGTCAAATCTTTGCCGCCCATATGCCGGTAAATGCCGGTGCGCCAGTCGCGGCCGTAGCCTGCGCTTGCGGTGTAATCAACATCCAACACTGTATAGCCGTTATCGGCCAGCATATTGTTAAACATAAATTCGCGGAAGTAATAGCTCCAGGAATACGTTACGTTTTGCAGGTAGCCTGCACCATGCACAAATACCACAGCCGGTTTCGCGGGGTCTGCATTTTTGGGCAGGTACAAACGGGCGTAAACATCGCTGCCATACCTGTTTTTAAAGGTGATAATTTCCGGCGCGCGCCACGGGTACGATTCGTATTCGGCGCTGATGGATTTGGTAACCTGTACCGCTTTGGCTCCAGGTTTATTGGCCTGCACATATAGTTCCCATGGTTTGTTGGAGTAGGAGTAACGGATAGCCAGCCATTTTTCGTCGGGCGATAGTGTTACATCGTTGCCGCCCTTTAAGCCTGTTATTTTTGTTGGCGTACCACCATCAACGGGCAGGCTGTAAAAATCGGTTAATCCGGGATGGTCGATATTGGCGGTGAAGTAGAACCTTTTTTTATCATTGGATAGCTGCAGAGTTTGTACTTCCCATTTACCGCTGGTAATTTGCTTTTTTACACCGCTAATAATATCTACTATATAAATGTGCGAGTAGCCGCTGGCCTCGCTCTGAAAATAGAAATGATCGTTATCAATAAAACCGACGTTCCCCGCCGCCGAGTTTTCAATTCCGGGACCACCTATCCAGGCTTCATCGCGCTGCCGGTCAAGCAAGCTAAGTTTGCCGGTAAGGGCGTCTAATCGCATAATCCAGCGGTCTTTATTATCCTGGGCTGATATTACGACTACGGCATTTGCCGAGTTTTCGCTCCAGAATACGCCTTCGATAACCACATGCCTGTCGGCATTAGCCTTTTTATAAGCCTCCTGCTCCTTTGGGTAATCTTTTAAATAATCGGGCGCGTCTTTAATGCCCGGCAGGTCTGATGTTTTTATCCGGTAAACGCTATCGCGCTGCCTGTCGTAAATAAACGTTTCGGATGTTGATGATGGGCGGCCTACTTTTGAGCGGTTCGGAATATCCTCTGTGAAGCCCGATTCGGTTACATAATTAGGAACGATGGCGTTTTTAACGTCGTCGGCCGGTTTTGTGAGCCGGTAAGTAACAAAGCGCTCATCGGGGCTTATTTTAATCCGTCCAACACGTTTAGTTCCAAAAACCAGTTCCCTTAATCCCTTCGGCGCTAAATCTGCTCTTTCGGCCGAGTCTTGTTTTTCCTCTTTCTTCTCCACCTTAACAATATCAAACAACTCCAGCTGCTGCTTTTTAAGCCATTTTTCTTCTTCGTTAAGTTCGTCGTTGCCCTTTTTACTTTTTGATTTAACAAAATTAGTTAGCTGCTCCAACCCATTTCCGTTAAGTTTCATGGAGAACAGGTTACTGCCTTGCGAAAATATGATGTGGCTTTCATCGCCATTAAAAACCGGCGAACTTTCCCGCTCCTCAGTATGGGTAAACTGGGTTATTTTGCCCGATTTAAGGTCTTCTAAAAACAAGTCGCCATTTTTTTCAAAAACTTTTTGGGTGCGTTTTTTATTCCAACTACCGTTTTCGGCCGGTAAGCCGCGTCTATCGGCAATGCTTACTTTTTGCGGCGTTGTACCGCCGGGCGTAGCGGCAAACAATTCATCGGGGCCGGTTTTATCCGGATTCCAGCTAAAAAGAATTTTTTTGCTATCATCGCTCCAGTGAATATTTGATGGGGATACACCTATCCACTTTGGATCGCGCATAATTTTTTCAATGGTAAGGGTATCCAGTTTTTGGGCAAAAGCACCGGCAGTATTGGCCAGCAATAGCAGCGTAAATATTTTTTTCATGAGTCAGTCTTGTGTCGCGCAACTAATACGCGGATGCAATTTAACAGTTTGGCTTTGCTTTGCTAATTTTAGACGTTTTATTGTTACAAATGGAAATTAAAGGCGACGGTTTTATTTTACGGAAGTTGCGGTTGGCTGATGCTGAATCGTTGCAAAAACATGCCGATAACCCAAGGATTTTTGATGCCCTTCTTGATCGCTTTCCATCGCCATACACGCTTGCAGATGCCATTGATTTTATCGGGCTTGCAATGGCCGAAGAAGTGCAAACCAAATTCGCGATAGCTATTAACGGCGAAGTAGCCGGCGTAATAGGCATTGATTTAAAGGGTGATATTTACCGAAAATCGGCATTGATCGGCTACTGGCTGGGCGAGGTGCATTGGGGAAAAGGCATTATGCCCAAGGCGGTGAAACTGATTGTAGATTATGGATTTGCCAACCTGGATATTGTACGGCTTCAGGCTGGTGTATTAGGCAACAATCCAAAATCGATGCGGGTATTGGAAAAAGCAGGGTTTGTAAAAGAAGCTGTTTGTAAAAATGCGATTATTAAAAACGGTTTTATTTTAGATGAGCATTTATACGCCATACTTAAGCCTTCTGTCTAATTAACAAACCTGCCCGATAAATCCACCGTTCGGGCAAAAGGATTTAAAAACTGATTAATCAATATAGCAAACTCCCGCCGGGTTATTGGCCGGTTAACATCAAAGTCCGATTGGAATTTATATTGATTTTTCCAGGCTTTGGCTATGGAGATGTGCAGCGTTTTAGGATCGGTTAATGTTATTTCACTTATAAGCGATAGTGTGTTTTCTACTGTAAATTTCGGCTTGGGTTTTTCCCTGTTAAACCATAAAAATGTACGGGTATAAATATCATTTAATACCGGTTCAATCTCGGCGGTGTTAACTGCAGAATCGGGCATAAACAGCATACCTGGTGTATTGCTATCCAATTTTTGCACCCCTTTTATTAACCCCGTAGCCGCAACCTGCTGCACCGACCTAAAATAACGATCGTTTTGATTTACATCAGCAAATGGAAGCAGGTAGCTTTTAAAATCCAGCAGCTCGCCCTGCACGGTGCGTGCATTTAATTTGTGGGTTGTAGTTTTAAAAAATGCGCAAAATGCCGCGGCAGCACCTGCACCCTGGCCCAGCATAAGCTGGTTGGGCAGGTATTGGATGTCATCATCCGGAAAAAGCTTGCCTGTAACTAACAGGTTCCCGACGTCCGGCGCCACAATGGAGCTCAGCGGAATACAATATGACGGCAATTGCGGATAGTTGTCGGAAGGGCTTTTTTTGTCCCCATTTTGCCCCGGATAACCATCGCCTGTTGCAATGCTGGTACGGTATGTGGCCGATTGATGGTTATCGGCCATCAAATCAACCGGTTTAAAATTGATATTCAATTTTTCGGCTATCGAAGCATTTGGTGTGGCATCGATAATCAGCTTTGCTTTTATTTGTTGCGATTTTGAATCCTGGCTAACAGTTACCACCCAACCGTCCCCATCTTTTTTTACCGTACTAACAACTGTATTTAATTTTATAGTGAGGTTTTTAACCGTATCGGCCATTTTTTTGATAATGGCTGCACCCGTGTATGGCTCTAAGCTCAGCGGGGCATTATAAGCGGTATCGCGGCCCGGCGTATTTTTATAAAAAGTTATTACCCATTTTCGGAATTCCCCCCAAATACCCGATTGAAGGTTTCTCCCGTTACCGATAGTTGTCATTGTTTGAGCCTGCATTGATGGGCATAATTGCGCACCTGCTTCAACCAGTACTGTTTTAATTTTGCTGCGGGCTCCCTGTATGGCTGCCGAGGCACCGGCAGGGCCGCCGCCAATTACAAGGATATCGGTTTTAATGGTTTGGGCATATGTAAAGGAGCATTTTAACAGCAGCAGTACTAAACACAGTTTTTTTATCATCGTTTTAACTAACACGTACAGAACGCTAATTTAGGTTAAAGCTTGCTGTAGTATAAAATTATCCCTAATTTAATTTTTTTAAACATTTATGACAGACGAACAAATGAGGTTCCCGATTGGGAAATTTGCACCACCGGCATCTTATACCGACGAAAACATCCGCGAATGGATAGATGATCTGCGCACATTGCCGGGTAAATTGCGTAATGCTATAGCTGGTTTAAACTACCAGGAACTGGATACCCCATACCGAACCGGCGGATGGACATTGAGGCAAGTAATCCATCACCTGGCCGACAGCCACATGAACTCGATTACCCGTTTTAAGCTGGCACTCACCGAAAATAACCCTGTTATAAAGCCATACGAAGAAGCAGATTGGGCTTTACTACCCGATTATCGCCTCCCTGTAGAATCGTCATTAAAAATATTGGAAGGCATCCATATACACATGGTTGCCTTATTTGAAAGTTTTACCGAAAACGAATGGGAACGCACCTTTGTACATCCCGCATCCGGTGATACCGTTTCGCTTAAAATGGGGCTGGCATTATACTCCTGGCATAGCAAACATCATTTGGCACATATTACGGAAACGGTGAAGAAATTCGCGCGGGATTAGGGGAAAGGTTAAAGGCGAAAGGTTTTTTGGGACAAATGCCATTATCTATTAAATCGGGGCTGTTTTTTATCTTTTCCGCAGTTGCCTTTAACCTTTCGCCCCATATTACATACCTTTTCCGCAGCTACCTTTCGCCTTTGACCATTTGCCTTTCACCTCAAATTACGCGGATGGAAAACTCAGGTAAAAAGTGGTGCCGATGCCAATGGTTGTCTCAAACCAAATTTTACCGTTGGCATTTTCAATTGAGTTTTTCACAAAGGCAAGCCCAAGTCCCGTACCAGAACTTTTGGTAGTAAAATTGGGCTCGAATATTTTTTCGCGCATATTTTCCGGAATTCCGTTACCATTATCTTTAATGGTAAGCAACACATTTTTGCTGGTTATAAGGTAGTTGATGTTTATCAGCCCATTTCTATCTGCTGGTGTGGCTTCTATGGCGTTCTTCAATAAATTGTTAAAGCATCTCAATAGCTGATCTTTATCAGCATTTATCATAAAAGGAGCATCGGGCAGCTGGTACACTATTTGCATATTATCCATCTGCTTAAATATGGTTACCGCCTGGTTAAGCATTTCAAAAACATTCAATAGCTCAATACGGGTATCGGGCATTTTCGCAAAAGCCGAAAACTCAGACGCGATGGACGATAAGCTTTCTATCTGTTCAACAAACGATTTGCTAAAACGTTCAAATTTCTGATCAAACTTAGGGTCCTTATCCCGCCACGATTTATCAAGTAGTTGCAACCCTAGTTTCAATGGCGTTAATGGGTTTTTAATTTCATGGGCTACTTGTTTGGCCATTTCGCGCCAGGCGCTTTCGCGTTCAGATTGCGCCAACCTGGTTGCGCTATTCTCAAGGGCCGAGATCATTTTATTATATTCCTTAACCAAGGCCCCAATCTCATCATTTCGTTGCCATTTTATCGGCTCGTTCTTTTTGCCGTATATGGTTTTGCTCAGCGTTTCCTGTATAAAACTAAGCGGTGCGGTTATTTGCCTGGCAATAATAATGGCCAATAAGCCAATGGCTAAAAACACCAATGCGTAAACATTTATCATCACATTCAACAACGAGCTTATGCGTTGTTTATAATCTGCCTCATTTGAAAAATAGGGCAGCTGGATGTAAGCGATAATCTTTTGGCCAGAGCTTACTATGGGTGCATAAGCGGCCTTGTAGTTCAATTCTCCTATTTTTTCATCATTCACAAATTCTGTTTTTTGCAGCCTGCTCAGGTAAATAAAAGCTCGGGAGTTCATTTTTTTTGCCACCAGGCCAGCCTCATACATTTTTGGCTGGGTTGTAACCAGTGGCACCCCGTTGGTATCAAACAGGATAAGGTCGGTAGAATATGTTTCGGCCAGTACGTTAAAATCAACCTGGTTTTTTTCGTTTACATTGTATATGTATCGGTTTAATGCGCCGGTTTGAAAAGTCTCGGCAATCCTGCTTATTTTATCGCGAATCTGTTTATCCTGCTGTTCATGGTATTGGCGCCCTATTGATACAAAGGTGATAAAGCCTACTACAATCAGTGTAACAACAACCGCAAATATCATTACAAACTGGATGCGGGTTCTATAAAGTACCTTATCAAAATTGATCTTGAATTTCCAGCGGATTTTATCATCCTTAATACTCAAAATCCTTACGCGTACCCATACGCCCCTGGCTATAATAATAACTGCACTAAATACCAATAGCGCCATAAAAAAGAAAGTGATAGAGGCCACCCCGTTATATAGTGGGTTTGTTTCCTTACTTACTACTATGATATTGCGTTTGTTGGGTTTATAAATCAGGTGGTCGTATTTTGTAAAAGCATTGTACCATTCGGGATTATTGAACCGGGTGGTTTTTATAATATAGCTTTTTAATACCCCTTTAAAATCTGGGTTATTAAGGGTGTAAACATAACTTCCCCGTTGACTTTGCAAGCGATTATCATAGTAATAAGCATACGAGTAATCTTTAAATTCGTCTTCGGATTGTAACGACCCTTCGATCAATAGATCCGGGAAAGCCCCAAGCACCTGAACAGGTTTTGATGTAAACTCAATGGCCAATGTTCCTAATTGCTTATTCCCGTTTTTTATGGGCAGTATCGCAAAATAACTCTGACGCCCAAACGATGCTGTGCCCCGGTAAAAATAAGATGTTGGTACAACCTTATATGAATTATATACAACCTGGTCTTTAAACCCGGTTATCGGGATGTCGTCGTTAGCCAGGGGCTGGTCATTGGCATCATACTCGTGTATTTTAATAACATATTTTGACAGGTACCCATCAAAATACAGTTTCTGAAAACGGGTTAACAAGTACTCGTTGTTATGTATATTTTCCTTAAAGTAGCGCACAATAGTTGTGTCAACAAGAATCCGCTTCTCAATCTTTATAAATGCGTTTTCGGCATAATGGTCAATTGGGTCGCCTAGCCGTTGCAGTAACTTTTTTCGTACCGACTCCTCTTTAATGCCTTCAAAGTGGTTTAACTTAATAGCCGAAATTACCGAGCAGATTAAAAGCACACCCAAAAAGGCACTTGTTGTAAGTTTACCGCCCTGGTAAATAAACCCAAATGCCCTCATCACCACCAGCAGCATCCACAACAGGTAAAACAAGCTAAAATCGTAATTCCGGGCAAAAACAATTGTACTTATAACAACGCCTACTACCAGCAGTAATAACTGGTGCAATTTTGGCACATCCAGCTTGAGGCATATAAAAAGAACCACCTCATCAACAAGATAAAAAATGAGAAAACTAAAGCACAACATTAAAACACCCAGAATGCTGAATGATGATAAACCAAGTACATTGTTTACGTTAAAGTTGATGCCCGCATGAATAACCAAGTCATAAAACAGCCTTAAAAGCGATGTGGATAACCCTATAAGCAAAAGAATACAGCCAACTACAATAAAATAGCCAACTGAGTTTTTGTAAACCGCTGTAAACAATCTTCGCCGTTGCAGGTAAATGAATGCAACAAACCAAAAAACACAAAGCAGGTTAATACACAGGTCGCCAAAAGACGGATACAAAACTCCGGAATGGTAAATGGCGGGGTCAAACAATTTAAGCATCCCCCGAAAATCAGGCAGGTGATAATATAAATTAACAAAGCGGAGCAGGATTATGTACAAACCCAGGAAAACCACTGACAACCAGCCATAACCCTTTGCCGCCATATGGCAGCAAATATTATGAATTAATATACAAAGCGTTATGATGGTTAAAATCCAAAAAATAGCCTGGTAATATATAAATGCATAATTGACGCTGCTGGCTTTTTGTTTTACCGAGAAAAGATAATCGTTGTTGATGCTGTGTACATCGTAAGCATTTTTATCGCCCAGATCGGTAAGCTCAATATTATCTGTCGTTATTAAATCTTTAGCAAACGTGTTTTGAAGATACTGGTTGGTAAAGCTGTAATTGATTTTTACCGGGATAAAAAATATTACAGAAAAAGCCCCCTCCGTTTTCTTAATCGCTTCATAATACCCATTCGGCTGCCTGATAAAGGAATTGCCCTCGCGGATATTGCCTATGCTATCCGGCAAAACTTTAATACCGCTCCAAAAACTTAAATGGTTATTGTACGCTGTTATAAACCAGGTGTTCCTTTGAGTAGTAAATTCCTCTATCCTGTTAATGGCCTCCTGGTCATTATCGCCCAGGGTTTTAAATTTGTTAAGCTGTTCTTTATCTTTTAGCAGCTTATCAATATAAGCTTCCTTTTTGTGCAGGTTAGCCTCAAGAGCCAGGGCCGATTGATCGAGGTTATTTACCGGCGTATATGTTTTTTGGATAAAAATAGCGGTAAACAACAGCCCTATACCAATTAGGGTTAGCAACAAACGTATTTTTCCCGAGGTTGTCAAATTGCTATCAGATATTACTGGTTTAAAAACGAAAGGCACTACTAAATAGTGCCTTTTTTAAATATTATTGAGGTATAGCCGCGCTTTGGGTAACTATTGCCCTATCAACTTTTTTAACAAGCCCCTGCAATACATTACCCGGCCCAACCTCGGTAAATGAGGTAGCACCATCCTCCAACATATGCTTCACGGTTTGTGTCCACCTTACGGCGCCGGTAAGCTGGGCTATTAAATTTTGTTTAATAACAGCAGGATCGGTATAAGGTTTGGCATCAATGTTTTGATAAATAGGACAAACCGGGGCTTTAATTTCGGTGGCAACAATTGCCGCCTCTAATTCAACCCGGGCCGATTCCATTAACGGCGAGTGGAAAGCACCGCCAACTTTGAGTTTTAAAGCCCGCTTGGCACCAGCGGCCAGCAATTTTTCGCAGGCTTCGTCAATGCCTTCAATACTGCCGGATATAACCAACTGGCCGGGGCAGTTATAGTTTGCTGTTACAACCACGCCGGTAGCGCGCTGGCAAACATCTTCTACAGTAAAATCATCAAGCCCTAAAATGGCGGCCATTGTTGAGGGTTGCAGTTCGCAAGCTTTTTGCATAGCATTGGCACGTGCGGCAACCAGGCGTAAACCATCTTCAAATGATAAGGCTCCTGCAGCAACCAGGGCCGAAAATTCGCCAAGGGAGTGGCCGGCAACCATATCCGGTTTAAATTCATCGCCCAACACGGTAGCTAAAATAACCGAATGCAAAAATATAGCCGGCTGGGTAACGTTTGTTTGAACCAAATCTTCGGCTGTGCCATCAAACATTACATCGGTAATCCGGAAGCCTAATATTTCATTTGCTTTTTCAAATAACTCACGGGCCTTATCAGATTGCTCGTACAAATCTTTACCCATACCCGGGAATTGGGCGCCCTGCCCTGGAAAAATATATGCTTTCATTGCTTTGGTTTATTGGTTGATTGAGTTGATTAAGTGAGTGGTTTTTATTTTCTTAAACCACTCACCTAGTTAACCATTCACTTAATCAACTTAATTTAGAACTTATTAAATTTAAAAATTCGGTACGGGTTTTTTCTTTTAAAAACTCGCCGGTAAAAGCCGATGTGGTGGTTACCGAGTTTTGCTTTTGCACACCGCGCATGCTCATGCACAGGTGGCGGCATTCAATTACTATGCCTACACCAACCGGGTTTAAGGTTTCCTGTATACAATCGCGAATTTCGTTGGTTAAGCGCTCCTGCACCTGCAGCCTGCGGGCAAAAGCATCAACTACGCGTGGTATTTTGCTTAGCCCAACCACATAGCCATTAGGAATATAGGCTATGTGCGCCTTTCCGAAAAATGGCAGCATGTGGTGCTCGCACATCGAGTATACTTCTATGTCTTTTACAATTACCATCTGGCTGTATTCCTCTTTAAACATGGCCGAATTCAAAATGCTTTTAGCATCCAGGTCATAACCATGAGTTAAAAACAGCATCGCTTTGGCTATCCGTTCCGGCGTTTTTAATAGCCCTTCTCTTTGAGGATTTTCACCAATTTGTTTTAAAACGTCAAGATAATGAGCCGATAGGTTTTCAATCAGTTGCGGGTTATACCTGTCTATTTTGGTGTAACCGTCAATATCATCGTCGCGGTCGGGGATGTGGTTTTTATCAATCATTTTATCCGGTTATCCGCCAAAATATTCCGCGGAATTATTTTCAGTTTCATATAGTTTTACCGAGTGTAAAAACACCCCCTCATAAGCCTCAATTGGCGCCTTAAGCTGATTAAAAATCTCGATGCAAAGCAACTCCGTAGATGCCATTTTACCAGCCATGAATTCAACATCCAAATTGATGTTTTTATGATCAAGCTTTTCAATAACGTGCTCGTTAATAATAACCTTAAGCTCTTTCAAGTCCATCAGATAGCCGGTAGCGTGGGTAACTTCGCCCTTAACCGTTACAAATAAATTGTAATTATGACCATGCCAGTTAGGATTGGCACATTTGCCAAATACCTCATTGTTTTTTTCAGCGCTCCATTCCTCACGGTACATCCGGTGAGCGGCATTAAAATGTTCCTTGCGCGTTATATGTATCATCATAATAATAAGTGGGTGCAAATATACAAAACAAAAACAGGCCAGTTGTTTTATATTCGTGGTCAAAAATCTGTAAATAAAACGTACAAAAAGCAATATGCTTATATTAATTGTTGCCGCAACAGCACCCGAAGTTGAACCCTTAGCCAAATACTTTGGTACCAAGATAGATGTTTTAATAACCGGCGCAGGCATGGTTCCCACAGCCTTTGCCCTGGGGCGTCATTTTGCTCAAAACAAGTATGACCTGGTAATAAATTTAGGTATTGCAGGCAGCTTCGACAGAAGCATTGAACCCGGCTTTGTAGTAGAAGTAACCGACGATACCTTTGCTGAAACCGGTGCGGAAGACGACGAACAGTTTATCCCCATGAACGTTTTGGGCTTTGGCGAGGTTACCTATAAACCAACAACTACATTAGATGAGGTTGAAAGTAACTTTTATTTGAAAAAAGCCCGCGCCATTACAGTAAATACTGTTCATGGGAATGATGCCTCTATAAAAAAGGTTCAAGATCGCTTAAACCCGCAACTGGAGAGTATGGAGGGTGCGGCTTTCTTTTATGCCTGCCAACAGGTTAACGTGCGTTGCATCCAAATCAGGGCTGTGTCAAATTATGTTGAAAAACGTAATCGGGATAGCTGGCAGATAGGACTGGCTATAAAAAATCTGAATACCTTTGCCATCGACCTGATTGACGCAATCATTCGGCTTTAATTACGGTTGAGGTTTTACGTTTGACGTGGTACGTTATGCGTGGAGCTTCAAAACGTAAGCCGAGGTTTTACGTTTGATGTGGTACGTTATACGTGGAGCTTCAAAAACGCAAGCCGAGGTTTTACGTTTGATGTGGTACGTTATACGTGGAGCTGTAAAATGTACAACTTAAAACGTAACACGTACAACCTATATGAAATTAACTCTCGGCTTTTCGCCCTGCCCCAACGATACTTTTATTTTTGATGCCCTTATTCACCATAAAATTGACACCGAAGGCCTGGAGTTTGAGGTTTTTTATGATGATGTAGAAACCCTGAACCAAAAAGCATTTCGCGGCGAATTGGATGTGACTAAACTTAGCTACCATGCCTTTGCTTACGTGGCCGATAAATATGTACTGCTTGATTCGGGCAGTGCCCTGGGCTTCGGCGTAGGCCCGATGCTGATATGCAAATCAGATCCGGAAAAACTACTCTCGCAACTCGAAACCGGCAACCCGAACCTCAGAATAGGAATCCCCGGCAAGTACACTACCGCCAATTTTTTATTAGGCAACGCTTTCCCCAAGGCCACAAACAAGGCTGAACTTGTTTTTTCGGATATTGAAAACGCGGTATTGGAAGGCCGGGTTGACGTAGGATTGATTATCCACGAAAACCGCTTCACCTACCAGGATAGAGGCCTAAAAAAGATCATCGATCTGGGCGATCATTGGGAAAAGCAAACCGGCTGCGCTATTCCGCTTGGCGGCATTGTGGCCAACCGTAACCTGCCGGCAGATGTTCAGCATAAACTAAACAGGGTATTACGTAAATCGGTTGAGTTTGCTTTTGCCAACCCAAAATCGGGCCTCGAGTTTATCCGCTCGCACGCCCAGGAAATGAGTGAAGAGGTGATGTACAAGCACATTGATTTATATGTAAATAAATATTCTGTTGAATTGGGAGAGGAGGGAAGGAAGGCGATAAAGTTGCTTTTTGATACGGCCCAGGAAAAACACATTATCCCGCAAATAAACCAGGAAATATTTCTAAGCCCCCTAACCCCCTGAAGGGGGAACAGTCGTTTAAAATAAAACGGCGCTTCTTTCATCAGAGGGGCCGTTTTATTTATGGACATAGTGAATCAAAAATCCCCCCTTCAGGGGGTTAGGGGGCTTCGCCGTTTAATACAACAAATGATCATACGGATACCTTTCGGTATGTATCGCTTTCACTTCCTCATAAAGTAAATTCCTGAACTCATCTACGTTTTCCCTTTTGGTAGCAGATATAAATATGGCCGGGCTATTGTTTTTGGCCATCCAGCTGTGTTTAAAATCATCCAGCGTTAGCGGCTCTTCCTGCTGCTCTATCTGGTGATCTTCCGGTTTAAAGGCATCTATTTTATTAAATACCGTTATCATCCGTTTATCAATAGCGCCAATATCTTTCAGGGTTTCGTTAACGGTACGTATCTGATCCTCAAAATTAGGGTGCGAAATATCTACCACGTGAACCAGAATATCTGCTTCGCGCACTTCATCCAGGGTCGATTTAAAACACTCTACCAGTTGGTGAGGTAGCTTGCGAATAAAACCAACCGTGTCTGATAACAGGAAGGGGACATTCTCCAGCACCACTTTCCTTACTGTTGTATCTAATGTGGCAAACAGTTTGTTTTCGGCAAACACTTCCGATTTGGATACCATGTTCATAATGGTCGATTTGCCAACGTTGGTATAACCTACCAACGCAGCACGCACCATCTGGCTGCGGTTTTTGCGCTGGGTCTCATTTTGCTTGTCTATTTGCTTTAATCTCTCTTTCAGTAAGGCTATTTTATTCAAAATCAAACGCCTGTCGGTTTCAATCTGCGATTCACCCGGTCCGCGCATACCGATACCACCCTTCTGGCGCTCAAGGTGAGTCCACAAACGGGTAAGGCGTGGCAGTAGGTATTGTAGCTGGGCCAGCTCTACCTGGGTTTTGGCCTGGGCGGTTTGCGCGCGATTGGCAAAAATATCCAGGATAAGGTTATTCCTGTCAAGAATCTTTACCTGTAGTTCGTTTTCAATATTACGCAATTGCGATGGTGATAGTTCATCGTCAAACACCACCATATCAATCTCTTCTTCAATAACAAAAGCCTTAATATCTTCCAGCTTGCCGCTGCCCACAAAGGTAGCCCTATCGGGCCTTTGTAGCTTTTGGGTAAAATGAGTTATTGTTTCGCCGCCTGCCGTAGCAACCAGAAACTCCAATTCCTCTAAATATTCTTTCTCCTGCTCATCGGTTACGTGGGGTGTCATCACGCCAACCAAAACAGCTTTTTCCTGCTTCACAGCAGTATCATAAAATTTTTGCTTCATTAACTATGGTATATCAATCGCGGTGCCAATTTACTAATATAGCACAAACGGGCCTATTTAACGCCAAAATAGCACATACAAAGGTAATTGACTGTCATTACTAATAAAATATGTTTTACAAAAAACGTAGGGCAAACGCATCTAATTGGGTTAACATAACTTAACACATTTCAGACATTTTTTTTATAAGTATTTCACAATCAATATTTTGCATTTTTAACATGGTTAACACTAAACTGATCGCCGTTAACTATTTAAATGCGTTTGCCCAGCCAAAAACACGTTGCCCAATTACAAACAAATAAATAAATTGTTTTATTTATTTTAACAAGAATCATTTTCCTATTATTATATTCGTACTGATTAAACCTTATTGACATGAACAAAATCTTTTCCCTGCTATTGCTGGGATCTTTAGCAATTACCGCAAACGCACAAACTACTGCCCCCTTGCCAACCGCCCAATCTTTCGGTAAAGTTGATAAGGCCGACCTGGAAATGACCAAATGCGATTTTGAGCCCGATGCCAACGCCGAAATTCTATTCGATAAAGGCGATACGTATTTTGATACGCAATACAATATCAATACCGACAGGCACAAGCGCATCAAAATTTTTAACGATAATGGTAAGGATGAGGCCAACATCCGCATAAAATATTATAGCGCCAATCGCTCCCAATATATAACCGGCCTGCAGGCTCAAACTATTAATTTAACCAATGGCGCCGTTGAAATTATTAAGGTAGATAAAAAGCAGATCTTTACTGAAGCAGTAGATAAGTACTACTCGGCGCTGGTTTTTTCATTTCCAAATGTAAAACCCGGTTGTATCATCGAATATAAATACCGCTTAACCAGTGCCTCTGTGAGCGATTTTCCCGACTGGTATTTTCAAAGCGATCTCCCCACCAGATACAGCGAATTAGATACTAATATCCCGGATATTTTAACTTATAAAAGGTTGCAAAATCTGCACTCGCCTTACGTAATTGATAAAACCAGTTCGTCAAATACCCATACCGAGGCTATGGCCAATATTCCATCGTTAAAAGATGAGCCCTATATGGACGCCCGCAATGATAATTCTGAACGTATCCTTTTCCAGTTGTTAAGTATTCGCATTCCCGGTTATTTCTATCCCAACTTCCAGGATTCGTGGAAAAAAGTTGGCGAAAACAGGATAAATAACGAGGATTTTGGCGGGCAGCTAAACAGGAAACTTACCGGCGAAGAGTTAATCATCAACAAGGCAAAAGCCCTTAAAACTGATGATGAAAAAATTGCCTATGTTTTTAACGAGGTTAAAAACACGATGAAGTGGAATGATATTTACGACATTAACAGTACAGACGGAACGCCGAAAGCATGGGAGAAAAAAGTGGGTAACTCTACCGAAATAAATGTTGTGCTTTACCACTTGTTAAAAAAAGCGGGATTAAAAGTTTACCCCATGATGGTAAGCACACGTGCAAACGGCCGCATAAACCCAAGCTACCCGAGCGTTTATCAATTTAACAGCATGATTGCCTATATCCCGGTTGATAGTGCTAAATATTACGCCCTTGATGCAACCAGCAAATACAACCTTTACAACAGAGTGCCCGATAACTTTTTAAACTCCTTTGGCTTTTATATTGATGACGCCAACAAGGTATATGAACTTTCGTTTTTACAGGAACCGGAGCCCGTACGCCAGGTTGTTTTATTGAATGCCGAAATTAAGCCCGATGGCAAAATGAGCGGCAGCGCCGATATCAGTAGCTTTAGCTACAACAAAATAAAATACACCAAAAAGTATAAAACCGACGGCGAAAAAAAATATAACGACTATTTACGCGAGGAAAATAACAACCTTAAAATATCGGCGCTTACGTTTGAGAATATGGATATTGACACGTTGCCGTTGCGTCAAAAACTCAACTTTAACCTCGACCTTACCGGCAGCGATGATAATTACATCTACTTTAATTCAAATCTGTTTACCGGCCTTAAAACAAACCCGTTTTTGGCCGAAAACCGCTTTACCGATATTGATTTTGGCTACCGCGATAACTACGCAATAACCGGCATTTTTAAAATTCCGACAGGATATAAAATTGATGCAATGCCCAAAAGCATCAGCATGGCCATACCCGATGGAACTGTAGTTTTTAAACGCATGGTTGCCGAGCAGGATGGATCAATAATGGTTCGTTTTAGCATCGATCATAAGAAGTCGATGTATTTTAAGGAGAACTACCCCGAATTCCGTGAGTTTTGTAAAAAAATGTATGATATGCTTAACGAGCAAATTGTACTTAAAAAAGGCTAATAAGATTATGTTTATTAAACATTACACCAGGCTGCTGCTTACCACAGCAGCCTTATGTGCGCTATATACCACGGGTTATAGCCAGGATAAAAACATCCCTAAAAACCTGTATGTCGCGGCAACAATACCCGATTCGTTGAAGGAGGATGCAAATGCTGTTGTACGTTATTCAAGCGACGAAGTGATTGTAAAGAGCCTAGGGCATATGGTAAAAAAGCATCATAGTATTATTGCTGTTTTAAATGAAAAGGGCGACGGCAACGCCGCCCTGGTGTTAGGTTACGACAAAAAATTTACCAGCATAGATAATGTTCAAATGATGATATATAATGCTGCGGGCGTACAGATAAAAAAATATCGGAAAAGCGACTTTTATGACCATGCAGCCGTTGATGGAATATCAATCGTTACAGATGATCGTGTCTTGATACAGGAACATTCCATTGCGAGCTACCCCGCAACAATTGAGATAACCTATGAAAAAGACATGAACAGCTATCTTGATTTAAGCGAGTGGAATATTGAAGGCTCTGAAAAATCTGTTCAATTTGCCGAATACAAGATAAGCGTTAACCCATCATTGGGCTTTAGATATATGAACAAGCATATCCAAATTAAGCCCGAAAAAACCAAAGATGGAGAATTGGACACGTATACCTGGCAGGTAAGCAACTTAAAGGCTATTAAACCCGAAGACGATGCGTTAGCATGGCAGGTACTTCCCAAAATCTTGTTTGCTACTAACTCTTTTCAGTTTGCTGGCCTGCCGGGGGATATAAGCAGTTGGGAAAGCTACGGTAAATGGCAGCTTGCATTAAATGCCGATGTATGTACGCTAAGTCCGGAAAGAGCTGATGCGATTAGGAAAATGACGGCCGATATAAAAACCGACAAAGAAAAAGTCAGATTTTTATACGAATATATGCAGCAGAATATGCGTTATGTAAGTATACAGTTAGGCATCGGAGGCCTAAAGCCATTTCCGGCAGCTTTTGTAGATCAAAAAAAATACGGCGACTGTAAGGCGCTTTCAAATTACATGTATGCACTGTTAAAGGCCGTTAATATTCCGTCCTATTATACGATAATAAATGCCGGCACAAATGAAGAGCCAGCAGAACCTTCGTTCCCAAGCGACCCATTTAACCATGTAATTTTGTGTGTGCCGCTTAAAAGCGATACAACATGGCTGGAATGTACAAGCATGACTCAGCCATTTGGCAAATTAGGGTCGTTTACCGAAAACCGGAATGCCTTGTTAGTAACAGAAACGGGAGGTAAATTGGTTTGTACCCCCAAAAGTAAGGATACCGATAACCAGTTTAATAGCGAAGCGCACTTAATATTAGATGCAGATGGCGGAGCCAAGGCGCAGATAAAGATTTCGAGCACTGGCGATTACAGGGACGGGTATATTGCCCTTGCGTCGTTAAAAACCGACGACCAAAAACAAAGAATGATACGACGGCTCAATATGAAACAACCTTCCGTTTTTGAATTCAAACCTTCAACAGATAAGGACGGCGTTAAAGAGATAAATATCGAATTGGAATACGATAAATTTGTTGACGTTGCGTCTGGAGATAAGCAGTTTTACCGTCCACGTGTTTTTGATTTATGGCAGTTAACTATTCCGGTTGTCGACAAACGCAAGTATGATTATTACTTTGATAACCCGATGTTAAAAACGTGCGTTACCACTATCGACCTTCCCCAGGGCTTCGAGGTTGAAACCTTGCCAGCCAGCCAAAGCCTCAAATTTGGTTACGGTACCTATGAGGTTAAGTACACATACGACGCTGCTAAAAACCAGGTAATTAATAGCACCAAATTCAATTTAACCAACCATGTAATCCCTGCAACCAAATACAACGAAATGCAAACCTATTTTGACGCCATTGCCAAAGCGCAAAATAAAAAACTGGTGATACGCCGCAAAGCTTAAATTTGCGCCTGATGATATTCAGGCTTGATGAACGTTTACTTTTTCCTGAGCCCGATCTGGCCGAACCAGACGGGCTTTTGGCTGTAGGCGGCGACCTATCAACCCAAAGGCTGTTGTTAGCTTATCAAAATGGCATTTTCCCCTGGTATAGCGACGATTCGCCCATCCTGTGGTATTCGCCCCATGAGCGTTTTGTGCTGTATCCTGATGAGTTAAAAATCTCCAAATCAATGGGGCAGATACTCCGTTCCAACCGGTTCAGGGTTACAACCAATACCTGTTTCGCCGATGTTATAAAAGCCTGCTCAACTGCGCCACGTGAAGGGCAGGACGACACCTGGATTACCGATGACATGCAGGCGGCGTACATCAGTATGAATGCCGAGGGGTACGCCCATTCTGTTGAAGTATGGGAGCAGGGCCAGTTGGTTGGGGGGCTTTACGGCGTTTGGGTTGGCGATGTTTTTTGTGGCGAAAGTATGTTTAGCAAAGTAAGTAACGCGTCAAAAACAGCGTTAATTTACCTGTGCCAAACCAATAAATTTAAACTTGTTGATTGCCAGGTGCATACCAATCACCTGGAATCAATGGGTGCGCGCATGATACCCCGGGAGCAATATATAGCCGTTTTGCACAATAGTTTGCTTTGATTGGTTACCTTTGAGGGGTATGCAGCAGCCCAGCACAAAAGAGCGTATTATTTTAGGAATCGACCCCGGAACCGCAGTTATGGGCTACGGACTGGTGAAAGAAACCGGCCCCAGGATAGAGCTTATTGCCCTTGGTGTGGTGAAGATGGAAAAGCTTGACGACCATATGCTGAAGCTACAGCGCATATTTGAAAAAACCGTTGCCCTTATTGACAATTACCATCCCGATTGCCTGGCCATCGAAGCTCCTTTTTATGGCAAAAACATCCAGGTAATGCTCAAACTGGGGCGTGCGCAGGGTGTGGCTATCGCGGCGGCGCTGTCGCGCAATTTAGATATTACAGAATACGCTCCCCGCAAAATAAAGCAATCCATAACCGGCAACGGAAATGCCACTAAAGAGCAGGTTGCCGCCATGCTGCAAAACTTGTTAAAGTTTAAAGAAACGCCCGATTTTTTAGATGCTACCGATGGCCTGGCTGTTGCCGTTTGCCATTCCTTTCAAAGGATGGGCACAAGCACAAAATCTGCTTCGGGCAGTAAAAAATCATACTCGGGCTGGGATACATTTGTGAAGGATAATGCAAAACGGATAGTTTAAATTTAGGCTGCCGTTATTATCATAAAAACCTGTCGAACCTCGCTAACATTTTGTGTTTTTTTTCCGTATAAGTCGCCGTGACCGATGTGGATTAATTTTGAGGTAAAACAAATTAATCTAAAAGAAACCCCATGTCTGTCAACCTATTAAATTCGCAACAAACTATACTTTTTTGCATTATTTTATTACAAAAAGTAATAATTTGTTGACAAAGTGCACTTTAACAATTACTTTTAAGTCCCCTTAATTGATTGATCATGATCCGAGTACGGTCTAAGAATGTGCTATTGGTTGCTCCCGATACTTTTTCGGTTGAGTTGTTGCCGAATAATAAACAATTTAAGCATATTTCGACGACGAGTCATATTTTCCCATCCATTCACGAGCAGAAACCCAACCTGGTAATTTTTGACTACGATCATTTAAACGCCGACATAGAAAAGATATTGCGTCGCTTACAATCAAACCCAGCCTACAATAAAATAAAGGTTTGCTGTTACAAGCAAAAAGAGCATACCAGGGTTGATAGCCTTTTAAAAGTGCTGGGGGTTGATTACATTTTTTATCCCGAAGATTTTAAAAACGCCGAAAAGGGCAACAGCTTTGTAAATGCCTTCGCCAATATTTTCGACGCCCCGGTTATGGCTTTGATGGCAAAGGCATCAAGTTAGCAAATAAATTTACCCCCTTGTCATTGCGAGCGATAGCGTGGCAACCTCGTCGCCAACCTTGGCCGCCATGCACGTCAATCATGAAGGTTCACGAATACTATATATCTACATCTTATCAAATAAAGCCAACACGGTCTTCTACATTGCGTAACTAACGATTTACAAAGCCGCATTGCACAACATAAGCAAAAAGTTAATAATGGCTTCACTGCTCAATATAAATGCAATAAATTAGTTTATTACGAAGAGTTTCAATGGATACAGGATGCTATTGCGCGGGAGAAACAATTAAAAGCGGGCTCCCGGCAAAAGAAGATCGATTTGATTGTGAGCTTTAACCCATCGTGGAGTGACTTGAGCAATGGGTGGTATGATTAGCTGTTTGACCTGCATATTCACCTGGTTTGGCGACGAGATTGCCACGCTATCGCTCGCAATGACAAAAGGGCGTAAGTGCTATTGCAGTAATTAAGAGTGCTATGGATAAATGTCATTGCAAGCGCTTTAAATTTGTTGGCGATGAGGTTGCCGCGCTGCGCCCGCAATGACATTATTTAATTTATGATACTGTTGCAAAAAGTTAATCAATCCACTCAAACTTAGTATAAGGCACCAATACCTCTGGTATTTTAATCCCCTTTTCAGTCTGGTTGTTTTCCAATAACGTAGCAACAATGCGTGGCAATGCCAGTGCGCTACCATTTAAAGTGTGCGCCAATTGTGTTTTGCCTTCGGCATTGCGGAAACGCAGTTTGAGCCTGTTGCTCTGGAATGTCTCGAAGTTTGATACGGATGATACTTCCAGCCAACGTTGTTGCGCCGCGCTCCAGGTTTCCATATCATAAGTTAAAGCCGATGCAAAGCCCATATCGCCGCCACATAAGCGTAGCACACGGTATGGCAAGCCAAGATTTTGCAGCAAACCCTGTACATGGGTACTCATTAGCTCCAATGTTTCGTATGATTTATCCGGGTGTACCACCTGTACAATCTCTACCTTATCAAACTGGTGCAGGCGGTTTAGCCCGCGCACATGGGCACCATAAGAACCTGCCTCGCGGCGGAAACATGGCGTGTGCCCGCAATGTTTAACTGGCAAATCACCCCCCTTTAAAATTACATCCCTAAAGATATTGGTGATAGGCACCTCGGCGGTAGGGATCAGGTATAGCTCATCCTCATTTACAAAATACATTTGCCCTTCTTTATCAGGCAGCTGGCCGGTGCCAAAACCAGAATCTTTATTAACCATCAGCGGAACGCTTACTTCGCCGTAACCCGCTTTTTCAGCCTCGTCAATAAAATAATTGATGAGCGCCCTTTGCAGTTTGGCCCCTTTATTTTTATAAACGGGGAAACCAGCGCCGGTTATTTTAACGCCCAGTTCAAAATCAATCAGGTTATATTTTGCAGCCAGTTCCCAGTGTGGCTGGGCGTTGGCTGGTAATTCCGGCTTTGCACCATTCTCCAAAACAACTTCGTTTTCTTCGGGCGTTAAGCCTTTGGGAACCGAGCTATGTGGCAGGTTGGGTAGCAACACCAGTTTTTGGTAAAGTTCTTCTTCGGTAGCAGCCAGTTGATCGCCAAATTTTTTGATGTCTTCTTTCCAGGCACCGGTTTTGGCTTTAATCTCTTCTGCCTCGGCTTTTTTACCGGCACGCATCAGGTCGCCAATTTGTTTTGATGCTGCATTGGCCTCGGCCGAAACGTTATCCATGCTGGTTTGGGTGGAGCGACGTTTGTCATCTAACCCTATTAACTCATCAACCAGTTCGGGCTGTTTAAAATTTTTTACAGCCAAACGTTCCAAAACCTGTTCCCGGTTATCCCGGATATAACTAACTTGCAGCATTATTTTATTTTTTAGGCAAAGATATAACGAGTTATCAGTTTGGAGTACTGAGTTATGAGTTTTTTGTAAATAGTTAATTTGCCCGAAACCCATCACTCAACTCAAAACCCAAAACTCAAAACTTACAACTACATGCCAGGCAAATTATATTTAGTTCCAACACCAATAGGTAATTTAGAAGATATCACCCTTCGGGCGCTTCGCGTGTTGAAAGAGGTAGACCTGATTTTGGCCGAGGATACGCGTACATCGGCACCACTGTTAAAACACTTTGACATTCACCAGAAAGTATTTGCCCATCATCAGCATAATGAGCACCAGTCGTCAAACGAGATCATTAAATTTTTGCTGCAGGGTAAAAACATAGCGCTGATATCCGATGCTGGTACACCAGCGATATCCGATCCGGGCTTTTTCCTGGTGCGCGAAGCTTTGAAATTCAATTTGGATGTGGAATGCCTCCCTGGCGCTACTGCATTTGTGCCGGCACTGGTAAATTCGGGGTTCCCTACGGATAAATTTTGTTTTGAGGGTTTTTTACCGTTGAAAAAAGGACGCCAAACCCGCTATAAGTTTTTGGCTACAGAAGAGCGCACGATCATACTATATGAGTCGCCGCACCGTTTATTGAAAACGCTGGACGAAATGGCCTTGTATTTTGGTGCCGACAGGCTCATTTCGGTATCGCGCGAGCTCACTAAAATGTTCGAAGAAACCGTGCGGGGAACTGTTGCCGAAGTAAAATTATATTTTGAAACACATCCGCTAAAAGGCGAGTTTGTAATGTGTGTGGCCGGTGCCGAACCGAAGCCGACAAAGAACAAGTACAAAGACGACGATAACGACGACGAATAGCCATGGATATTTATTTGAAGAGTGCCATCACACAGTTTGCCTATTACAAAAAGTTAGGCGAAAAAACATTTGCGCAATTAAATGATGCCGACCTGTTTTGGCAGTTTAACGCCGAAAGCAACAGCATTGCCGTTATTATCAAGCACCTATCGGGCAACATGCTCTCGCGATGGACCAATTTTTTAATCACCGATGGCGAGAAAGAATGGCGAAACCGCGACACAGAATTTGAAGAAACAACTAATACCCGCGAACAGATCATGGCTGCCTGGGAGCAGGGTTGGGATTGTTTGTTTAACGCCCTAAACTCGTTAACCGCCGAAGACTGGGAAAAAACAGTGAAAATTCGCAACGAGCCGCACCGTATCGAGGATGCTATAAACCGACAGCTGGCCCATTATCCCTATCATATCGGCCAGATTGTTTTTATCGGCAAAATGATAACAGGATCAAAATGGCATTCGCTATCTATCCCAAAAGGAAATTCCGACAAGTACAACGCCGATAAATTTGCAAACCCCGGCGATACCTTTAAATAGATCCCTCTTACTCTTATTAATGAAAAAAAATCTTCCCTTAGCCATACTTTCCGGTTTATTGTTGTGGATAGCCTGGCCGCCAACACCTTATACAACGTTCCTTCTTTTTATCGGCTTTGTGCCCATGCTGCTGGCGATGGAGAACATCATCCAATCTACATCTGCCAAAAAAGGAAAACTGGTTTTCAATACTGCATTCATAGGCTTTTTTGTATGGAATGTAGGATCTGTATACTGGGTTTACAACGCCTTGAAACAGGTTGGCAACGTGGCAGCCATCCCTGTTACACTAATCCCTTATTCATTAGGACCATTGCTAATGGCTACTGCCTGCTGGCTATATTATCGCTTTAGGTTGTTAACCACCCGCAGCTGGGGCTTGGCCGGCCTGGTTTGCCTATGGGTAGGGTACGAATACCTGCACCAAAGCTGGGATTTAAACTTCCCTTGGATGACGCTGGGCAATGGCTTTGCTGTTAGTCACCAATGGATTCAATGGTACGAGTATACCGGCGTTTATGGTGGCACCATTTGGATTTGGGTAGTAAACATCCTGGCCTTTTTAATTTACGTTGGCCTGCGCGAGGCACAAACCAAACAATTGAGGTTAAAGCTTATCAGCGGGTTTGTGGTGGCCATTGTTTTGCCACTCGGCTTCTCGTTATATACCTATTATAACTACACAGAGCAAAGCAATCCATCAAATATTGTTGCTGTTCAGCCAAATATCGATCCGTATGAAAAGGAGGGGACCATTCCCACGGCCACCCAGATTGATATTATGGTCAGCCTTTCAAAGGGCATAGCGCAGCCCAATACGGAGTTTATTTTATGGCCCGAAACGGCCATCCCCGATTATATAGATGAGGACCGGATACAGCAAAACCCTTACTACAGGCAGGCGCACGCCTTTTTGCATAACTATAAAAACGGCAACCTGGTAACCGGGGCCGAAACCTACAAACTATACAATACCCGCAAAACAGTTACCGCAAGCCCAACGCAGCAACCCGGCGTTTATGCAGATAGTTTTAGTACTGCGTTAAATATCGAAAACGGCGACAAAGTTCAATTTTACCATAAATCGCGGCTGGTGCCGGGGGCCGAATCATTGCCTTTTGGCAAGGCCTTATCGTTTTTAAAGCCTGTTTTTGAGCACCTTGGGGGCGCAACCGGGGCCTATGGCAGCCAGGCGGATGCCGATGTTTTTTATTCGCAAAGCGGTATCGGTGTCGATCCGGTTATTTGTTATGAATCTATTTTTGGGGGATATATTGCACGCTCGGTAAAAAAGGGGGCGCAATTTATAGCCATTATTACCAACGATGGCTGGTGGGAAAACACATCGGGCAAAGACCAGCACCTGGATTATGCCAAACTGCGCGCCATCGAAACACGCAGGTGGGTAGCCCAATCGGCTAACACGGGGATTTCGGCATTTATTAACCAGCGGGGCGATGTTGTGCAGCAAACCAAATGGTGGACCAAAACCGCCATCAAACAAGATATCAACCTGAATTCCGACCTTACTTTTTACGTGATGCACGGCGATTACCTGCCTATAGCCGGCAGCGGCATAGCCGTTTTACTCATCCTGTTTATCATCATAAAACCCTGGATTAAAAAGAAGCCTGTCGTCGCTTAATTCATTCCCGGCACAAACAAAAAAGGCCTTCCCGGTGATCAGAAAGGCCTTTTTTGTTAATTGGCTCAGTCAATTATTTCCCGGCCCTTGCGTCTTCTTTATCCAGCACTTCCTTTTTTTCTATCCGGTATGATAGGAACAAGCCGCCACCGCCAAATATGGCTATAAGTGAAAAGTAAAGTGCCGGAATATCATCGTTATCTATACTATGGAAAATCGTATGGCCCAAAACAAAAGCTAAAAACAATCCTATGCCGGCCCCAATAAGTAACAGGCCCCATTTTAAGTTTTGATAAGGTGCCGATTGAGGCTTGTAACTGCGTGGGTCCATACCCCGCTCTATCATTGCCAGCTTTTCGCGTTTGTTAAGATATACTATTCCAAATATCATTACAAACAGACCAAGTGAAACAATGATTACCATTAATACTGCTAAATTCCCGGTGTCCATTTTATTTAAGTTTTAATAAGTTAATAAAGTTCTTTTTTCAATCACCCAAACTGGTGTATTTGTAAGCTTTGACAACATGGTTTTGAAGGAGGTTACAGGCGGTATCAAAAAAGTTTAAATAAGTGTTAGCTTAGAGACAAGAATAGGAGAAAGGTATTCGGGAGACCGCACGTAATTCACTCATTATTGTTTACATCACCGGGCTTCGTGCGGACACGCGAACCCCAATCCATACAATCAATTGTAACAGAACAATGCGCTATTTAACCGAAGAACAATTGAAATCCAATTTAAAACTTGGAAAATCTGTTGAGCAGTGGATAAATCATGAAAAACACGATGATTACACTGTTTTGAGATGGCTAAGGATTGATAAAGAAAGAAACTCGACATATAGTGTATGCTATATTGAATGTTTTGATGATGGCAATGAGCACTTTACAGATATTTACGATTTTGCTTCGTTAGACCCTGATGAACCTTATATCATCAATAATTTCGAATCCATAGATGAGGCCCTGGCGTTTGCAATAAATAGTTATGCAGCTACAGAAACCCGGTTTGTTTCGGCCGGAATGATTCAGGAAGAATACAAGGATTTTCTTAATTCAAAATAAAGCTCCAAAGCCGTTGTTGGAGTTGCCGGGTAAACACCTTGTTAAGTAATGAATAAGCAAACCCTGTGTGCCCGTTTCATCCGGGATTTTGTACTTTAAACGGAGCAAAAGAACATCAAGCCAAATAATAAACAATGGGCACATTCAACACCCTAATTATCGATTTTAAGTGTGAGCACTGCGGGCAATTATTTACCCACAGGATTCAGTTTAAATTTGCAGAAACCTGGCAATACGAATATAAAGTAAACGATAAGCTGGCCCGCGGGAATCACCGCTATGATATTGGCGCTCCCGGCCTGGATAGGGTTAGGGCTTACGGTATCCTGGAAAATGAGCTTTGCCCGCATTGCAACGAGTTAAATTCAGAATACTGCGATGTTATCATTGAAAAAGACGTTATCAAAACCATTGCCCCGATGGCAGACGCGAAAAGGTATGACGATGATGATTACAATTATTATATCGATGAGTAACATTTCGGCGATAAATATATTTTCGGCGGCCATTTTTGGAGTTGTCTTTATAAACAAACAATCTATTACAAAGGCCGCTCGCCCGTTGCCCAATTAATTTATACTGAAAATATTTTTAAGATATCTCTTTGTAGTAAATTAATGATTAGCTAAGTTTGACTTAGTAAGACTCCCTGAATTACTTGATTTACAATACCTAAGCAAAATATTTAAACCTGGTTAAAATCATTAAAAAACATTAACGCGGTATCTTATTAATTAACCTAAATTTTTTTTTCACGATGAGCGGGTTCCCAATACTTGACCTTGTAATAGGTTTGTTTTTTATCTTTTTTCTTTTAAGTATAATTTCAAGTTCGATAGTCGAAATAGTTTTAACCGTCACCATGGTGAGGGCAAAAATATTGGGCGAATGGTTGCTGCGTATTTTCGATACCGAAATAACAGACGCTAAGGGAATTAAAACGCCGCTGGGGCAGGTGATCATGAACCACTGTGCTTTAACAGCATTGTCGCCTACAAACAAGGCCCCCTCATATATTGATGCTAAGAATTTTGTTTCTGCTTTGTTGGATAAGATTTTCACCTTTTCTACCATTTCCGGCCCTAAATCTATCGACGAGATTATTTCTTCCATCAGCAGTTCCACTGCTCTTTCTGATGAACTACGGCGCACCTTCCTCATCTACGCCACCGAAGCAAAAGATACCTTTAAAGCCATGACCGTTAAAACCACCGGAGCAATTGAACTATTCCGGTCAAAAATGGAAAACTGGTACGATAGCAATATGAACAGCCTTACCGGTACGCTAAAACAACAGTATACCCGCAGGTTTACCCTGCTTACCGGGGTTATTGTATGTATTGCATTAAATGCCGATACCATAGAAATTGCCAAATACCTGTACAATAACCCCCAGGCAAGGGCCAGCCTTGCAATTAAAGCTGATGCTGCCATTAAGGATAGTACTTATATAAAACAGGTTGCCAATATTAACAAACTTGCCACAACAGTTAAAGATACCGCGACAAAACAAAAACTGGAGGTATCTGCCCAACAACTGGTAAAAACCCTGAATGAAAAGGTTGCCGATATTAGTGCAACCAAAGCAGTTTTGCAAGATTCGCTGCCCCTGGGCTGGAATGCCAGCGAATTCAATTTACAGGGATGGGATATTATCTTTTTTGTGCTTTCTAAACTTGTAGGACTGTCTGTTACCGTTGCGGCAATTATGATGGGCGCACCATTTTGGTTTGATGTACTCAATAAAATTTCGAACGTGCGCGGCGCCGGTACTAGGCCTAAACAAAGTGACAAATAAGAAAGTACCATGCTGCCGATAGCCGGACTTTAGCACTCCTGTTGTATTAGCCGCTATCAGCAAACACATTGGCTACGCAGTTAGTAAATCACGTTACAACGCTTATCTTCATAGCTACTATGAAACGTTGCCTTATCATCCTCGTCCTTTTTTGCGGCTTATTCAACAAGGTTTGCGCCCAGTCGCCATCGGCTGCTGTTGACAGCCTTGTCAAATTCCGGGTAATATCGGCAAAACAGGTGCCGGCGCTGAAAACAGACCTTAAGAGGTATAAAAATGATGTTTCGTACCGTATTGCCATTCTTGCGGGCCTGCACGGCATTATGCTGCAAAAAGTATTTCATGTAAACCCTCGTAAAACGGGTATTTCTTTTTCTTATAGCGATAGCTATATAAAACATATAAAAAACAAGGACAGTATTAATATATCCCTGCGCGTTTTATTAAATAAAATTAATAAAGCCGGATTGCTCACCGATAGGGTTTATTCGCACACGCTTAAAGATATCGATAGCGGCCTTTACGTAGCCGAAGTACAATTGACAGGTAGTTTGGTAGAAATGAGTTCGCGGCTGGAGTGGCTGGCTCCGGGCAAATTGATGCCGGTTGCAGAACAATTACACAAAAGCGGCATAGTAAATGATTCGTCGTTCGTGCGGCTGCAGAACGATATCCGGACTGGCAAAATAGAATCGGCATTTGAGCTGAACGACTATTGCACGCTGGACCGAACACTCAACCTTAAAAAATATCCTGATGACCCGCACCTTTGGCTGGAGCAGATGCACCGGGATATTGCATCGATACTGCCTGGGCTTAATTTTACCAACTTTAGTTACACTACAGCCCGTGATTCGGCTTCATCAATACCCGGTATGCCGGAAATTAAATATAAGGTGAGTTTAACCTGCAACGGGCGTGTTTATAAGCACACCAGCACTACTTTCGAATATGGAAACAAGAAAGGGATTCAACCCACCTATGCATTTACCGGTTTCCTTTACCGCATTTTCAATAAGGTTTTGGCAGATCAGCAATCACCATTCCGGCTGCATAATATCATGTTCAGTATGGGTGCCCGCCAGGACGGTATTTACCGGCATATCGCCCTTATTGCACTGCAGGCAGAGCAAGCCGAAATATTTATGAAAGATACAAGCATGTCCTACATGCTTGTAAGTATGGATAGCTATGACAATACGCTAACTTCGGGCAGAATTGATAGTACCATAGCCGGCTGGAGAAAGATTGGCCTTTTTTCGCATCTTACGGGAAATGAAATAGTAAAAGCCATTGATGATGCCGAAGCGGATAACCGATACTCGATCAATAAATTGTTATCAAATTTTCCTGGGGTAACCTATTCTTTACGTTCGGAGATGATGAGCCCGCAGGCTCCCTATAGTGAGGTTTTAAAGAATCTTGCCGGGATTGCCCATGGTGCATTTAATCCAACCAAAATCACCCAGAAAAAAATAAAAGGCGGCATAAAATTGCAATATTTATTTAATGGAAGGTTGCACGCTCACACATTCTATACAGCGAACGGATGGCTGGGTGATGCGTTTGCCTCATTCATTAAACACTTAGGCCAGGAAAATAATTTGGCGGGAAGTTTCTACATACTTCCGTACGAGGACGAGGTTGTTTATCTGACGGATGAACAGCATGCCGACGCTTTAAAGAATAAATTGTTGAATTTTGGTAGGTGGGAGGGAAGAGCGGAAGAGTTCCGATAACTGATGCTGCCTCAATCAAACACCATACGCTGGCGCGGTTTTATGCAAAAACCCGCTGGTTTCGCTCAATGTGACTACTCAACGATATGTATCTCAAGTAGAAACACGGGCCCGCCATTGCTTAAAATACGCCAAAGACTAAGTTAAAACGAGAGATTATTTCAAAACGTGAATAATCTTGTCCGTTAAAGCCGTCAAATAATCCAGGCGCTCACGAGGTATAAAAATCTCTGGTTAAGTAAAAAATTGTGTCAATAAAGAAAAGGACACCATTGAAAGAGAGCACATTTTCATCATGCAGGTCTTCAAAGGTCACGCCCAGCTTTGTGTTGATGTAGTCATTGTTCCGGTTATTACGAAAATGATTAAATTCTAAAAAGTCTTTAACAGCATTAAGGTCCGTTGGCTCAGACGCAACTATAAACTCTTGCATAACAACGGCATTAAGTTCGCCGTCAATCATTTTGAAGCCGAGGAACGTATATGCAGTGGCCGGGAAAAAGTAATTGTGAATAATTAAACTATTGAAATAATCGAACCAGTTTTCATAAAAGACCCTGCTATTGGTTTTAATGACGTGGGCCCGTTAAGCCGGTACACTCTTTGCTCGGCACCTTCGCTGATAAATCACTTTGCAGGATTACGGATGTGTAGAAAAGATTCTCCCGTTCGGCGAAAGCTAAGAGTATTGCTGTTTCTTTATTTTTGTCGTGCTGGTGTTTTTTAGCTGCGAGGCTTGTTGCCGCATCTGATCTAAGGAAACATTGGATTTTTTTGAGTTTATTTGCCTGGCCAGTAGGTTCATCTCCGAGAATGATATTTTGTAGTTCATCTTTGATGTTTTTCATTAACGATCAAAAATAGGTTTTTTTTAATCAATTTGAAATAGGCTGGATGCCCGGTTTTTGGGACTCGCAGTTAACAAACGCAGTTTTTAGCTTATTAAAATCCTTTACTATTTAACGTATCAAATAGCTTCTGCTTAGTAAGATCCGGTTGATTACAATAGTTAATTGCTTTTCTGACGTTGTCAGATAGATCAAGGTATTCCTGCATAAGATCGTCTTTATATTCACCTTTCGCTGCCGCAAGGTACTGTCATTAAAAACAAGTTTATTTCGATAATATTTTCATTTAACTTTGCCTTTGCGAAAGAAGGCATACGGCGATCATTCGACGGATGACTATCTTGTGTAGCCTGGCTTTTGCCGGGCTACTTATTTTAGCCCTTTGGGCTAAGCGAAAGAAGGCTCCGTCTCCTTTTCTCCAGATATATTTTGTGTTGTAGCTTTATCAATTTTGAAAGCTTCATTTTTCTTCCATAATGT